>JBBAWW010000042.1:0-26317 GCA_040397035.1 Roseiflexaceae bacterium | reverse complement strand
ATCGCAACTGGCATGGAATGACGCTAGGGGTGAGGTGTTTTGGCGTAGGTATTGTGTATGGGGAACTTTTGGCCGCACAGCACCGTCATTTTTGCAACAAGTAAATGCAATGTAAAGGGTGAATATCATGCGGATGAAGTTATTGGTTGCGGCGAGTGCCACGGTATTTATTGCAGTAATTATTAGTGCGGTGGTGACGCAATTGACGATGACTTCGGCAAGCGCCGCCAATCAGCCGGCCAGCACAACGACACAGACTCCAATACCGGTGGTTGATGAATTAGCCAAACAACGCGAAGCAACCTACCAAGCGCGCTTAGCTGAAGCCAATCAGACGATTGCGCAATCACAGACGGAACTGCAAAAAGCCCAAGCAGCGGCTGCCGAAATTGCCCAAAAATACAATGACGTCGTGACTACCCAAGCCAATCAACCAGTGGCCACTGCAGTCCCTGCGCGGATTGTGCCCGCTGCGGCACTTGCGATTGCGCAGAGCCTTGATCCCAATGTGCGCTTGACCCAAGCAGCAACGGTGGTGCTCTATCAAAACGTCGATGCCTATGAGTTTGTGTTTGATCGTGGGACCGTCTATGTGGCAGCGACCAACGGTGATGTACTGTCAAATACTATTGTTCCACCTACCGTAGGGAACGACTCCAATCGTCCCCCGCGTGGTGATCGCCCCGACCGTCCGCGTCGTAACCGCAACCAACCATAATTGAATTGATGATAGATAGGAGCGTACGGTCATGAGCAACGGTATTATTACCCAAAAATTATACGAAGCCCCTTCCGATATGTCATCAGTCGGCGCAAATAACGAACGCAAAGTCGCCAAACCAGTAGCTACAGGAGCAGTGGTTGATCACAAGTTTGTCCAAAAGGTCAAAGCTGAGGAACAACAAGAACGTCAAATCGCCCGGGCCATCGTAACTGCCCTTGCGACCTGTAGCCTGATTGTGGCCTGGATGTTGATGGCGCAGACTGGGGCGCAAGAGCCGCCTTTTGTGCGGATACAGCCCGCCCCCGTGGTGCAAGTGGTGGCGCAACCGGTCATCCAACCAGAAATCATTCCGACGGTGTATGTGGCAACCCAATTAGTACCGATACCGACATTGGTAACTGAACAAGCCCGGCAAAGCCGCCGTCCTACCCGCCCATAAGCTGTGGGATATTGAATTTTTGGGTATTACGCGTGTTGATGATGTATCTTATGTAGGTGGTATATATGCGGATGAAATTGTTGTTAGCGGCGAGCGCCACCGTATTTGTGAGTGTGGTGGTTGGTGCGGTGGTGAGTCAAGTAATGACTCCTGATACGTTTATGCTCAAGGCTGTTGCGTCACTGCCGGCTCCGAGTGTAACTGTTGAATTTATTGCCACTGAAATAGCCACGCCCCGTCCCGTGGTCGACGCCCAAACCGTCCAGCAACGTGAAGCCACTTACCAAGCGCGACTCGCCGAAGCCAATCAACTCATTGCGCAATCGGCTGCTGATTTGGCCAACGCCCGAGCCAAAGAAGTTGCCTTGGCGAATAAATATAATGCATTGGTCGGGGTCATGAGCCAGCCGACTAGTATACCGCTCGTACCGACTGCGATTCCTGTGCCCGCAACGGCAGTGGTGATTGTGCCTACGGCAACGCCAGACAAAATACCACTTGATGTGGCGTTAGCGAGTGCCCAAGCAATCGATCCCACCGCCAAATTGCTCCAAAAACCCGATATGGTCTTGTACGAAAATACCGTCGCCTATGAATTTGTGTTTGATACGGGGACGATTTATATGGCCGCCAAAGATGGCACGGTGGTCTATAACGGTATCGCCGTGAATGCCGCAGCTGCGGCTGCGGCGCGGACTGCGCCTCCGCAATCAAACGATACCGTGCCCCCACCAAACGATAGGCCAGGTCATCGTGATGATGACGATGACGATCATCAAGAAGATCACCAAGAAGATCACGATGAAGATCACGATAACGGAGGCGATGATGACTAACGGACCGATTGACCGTAAATTAGTCCAAAAAATCAAAACCCAAACTGAACAAAATGAACGGTTGATGGGGCGGACGATTTTTACGGCATTAGCGACCTGTGGGACGATTATTGGCTGGATGCTGTTATCCAACCCCACCTCCCTCGCGCCACAGACTGTCGCAGCAGCCGAGGAACCCACCGTGATGCCCACCGATATCCCACTCCAACCAACAGCGGCTTTGGTGGCTATCGACTATGCCCCCATTCCGACGCTCCAAGTGCTGCCAACGCAACCACCGCTTCCCACGTTACGCATGTACAAAAAACCACAAGTGGATGCGGTGAATCCTGCCCCGGTACAATCTGTCGACCAGCCGTTACCCACAAATGCCCCCGATGCACCAGCCCCCACCGTCGCGGTTGATGCGATGCCCGTATTGCGCGTCATCGTGCAACCAACTGTTGCGCCGGTGGTGGCGGCACCACGCCCAGGCAAGCCAGGCAAACCAGCTCCTGGCGGCGGTGGTGGGTCAACCGGTGGATCGAAATAACGCGAAACTATCTCGTGTGACAATCAGGTGGCCCAAGCGGAGATTTGCACGATAGTGCAAGTCTCCACTGTTTTCAAGTACACTGATGTGTATAGCGTATTTTGTGACACAGATGAGATGGAGCGTATCATGGCGCAACAAACGTCCAAACCACCACGAGTGGTGGAAGACCCAGCAGCGGTACTTGATGCCATGTTGGATCGTTTTTCGTGGAGTAATGTGCTCGGTGCCGTGTTTCTTGGTTTGGTGGTGGGGTTGGTTGTGGCTTGGGTCGTGATTCCCACCTACGTATCAGGGATTGTGGCTAGCCTGCAAGGCGAAAACCCGACTGCGTATTGGTATATTTGTCGGGCGGCCGGAATTGTGGCGTACGGCTTGATTTGGTTGAGTATTGTGTGGGGCTTACTATTGACCACTAATATCGGCAAACAATTAGGCAAAGTCGCCCAAATTGTCGATTTGCATCGCCATATTTCGTGGTTATCCGTGGTGTTTAGTCTTACTCACATGTTGGTGTTGTTACTTGATACCGTGGTCCCATATACCTTGGCGTTGGTATTTGTGCCGTTTACCGCCGATGCCTATCGACCCGTCGCCGCCGCCCTCGGCCAAATCGGCTGCTACTTGTTGATTTTTGTGACGGTGAGTTTTTGGGTACGCAGTTGGACCGGCCAAAACGTCTGGCGTGCGATTCATTACCTCAGTTTCGCCGCCTATGTGATGGTGATGGTGCATGCAATTATGGCCGGTACCGATAAATTGGCCTTGTATTGGGTATATGTGGGGAGTGCCGTGGTCGTCGTGTTTTTGGTCATGTTGCGGATTATCGATGCCATCAATGAACGCCGGCAAGTCGCCTAACCACACTATATCGACCAAAAGCTGTCCGATTCATTGCGAATCGGACAGCTTTTGGTGTGGTTATGGGATGAGGCGTGATTTAGCGACTTGCCAATAGCGCGAAAAGCGCTTGATGTCCGTGTTAATTGGGATATCGACAAATACAGGCTCTGCCAACACCTGCATGGTGTAGTCACGCCGTAGCTGGCTACAGATTGCCTTGAACCGTGGTGCCGGCGTCGCCGTGGTCACAATCGTGTCTGACTGGTGGAGTTGGGCAAATTGGGTGATTTGCGCGACCACATCTCCGCGATAAATAGTCACCGGCAACTCGAGTAGCGCCTCGTACATAAACACGATGCGTTTTAGGCTGATGTGGTACTGCTGGAGCAGTGCGTCATCCCAGACAAAAATCGCTGGTGCGTCGGGATGGGCGAGCAACGCCGGATTGGTGGGGCGTAGGCAATCGCCGTGAATCCAGAGTATTGGTGGCATTGCGATTCCTTGTCGTTATTGCGGTGGCATTTGCGGAAAAAGGCGTTGACCGAGGGCTTCGTATGATGCATCCAGTGGGCATGTGCGCGCCAGCGGGCAGTCACCACAAAAGCGGTGGTTGGTATAGCGGGCGAGGTTTTCTTTGTTGAAAAAATAAGGCTTGTGGCTAAACGTGCTTGCCACCCACTGCCACGACAAATTATTGCTGGCGGGGTCGCCGTCGAGCAGGTGTTGCAAAAACCAGCGCGCCCCGGCTTGCCAGCTCACCTGCCGCCAATGGATGAGGTAGGCGGCCAGCCACATGCGGGCATGGTTGTGCAAATATCCCGTAGTGATTAATTCGTCTGCAAACGCATCCATGCAGGCCAGTGACGTCTGCCCCGTCCGGATATCGTCGGGGAGTTCATCGATGTAGTGTGTGGCGGCATAGCCAGTTTTGTAGGGTTCACGGTCTTGCCAGATACCATCACCAATCTTGGCATAGACGCGTTGCCAGTAGTCGCGCCACGCTAGCTCGGTGATGAGTTTTTCGGCGTCATGAGGGTATTTGACGCGTTGCCATACGGCGTCACGCACCTCGGCGAGGCTAAGTACACCGTGCCTGATGTAGGCACTGAGGCGAGTCACGGCACCATTGAGGGCATTGCGGGTAGCGGTATAGCGGGCTGGATTGATGGTGGCGAGTTGACCTACGGCTGCCTGCCGGCCACCGCGCGTGGGTGCGACATCGGTATCATCACCGACGATATCTGCGAATTCGTGGTGCAGGTAGGCGATTAATTCGTCTCGTGAGGCAAATTCGCGTTGGAGTGGGGTATTCATGCGTCATTCCGTTTCGTGCTGGGTGGTTTACCGCCGCTCTGTTTGTAGCGGCGACAGGCATCGCTACAATATTTTACATCATCCCAGGTCTTGGCGAGGCTTTTGCGCCACGTAAATGGTCGCCCACAAGTGACGCACGGTTTTGAAGGTAAGTCTTGTTTTTTAACCCCACGCATCTGTGTCGTTCCTTTCGTGTTAGCGGTGGTCGGTACGGGCGGGGAAGCGAACCACGATAAACAATATGGCCACACACACCGCCCCCACCACTAACGCCAATGGTGCACCGCTGGCACTAATGTCGGCGATATTGCTACCATGGCCGAGCCATGTAGTCAGATTGGTCACCAACAAGCCACCAAACGATGGCACGCCGATGAGGGTCACTGCATGCAAGCTCATGACCCGGCCGCGTAAATGCCCGGGTACTTCGAGTTGGAGCATGGTGGCAATCATCGTGGTGGCAGCGGTACTGATAATCCCCACCAGCACCAAGAGCAACGCGCCTAATGTCCACCATGGGCTCAAGGCAAATCCTGCCAGCAACACCGCAAATGCCAAGCCGGCGATGCGTAGGTTGGTGGCGTTGGGGGTAATTTTGGGGATGGAGGCGAGTCCGAGGGCGCCGATGAGCGCGCCGGCTCCGGCCGCCGACAACAAAATCCCATAGCCTTGGGCACTAATATGCCAGATATCATCGGCAAAAATCGGCAAGAGCTGTTGATACGAGCGCCCAAAAATAGACATAATCGTCGAGGTCAATAACAACACTCCCGTCAAACGATGACTCAGTGCAAAGCGCACCCCGCCCAGCAACGCTTCGCCGAGGGTGGCGGTGCTGGGTGGGTGGGGTGCCTCGGCGGGCATATGCGTAATCGCATAAATGACGGCGAAATAGCTGATGGCATTGCCAAAAAACAACCAGCCTGGTCCCATCACCCCCAGCAAAAACCCAGCCAATGCCGGACCGATGAGCGCTGCCCCATTGTAGGTGGCCGAATTGAGTGCGAGGGCATTGAGCAGGTCTGCGCGGGGAATCAGCGTGGGGATGAGGGCTTGGCGGGTGGGATTATCGACGGCGAGTAAGGTGGCATTGAGGAATGTGGCAATCAAAATAAACCACGGCGTATTGCGGCCAGCCACGGTTAATCCCGCTTGAAGCAAGGCCAAGATGGCCATGCTCCATTGGGTAACCCGCAATATTTTGTTCCGTGGCAGGCGGTCGGCCAAATAGCCCCCAATGGGGGGTAAGGCAATCATCGGGATTGCAAAGGCCAAACCCATCCAGCCGAGGTAAAGGGGGTCGTTGTTGGTCATTTTGTAGATGAGCCAATTTTGGGCTACATTTTGCATCCAGGTGCCCATATTGGACACTAACAAGCCACTCCACAACAAACGATACGGGCGGTGCCGCAAGGCAGGGTATTGGCGGGCAAACATGGTGTTCCTTTTTCATGCCAAACAAGGCAGCTGAAGATGTAGATTAATCGAAACTCAGCATGCCTTTGATGACGCCGCTGGCAGGATTCCGCCAGGCATTCATCACCCCGGGGAGTTGCTCTGGGGTGGCTTGATGGGTGGCCCATGCGGCGATATCGATACTCGGCAAGGCGGCAATCACCGCATCAAAATCAATGGCAGTGGCATTGCGACTGGCGAGCACGGTGATTTCGCGGCGATGCAAATCGGGATCGCTAAATTGCAACATCCCTTGAATAATTCCCAGCAACACCAGTTTGCCACCATGCCCAGGGATACCAAACGAGGCTTCCATGGCCGCAGGATGACCAGTTGCATCGATTACGATATCCGGCGCATGTCCGTCAGACACTGTTTTGGCGGCGGCGACGGCATCTGTTGTAGGATCTACGGCATTCTGCACCAACTTGTGTGTCATGGCAAAATCACGCCGGATGGGACTTGGGTCAATCGCACTGACCTGGAGTCCGCGGGCGCGGGCTGCCAAAGCAACCCCTAATCCAATCGGGCCAAGCCCCACCACCACGATGCGATCGTCGGCTTGGGGGGCGGCGCGGCGTACCGCGTGGAAGCCAATCGACAGCATTTCAACCAATGCCAAGCCATCAACCCCCACGCCATGGGCGTGGTGCAAATGATCGGCGGGCAGGTTGATATATTCGCGCATACCGCCGTCGGTATGCACCCCGAGCACCCGCAATGATTCACAACAATTGGTCAACCCGCGTTGACAGGCCCGACAGTGGCCACATTCGAGATAGGGGCGTACCGCAACGGTATCGCCAACAGCCATATTTTGTACCTCAGCCCCACAGGCCACCACTTCGACCGCCAATTCATGGCCAAGGATGCGTGGATAACTAAAAAACGGTTGCTTGCCGGCAAAGGCATGCAAATCAGTGCCACAAATGCCGACCCGGCGGACCCGTACCTGGACTTCCCCTACGGATGGTGGGGCGGGGCGCTCGGCTTCGCCGAGACGCATATCGCCAATGTGATGTAATACGAGCTGTCGCATCGAATACCTCTGTGGTGCAAATAAAGATTGTGCCCCGATTATGGCATAGTTTTGTAGCGGTGGTGACAGTCTGCCGGCGGTAGTGGTGGTGTTGGGGGGTGTTTGGTTAGCGGAAGGCAAAATGATGCTGGAAGAATTCTGCGTTTTTGTGGGATCCACACGAACGACGCTCGATGAAGGTACTCGAAAGTTTGATGTTGGCGATGTCTTGGTCTGGCTTTTGAATGCGTAAAATGAGCCGATTGACGGCGGTCTCACCCATCGAGGTGGTTGGTTGCTCCATTACCGTAAAAAACGGAAACAACACGCTGGCGTATTCTAAATCGTCAAATGACACCAAGGCAATATCGTGGGGGATGCGTAATTGGCGTTCGTTGCAGACTTGCACCACCCCCATCGCCGTCATGGCGTTAATGGCCATGATGGCGTCGGGGCGGTCGCTTCGTTGACATAATTTTTGGGTTGATATATAGCCTGGCAATGCAAGGGAGGGGTTTTCTTCGCACACCAATGACGAATCAAAGGGAATCCCCGCCGTATCAAGAGCCAAGCGGTAGCCGTATAAGCGGTCTCGTGAGGTGGAAATACGGTTGTCACCACTAATAAAGGCAATCCGGCGATGCCCGAGGGCAATCAAATGTTGGGTAATGCGGAGCGCAGCGTGTTGATTATCACTTTGTACGACATCCAACGCCAAATTGGGGATTTCGCGGTCAATCAAGACAATCGGACAGCTTTCTTTGGAAAGCGATTGCAATGCGCTACACGAGGCATCGTTGCTCGGGGCAATGATGATGCCATCAACCCGGCGGGCAATCAAATCAGCTAAATAGCGTTTTTCGAGGGCGATATCATTGCGACTATTGCAGATGATGACCCGATAATCGTGATGATTGGCAGCTTGTTCGACCCCTAGCCCGATTTTGGTGAAAAACGGGTTGCCGATGTCGGGTAAAATCAGCCCGATTGTATGCACGTTGCGGCGTGAACCTTCACGAGGCTGCTCGGGCGGGGTATAGCCTAACTCGCGAATCGCCACCAAAATACGGGCACGAGTGTCAGCGTGTACCGACACCGAACCATTGATTACTCGTGACACCGTCATTGGTGATACATCGGCGCGCTGGGCGACATCGCGGATCGTTGGAGTGGTTGTTGATCGTCGTGTTGGCATTTAAAGTATCTAGGAGTGTAATACAATCTCATAACGAATGAATGATTGTTGTCCAATTTAAATTGGTATTTCTCTGTGACTACTACTATAGTATGTTCATTCTTTACCGTCAAATAGTGCGGTGTTTATGCCAAAAATACGTGTAACATCGCAAGAATACACTGATAGTGAATAGCGTGATTATTATGATTACGCTATGCGAAACTGTTGACTGATTTGGTGTGAATATGTCAGATAATGATTAATTTGCCAAAAAACAATGGACACCATGGTTGCGGAGGGTTGCAATGACGGTATTGTCGGCTGCAAAATCACTAATCAGGGTGTGAATTTGATTAGTGGCGATAAAAGGATATTGGCCGATGCGGTTCATTTTGCTGGCATCGAGCAATGCGACGGTGCGCCGACATTGTTGATGGATGATTTGTTTGGCGTCGGCTTCTTCGCGACTAATGTCGGTTAGACCGGTGCGTATACTAATCCCGTGCGCCCCAAAAAAACCTGTGGTAATCCGTAATTGTTGAATCAATCCGATGGTGTGCAGATCGACGACTGATTGGGAAATATGGCGTATCCGCCCACCGCAAATAACAACATTGATGGTGGGATATTCGATTAATGCTTGGCTTACCGATAGGCTGTTGGTGACGACAGTGAGATTGCGGCGCCGCCCCAAAAACGGTACTAAGGCAAAGGACGTACTACTTGAATCAATGAAAATCGTATCGCCGTCATTGATGAGCCGGGCTGCATAACGGGCAATCGTGATTTTGGTATCGGGTTGTTGTTGGGTACGCGCAACCAGCGATAATTCAAATTCGCGGTTGCGGATGGCCCGCGCTCCGCCATGTGTGCGGCTAATCAAGCGATGTTGCGCAAGCAGCTTTAGGTCGTTGCGGATAGTTGCTGCCGAGACGGTGAATTGTTGCACAAAGGCTTCGATGGGCAGTTCGTTGTGTTGTTCAAGTGCATAGAGTATCGCACTGCGCCGCTCTTCACCTGATTGTTTGGTCATGACGTTGATATTCCTCCGTATCGGATATGGTCTATTGTAGCCCGAGTTTTGGGTATGTGCGTATTCCCCCCGTCATTCCATGCCGGGTGCACTCACCCGTAGCGTGGAATCTCCTCGGTTTGCCATAGGAGATTCTACAGTTGCTCATGGGTCATACGATATCAGTGGTGAATAAATATTATGAAAACATAAGATTTGACATTTTTCAACATAAAACATACGATAACCGTAATATTTTGTAATTGCACAATGGAGTGACAATGAGTGCCCGCACCAAAGAGCGTCGTGAGCGGATTGTGACACTTGCAAAGCAAGATGGCTTTGTGAGTGTGGTTGAATTAGCCCAACAGTTTCAGGTGTCTGAAGTAACAATCCGCAGTGATCTCGATGTGCTCGAATCGCAAGAATTACTCACCCGCACCCACGGTGGAGCTTTTTGTAGTGACCAACGCCGACCTAGGCGCAATAACGGTATTCCAGGGCGGGCAGAGCGGGTGGCCAATGGGGCATTGGTGTTAATCGATGATTATGACGCCATCATGATCGAAGGTGGCGATGCTGGGCTGTCGTTGGCATTGCGCTTGCAAGAGCGCCGTGGTTTGATGGTCTATAGCGATAGTATTGATATTGCGGTACACCTAGGCAAATCAACGCATACCACTGCCTTGCTTGGTGGCGTGATTGCCGATGGCCGCAGTATTGGTTGGCCCGACGCCAATCAGTTTTTGCCTGCAGGGGTCCGTGCGCGGTGTCTTTTTTTGTCGGGGCTCAGCCAAGACGAACTCGGGCGTGATGTGGTGGTACGCCGTGACACCTTGCGTCGGCGCATGATGGATGTCTGTGACCAGGTGGTGCTGATGGTCGAAAGTGCTGATTTGGCGGCCTGGGTCAAACGCGGTCAGCAAGGAGACTTCGAGCGCATCACTCGGATTATCACCGATGACGCCATTGATAGCGCCACCATTACCCGCTTGGCCGGCACCGGTATTCCCATGACGATATGTGGCACGGCGAGTCGTCGCCATGTCGAAAACATGCCGGTGCGACGCTGGCGGATTGGCTTTGCCAATCAAGACGAGCGCTTGCCCTTTGCGGCTGCCGTGCGCAATGGCATGGTTACCGCCACCGCACAGGCGGGGGTTGATTTGTTGCTGGCAGACAATCGCAGTGACGGTGATGTGGCCTTGACCAATGTGGAATCATTCATCAAGGCCCAAGTCGATTTGGCAGTGGTCTTTAATACCGATGCCCGTGCCAACAACATGATTGTCGAGGCCTTGCGTCAAGTCAATGTGCCGGTGATTGCCATCGACATTCCGATCCCCGGAGCGACGTTTTTTGGGTTCGACAATTACCGCGCTGGCTTGATGACGGGGCGCTTGTTAGGGCAGTACGTCCGTCGGCAATGGCACGGGGTAGTGGATGTGGTCTTTTCGTTGGGCTTGCCCATCTCTGGTCCGGTGCCGGCTGCCCGTATGCAAGGCCAGATCGATGGCTTGCGTGAGCAGATTAGCCTACCCGATAATCGGGTTATCCACCTCGATAGCCGCAATACCAGCGTCGATTCGTGTGCTGCCACCCGCCAAGCCCTCAAAAAAATCCGTCGCAGTGATCGGGTCGTCATTGTGGGGATTAACGACGAAGCGGTGTTGGGAGCCTTGTCGGCCTTTGCCGAAGACGGTACCTTGACCCGCTGTGTCACGGCCGGGCTGGGCGCAGATGTCGACGCGTTGCGGGAATTACGCCGGCCGAGTAGTCGCATGATTGGTGCGGTGGCTAGCTTCCCTGAGCGTTATGGCGAACGGGTGGTGGAACTGGCCTGTGCCATCTTGCAACGCCGAGCTGCCCCACCGGCCCGCTATACCAACCACTGCTATGTGTTGTCAGATGAAACGATGCGCCTAGTTGACTTGGCGGCGTTGCGGGGCAGTGTGGTCTCTGCCAGCGAGTATAGTGCGCAACGGCGTACGTAGAGAGGCAGCATGCGTGTGTGGCTCGCACAGAGGGCACGGAGGGCACAGAAATCATGGGCGATTGTCTGATATACGTCCGAAGCCACAATCAGCGAATGTGGGCCGTAGCGTAATCGCTCTTACGCATTGACGTACGCCGATATATGCCTATCTATGCGAGATGCCCAGAGTCTCACGCGGAGGTATGGAGACGCGGAGGCCATGGGCGGTTGTCTAAGGCGCCCTGATATACGTTCGACGCCACAATCAGCACATCGGCGCTGTAGCGTAATCGCCCTTACGCATTGACGTACGCCGATATATGCCTATCTATGCGAGATGCCCAGAGTCTCACGCGGAGGTATGGAGACGCGGAGGCCACGGGCGGTTGTCTAAGGCGCCCTGATATACGTTCGACGCCACAATCATCACATCGGCGCTGTAGCGTAATCGCCCTTACGATATTGTGACGCAAGGGTATGTCGTGCACGGGGTGATTGTCGGGTGCGTACTCCCCCCTGGCGTCATTCCATGCCGGTTGCCACGGCAACCGTAGCGTGGAATCTCCGTGGTTAGCCATCAAACAATACCCGCAACATGTGGTCGCGATTGGCGTCGGGATTTTTTATATCTATTTCGTAATATATTTGGTGATGCATCGTATGTTGATTGCTGGCGATATTCTTGTAGAATAGCCTTGTGAATTGACGATGACGTGATATCTCCCACCAGACAAAGGAGTCCCCTCATGGCAGATGTACCTGGATATGCGGCGCTAGCCGAATCACTGAACGCCCAAGGACTTGATGTGGCCGCCATTAAAGCCGCCCTCAAAGCCCAAAAAATCGAAACCCCTAGCTGGGGCTACGCCAATAGCGGTACGCGCTTCAAGGCCTTTGCCTGGCCAGGGGCGGCTCGTACCACCCGCGAAAAACTGGACGACGCCGCCATGGTGCATCGTATGACGGGCATCGCTCCGTCGGTGGCCGTCCACATCCCGTGGGACAAACCCGAAGACGGCGATTATGCCGGCATGTGCCAATACGCCGAACAGCACGGGATTGCGATTGGGGCGGTCAACCCCAACGTCTTCCAAGACGACCAATATCGCTTGGGCTCACTGGGTAACCCCGACAAAAGCATCCAAGAAAGTGCCCTCGACCATATGCTCGAGTGTTGCGATATTATGACCAAAGTCAAAAGTACCGCCTTGAGTCTGTGGTTTGCTGATGGCACCAATTATGCCGGCCAAGACAGCCTGCGTGGTCGCAAACGGCGCTTCGAAGAAGGCTTGACGCAGGTCTACAAGCAATTGCCGGCCAATGGACGCATGTTGATCGAGTACAAGTTTTTTGAGCCGGCCTTCTATAGCACCGACATCCCCGACTGGGGCACTGCTTATGCCTGGGCGCTCAAACTGGGACCACAGGCGCAGGTCTTGGTCGACCTCGGCCATCATGCCCAAGGAGTCAACATCGAGCAAATTGTGACCTTTTTGTTGGACGAAGGTCGTCTCGGCGGCTTCCACTTCAACAATCGCAAATACGCCGATGACGATTTGATTGTGGGCAGCACCAACCCCTACGAACTCTTTTTGATATACAACGAATTGGCCGGCGCCGAGTTGGGTCACGACGAGCCGTCGCGGAGCTGTGCCCGTGACGTGGCCTATATGCTCGACCAATGCCACAACATCGAAGGCAAACTGCAAGCCATCATCTACTCGGTGATTAACTGCCAAGAAGCCTATGCCAAATCCTTGATTGTGCCGCGCCATACCTTGGCTGGCATCCAACAAAACGGCGACGTGCTGACGGCGCATCGTTTGCTGAGCGACGCCTTCCGCACCGACGTACGCCCGTTGTTGGCGCAAGTGCGGCTGGAGATGGGTGTACCTACCGACCCCATTGCCGCCTATCTGGCCAGTGGCTACGAAGCAAAAATCGCCCGCGAACGGGGTTTGGCTGATGCATCAGGCGGTTTTCAATAAAAAAACGCCACGGGCAGTGGTGAATTGGCATGCGTGGAGTGACATTGTCACTCCACGCGTATCTTTTTGGCCCGCCCAAACGGTATTCCTCGCAACATGCGTTGTACGCGAAAGGAATACCTGATGGAGCGCCGTGTATTGGTAGTGGCATGGGATGATACATCCCTAAGTGGCGATGAGAGCGAATGGATAGTGGTCGCCAAAGAAGCGTTGCGGTTGAGTGTCGGGCGGATTGGCTGTATTGCCTTGGGGTGCAGGGTGACCACGGTGGGGGTGCGGTTGGTGATTCAGTGTAACGACCAACACGACCCAGGTGAGCTGATCGAGTGGGTGCGGGCGGCGGCCCGTTTTGGGGTAACCAAATACCTCGGCTATGGGCCACAATGGGATGCACCGTACCGCTTTGCCTGGATTAGTGGTCCTGCCGTGGCCGAAGAAATCACTGCCTGCTTGACTGCCAAATAACCGATGGGAATGGCGTAATCGCCGTCACTGTATACGCCCCACATCATCCGTAATGCCAAATGGAGCATTGCGGGTGGGTGGCATGGGTAGGCGGTGCGTCCAATCTGACGGTGTCGCACTGCCCGCCAGCGCCCGCGAGGTTTTTGCCAAAATACGCAAATAAAAAAACAGGTTACACCGGAATTGAGCTGGGGTGTATGAAGCGCTGATGGTCTATGCTAGAATACTAGCATCCAACCATATTCCGGAGCACCGCAATGAAGCGCACCACGTACGTTGTTGATACGACCAAAAGCCCACACGCCATATTACGGCCGTTGCCGTTACAAGGCGTGCAGTTGCGTGATGCCTTTTGGGCGCCACGCATCCATACCAATGCCCATGTGACCTTGCCGTCGCAATATACCCACTGTGAAGAAACCGAGCGGATTGCCAATTTCCGGCGGGCGGCTGGTCGCGAAGAAGGCGAATTCGTGGGCTTGTTTTTTAATGATTCAGACGTCTACAAATGGCTCGAAGCAGTCGGCTCGAACGACGTCATCAGCGATTCGCCGGCGTTGCAAATCATTGCCCGCTCGGTGATTGCTGACATTGTCTCGGCGCAACGCAGTGACGGCTACCTCAATTCATACTTTAGCAAAGCGCGTAGTGACGAGCGCTGGACCAACTTTGACCTGCACGAAATGTATTGTGCTGGGCATTTGATGCAGGCCGCCGTCGCCATCTACCGCGCCAACGGTGACCGGGTGGCGCTGGATGCGGCCTGTGGCATGGCCGACCATATCGATGCCACCTTTGGGCCGGCAGATCAAGGCAAACGCCCTATCACCGACGGCCACCCCGAAATCGAACTGGCGTTGGTAGAGCTCTATCGCGCCACCAACAATCAACGCTATTTGGCGTTGGCGGACTTCATGGTATCGGTGCGGGGCGCCAACCAAATCCGCAATAAGGTGTTTGGCTATGATTATTACCAAGACCACGTACCTTACCGCGACCTCGACGTGGTGATTGGGCATGCCGTGCGTATGCTTTATTTGGCGGCGGGAGCCACCGATGTCTGGCTCGAAACCGGCGACGCCACCCTCAAACGCGCCATCGATACCCAGTGGCACAACTTGACCCAAAAGCGCATGTATGTCAGTGGTGGGATTGGCTCGCGCTGGCATGGCGAATCCATCGGCGATGACTACGAATTGCCCAATGACACCGCCTACACCGAAACCTGTGCCGCCATCGCGTCAGTGATGTGGAATTGGCGTTTGCTCCAAGGTACCGGCGAGGCACGCTATGCTGATTTGTTGGAATGGACGTTGTACAACGCCGTCATGCCTGGTTTGTCGCTGAGTGGTAGCGAATATTTCTATCAAAATCCGTTGAGCAACAACGGTAGCCACCGCCGTTCGGCCTGGTTTGGCTGTGCCTGCTGCCCCCCCAATGTGGCACGCTTATTGGCGCAACTAGGCAGCTATGTGGCCAGTGTCGACAGCGACACACTCTGGATCCACACCTACATCCAAGGCTCCATTGATACCCACGGCAGTGGTTTGGATGCGGCAGTCCAAGTTACTACCGACTACCCATGGGATGGGCGGATTACCGTCAGCGTAACCCGGGGCGGGCAATGGGGCTTGAAATTGCGCGTGCCTAGTTGGGCGAGTGGTGCGACGGTGCTTATTAACGGCGAGCGACGCATCGTCCAGCCCGATAGCTATGTGACCATCCGGCGGGCGTGGCAGATTGGGGACGAAGTGGTATTGGATTTGCCGATGAATCCGCGCTTGATGAGTGCACATCCCGCCGTGCAAAACAACGCCGGGCGAGTGGCGGTGGCCCGCGGACCGATTTTGTATTGTGTGGAACAAGCCGATCATGATCAGCCGCTAGCGAGTCTGCACATCGATGCCCGCACCAAGTGGCAGGTGGTCGATGGTCCGAGTGCCCTCGGTCATCACAAAGCACTCCGTGCTAGTGGTACTTCGGTGGCAACGCCGGAGGGTGCGTTGTATGCGCCGTGGCGACGTGATGCCGGCAGCCCAGCGAATTTGACGTTGATTCCGTATCACCTGTGGGCCAACCGTGAAGCTGGGGCGATGAATGTATGGATAACGGTAGAAAACCAATGATTGTCGGGATTGACCTTGGCGGCACCAAAATCGCCTATGCCTTGGTTGATAGCGCCAGTGGGACGGTGCGGGCGCGCCATGTCGCCCCCACCAATTCCCAGGCAGGTGCCGCCGAAGTATTGGCGCGCATGGTGACCCATATTACCCAGTTGTGTGCCGATGCCCAGGTGGCGCTGACGGAGGTCAGTGGCATCGGCATTGGCGTGCCAGGAGTCTTTGATGATGCCAGCGGCCATACCGTGTTTTTGCCCAACCTTGTCGGTACCTGGCGGGATGTGGCGGTGGGTCCGACGTTGACGGCCGCCCTCGGCGTGCCGACCTGGTTGATCAACGACGCCCGGGCCTTTGTGCTGGGCGAGGCGGTATATGGTGCAGGACGGGGTTACGCCAATGTAGTGGGATTCACCGTCGGCACGGGGATTGGTGGCGGCGTGGTCATCCACCAGCAACTCTATCTGGGCATCGACGGTACCGCCGGGGAATTTGGCCATCAGACCTTGGCACTAGACGGCCCGCAATGTGGTTGTGGCAATTATGGCTGCCTCGAGGCCTTTGCTAGTGGCCCGGCGATGGTGGCGCAAGCCCAGCAGCTGTTGGCGCAGCAGCAGGCGCCGCACTTGGCGGCGCTGCTGGCAGCCGGGCACGAATTAACCCCGGCGCTGTTGCGCCAGGCAGCTGACGCCGGTGATACGGCAGTGGCGGCGCTCTTGCAGACGGCCTACCGTTATCTGGGCACTGGGGTCGCCAATGTGGTGTCGCTGTTGAGCCCCAATGCGGTGATTATCGGGGGCAGCGTGGCTAATCTGGGTGAACCGTTGTTTGCCGCGGTGCGCCGCGAGGTCGCTACCCGCTGTAAAGCGACGCCAGTTGATCAAATCGCCATCGTGCCGGCCGCTTTGGGTGGCGATGCAGGGGTGCTGGGGGCGGCTTGTTGGGCGGCGCATCGTAGTGGCCAACAGCAGTTTGGGGCACTGATAAAGGAGCAAGCATGATTGACTACCAACCGCGTAATCCACGTGCCTATAATCCGGCAATTGCCTTGATTGGCTGTGGGGGGATTACCCAGCATCATCTGACCGCCTACAAAAACGCCGGCTACAACGTCGTGGCGCTGTGTGATGTGGATGCGGCCCGGGCCGAAGCCCGCCGGCAGGAATTTTTTCCCGCAGCCCACGTCTACACCGACGTCCAGACCGTGTTGCGCCGTGACGATATCGAAGTAGTCGACATCGCCACCCATCCGGCGGACCGTGTACCGTTGCTACATGCTGCGTTAGGCGCGCGCAAGCATGTGCTCAGCCAAAAACCGTTCGTGCTCGATTTGGATGAAGGGGAGCGCTTGGTGGCATTGGCCGAGCGCAACGGCGTCAAACTAGCCGTCAATCAAAACGGTCGTTGGGCGCCGCATGTGGCCTATATGCGCGGGCTGGTGGCGGCGGGGCAGCTGGGCGCAATTAGTAGCGTCGATATGTCGGTGCACTGGGATCACAACTGGGTGGTCGGGACGGTGTTTGATGGCATCGACGATTTGATTCTGTACGATTTCGCCATCCATTGGTTCGACATGCTGACCTGCTACTTGCCCAACCAAGCCGCCGAGTGGGTCTCGGCTCAGGTGCGCCATAGTCCCAGCCAAAAAGCCCGCCCGCCGCTCTTGGCACATGTGGCGGTGGAATACGCCCACGCCCAAGTTACCATGAGCTTCAATGCCGATACGCGCATGGGTAGCCACGACCGCACCCACATTGTGGGTGATGCGGGGGCGGTGTTGAGTAGCGGCAGTGGTTTGCAGTCCCAACAGGTGACGGTGTATGGGGCTGCGGGTGAGATGACGCCCACACTGACGGGTGCCTGGTTTCCCGATGGCTTCCACGGCACGATGGCTGAATTGTTGTGTGCCATCGAGGAAAACCGTCAGCCATCCAATAGCGGCGCCAACAATCTGCAGAGCTTGGCCTTGTGTTTCGCAGCGATTGCCAGTAGCCGTGACGGCTTGGCATATCGGCCAGGGGATGTGCGGCGCTTGCCTGCATAAGAGTGTTTTTTGGATAAAGATACGCAAAGGAGCATGACAATGAAGACATGGAAGTTTGTAGGTGTGAACTTTGACCATATGCATATGGGCGACCTGCTCCGCAAGGTGTCTGATCATCCCAATGCCGAAATCGCCGGTATCTGTGATGCCGATCCGGCTCGCATGCAAGCCGCCATCGCCAACTTCAATATCCCGGCCGACAAGGTGTTTACCGATGTCGATGCCTGTATGAAAGCCACTCAACCCGATGTGGTGTTGTTGTGTGCCGGTACGGCCTTTCATGCCGATTATGTGGAAATGTTGGCGCCGTACGGGGTAAATATTTTAGTGGAAAAACCATTCGCCGCCACCTTGGCCCAAGCTGACCGCATGATTGCGGCCATGACCAAATCAGGCAAACAGATGATTGTCAATTGGCCGTTGGCGTGGTACCCCCCCCACCTCACCGCCAAACGGGTAATCGACGAAGGGGTGATTGGCAAGGTCATGGAAGTGCATTACTACGACGGTAATCGTGGTCCGTTGCACCATGTGGCCGATAAACTGGAAGTATCGCCCGAGGAAGTCGCCCGCAAAAAAAATGAAGCGTGGTGGTACAAAAAAGAAGCCGGCGGCGGCTCGATGCTCGACTACCTCGGCTATGGGGTGACCTTGGGGACGTGGTACCACGGTGGCGATAAACCACTGGAAGTAACCGCTGTGGTTGACGAACCATTGGGTCTCGAAGTCGATGAACACAGCATCACCATTGCGCGTTATGCCAAAGGGTTGTCGAAATTCGAAACTCGCTGGGGCGCATTTACCGACCCGTGGACGCACCAACCGCAACCAAAATGTGGCTTTGTGATTGTCGGCACCGATGGCACGATTGCTTCGTACGACTATGAACAAACTATTCGCGTGCAGACGCGTGCCAAACCAGAAGGCTTTGTAATGCCGGTTGATACGTTTGCTTCACCGATGCAAGACCCCATTCAAAACTTTATCCACACGTTATCCACCGGTTCTCCCATCCATGGACCGTTGTCGGTAGAGATTTGTCGGATTGGTCAACAGATTGTCGAAACGGCAGCCTTGAGTGCTCAAACCAAACAAACCCAGAAATTAGTGCAATAAAAAACGGAACGAGGCGCCATAAACGATATTCAGCGTTTATGGCGCCGCAGTGAAATCGATAGACACAGGGGGAATGTATGACGCATCTCGATCCGGCAGAGCGCTATTTGGACGCAGCGTTCCAGATTTTGCACGACATTAAGGCGACCCAGCTACCGGCCATCCGCGCCGCAGCCCATATCTGTGCCGATGCAATTGCCGTGGGTGGGTTGGCGCATCTATTTGGGACGGGGCATTCGCGGATTCCCGTCGAAGAAATCTACCCGCGCCACGGTAGCTTCTCCGGCTTCCACCCCATCATTGAACTTTCGCTGACCAATCATACCCAAGTGGTAGGCAATAACGGCCAACGCCAAGCCATGTTCCTCGAAAAACTAGAGGGATTTGGCGAGGTGATTTTGCGCAATTTTGTCTTTGGGGCGCATGATTGCATGCTGGTTTTTTCCAATAGTGGCGTCAACGGCGTGGTCATCGATGTGGCGCTGGGTGCCAAAGCCCGCGGCATGAAGGTGATTGCCGTCGTGTCGCTGGCGCATTGCCTAGGTTCGCCCATCAAACATAGCTCGGGTAAGCGTTTGACCGATATCGCCGATGTCACCATCGACAATTGTTCGCCACTGGGCGATGCCATGGTGACGGTGGATGGCTTGGCCGAGCCGGTCGGTCCCGGGTCGTCGGTGGGCTATGTGACGGTGGTCAATATGCTCAAATGTTTGGTGGCCGAAGAACTAACCGCCCGTGGCCAGCCACCGTTGGTGCTGACGAGTAGTACGTTGATTGGCAGCAAAGCCTCGGTCGAATTATTTGACCGCAGCTATGATGAGTTTCGCGCGCGGATTGCGCCCCTCTATGGCGCACAGCCCCGCACAGGAGAGTAACTTTGAAGCAACAACCACTGCGTACCAGTGTCATCGGAAGCTATCCCTTCCCGGCCTGGCTGGAATACGCCGCCGCGCATTTGGAAGACTTTGGGCGCGACGACATCGCCGAAATGCAACGCGATGCCGTAGTTACTGCTGTATACGATCAGACCAATGCCGGCCTCGATGTGATTAGTGATGGCGAACAGACCCGCCTCGATTTTAATTTGTCGTTTTATGGTTATATCAACGGCATCACCCGTGAAGACGCCGGGGCGCGCCGCTACGGTCCCCCCGCCCACGACCAACGGGGCAAGCATGCCATCGTGGGTCCGATTGTGGCACCTCGTGGCCTCGGGGTGGTCGAAGAATACAAGCGGTTGGTGGAGTTGGCGCCAGCCGGGCCCACCCTCAAAGCCAGCGTGCCCGGACCATATACGTTGAGTGGACGCTTGTCACCCAACGCCAATTACCCCGATCGTTATGCGATTGCCGAAGCCTTGTTGCCTATCGTCCAAGCCGAATTAGTGGCCTTGGTGGCGGCAGGATGTCGCGAACTGACCGTCGATGAACCGTCGATGAGCTGTTACGCCTTCAAAGAAGATACCGCCCGCATGGTTGATTTATTTAACCGCACGGTGGCGCCGGTGGTGGGTAAAACCCGCTTGTCGACCCATTTGTGCTTTGGCAACTTCAAAGGACGGGCGGTAGGCCCACGCCAATACGCACCTATGTTCCCGGCGTTTTATGGCATGACCGTCGACGAAATGCATCTCGAAATGGCGAGTCGCGAATTTGCCGAACTCGAAGCCATCGAACAAGTGGCCCAACACTTCGATGTGGCGGTGGGGATTGTCGATGTCAAAAGCTATTACATCGAAACTCCCGCCGACATCGCCCACCGCGTCCGGGCTTGCTTGCGCTATGCTCCGGCCGACCGCTTGGTGTTTGCCCCAGATTGTGGCTTGAGTCAGACCGCTCGCTGGGCCGCCAAACGCAAATTAACCAACATGGTGGCAGGGGTCAATATCGTCCGCCAAGAATTAGGGATCGGCTAAATGGAGCGAGGGGGTGGTCACACTAACCACCCCCTCGTTTTGTGTTGTTGCGTGAGGACACCATGAATATTACGATGCTCGGGACAGGGCTGATTGGGCGCTTTTATACCCAAACCATCCAACGGGGGCGGAGTGCCGACAAGGTGACTACCGTCTATTCGCGTACCCAAGCCAGCGCCGATCGCTTTGCCCAAGAATATGGCGCCACCCTAGCCACCACCGATATGACGGTCGCCATCGCCGACCCCCGTACTCAATTGGTGGTGGTGGGCTTGCCTAACTACCTGCACGAAGAAGCGGTGCTTGCGGCAGCCAAGGCCGGCAAAGGTGTGCTGTGTACCAAGCCGTTGGGGCGGACGGCCGCCGAGGCCTATCGCATGCTCCAAGCGGTCGAAAAAGCCGGGGTGTTTGCGGGCTACCTCGAAGATCTGGTTTACACCCCCAAAACCCTCAAAGCGCTCCAGTCGGTCGCCGCCGGTGCGCTGGGTACCGTGCTGTGGGCGCGCTCGCGTGAAACGCACCCGGGACCACACAGCGACTGGTTTTTTGACAAACAATTGTCGGGCGGGGGGGCTATCATCGACATGGGCAGCCATTGTATCGAAATCGCCCGTAATTTTATCGGCAAACATATCCGCCCTGTTGAGGTGATGTGTTGGGGCGATACCCAAGTCCATCCCATCGATGCCGAAGATCACGCGGTAGGGATGGTACGCTACGAAAACGGCGCCATGGGGCAGTTTGAGTGTAGTTGGTCGTTCCGTGGGGGCATGGATTTGCGCGACGAAGTCAGTGGTACCGAAGGGACGATTTGGTTGAACCACTGGTTACGCACCGGCTTCGAAATGTTTACGGCAACGGGTCAAAACGGCTATGTGGCCGAAAAAGCCGAAGGGGACAAGGGCTGGTTGTTCCCCGTCGGTGACGAAGAAGCATCGCTGGGCTACCCCACCATGTTTGATGACATGTTTGCCGCCTATGATGCCAAAAAAGCTCCCATGGAGACGTTTTATGATGGCTATGTCGTCAATGCCATCATGGATGCAGCCTATGCGTCAATGCAAACCAAATGCTGGGAAGTGGTGCAGCTAGCTGATTGGCGTGGTGCTACCGATGTGCCCCATGTATCGGTGCGCCGTGACTACGATGCCGATTATCATCTCATCAAAGAAGAGTTGATGCCCGATGGCAGCACCAAAGTCATTGTGCGCCACAAACAAACGGGGGCGCTGGAGCAGCGGGTGCAGCGATGATTGTGCCACTGCAGTCCGATGAACGATTTTTGGCAGATGTAACGACGACTGTGGCGCGCCGGCAGGGTGTGTCGTTGTGGTGGTTGGGGCAGAGTGGGTTTTTGGTGCATTATAACGGCGTCTGTATCGCCATCGACCCCTATCTGTCCGATTCGTTGACCCACAAATATGCCGCTACCGCCAAACCACATGTACGCTTGACGGCCAGGGTGGTGGATCCGACGTTATTGGCGATGGTCGGTCTCGTGACATCGAGTCACAATCATACCGACCATCTCGATGCCGAGACGATTGGCCCAATGCGCCACGCCAATCCTGCACTCGAGGTGCTTTGTAGCGCCGCCAATGTCGATTTTGCCCAGCAACGCCTTGGCATGGTGCCGACGGGATTGGTCAGTGGTACGCCATACACACATGGCCCGTTTGTGATTCATGCGGTGCCAGCGGCGCATAATCAGCGCGAACAAGACGATGCTGGTCACGAGCGCTATATCGGCATTGTGGTAGCGGTTGGTGGTGTGACCATCTATCATAGTGGTGATACCTTGCGCTACGAAGGTATGGCCGAGTTACTTCGCCAGTGGGTGATTGACGTGGCGTTATTGCCGATTAACGGCAATGATCCTGCCCGTGGAGTGGCGGGGAACCTTGATGGCGCAGAGGCGGCTCAACTCGCCCACGATATTGGGGCGCGATTGGTGGTACCATGCCACTACGACATGTTTGCCTTCAATACGGCGAGCCCGGCGGTGTTTGTTGATACGGCGCGCCAACTTGGGCAAGCATACCGGGTGCTGCAGGCCGGCGAATGCCTCAATATGTGATGATAATGGTAATGCGAATTAAGGAATATACCGCATGAATGATATGCCAAGTACGCCAGTAGCGCGTGGTGGCTGGATGTTGATTGGCTTGACGAGTATCAATATTGTCATTCAATTGATTGTGGCAGGAATTGTTAAGTATTCGACCCAAGTAGCGTGGACAACGTTATGGGTGTTGGCACTTATTTATGCGGTTGTGTTGTCGTTGAATGTGGTGCGGTTTGTCGTCTGGGGCGTGATTCATCGGCGCTATCCATTGGGGATTGCCTATGCCTCGTCTGCCCTGCTCTTCCCGTGTATTGTGGCGTTGTCGGCTTACTATGGCGAACCAGTGACTTGGCGCAATATTGCTGGGGTAGTATTGGTGATGATTGGGGTCATTGCCTTGGTCCGCGACGTTGACTAATGTGAGTTGATTACTCATTCACCAAAAGGACAAATCGATGGCGTGGTTGTTGTTATTGGGTAGTGTGATTTTTGCCGTGTTAGGGCAGTTGTTTTATAAACGTTATGGTATGACCAAACGACTGATTTGGTTGATTGTGGGGTTGGGGTTGTTTTGTTTGGCGGTGCCGTGTACGATGATTGCCGCGCGTAGTTTGGGTATTGGGACGGTTTATGTCGGTACTTCGTTGTCATATGTTTTGGCGCCAATGTTGGGTTGGTGGTTTTTTGCAGAGCAAGTCAAACCGAGTCAGTGGAAATATTTTGGGTTGATTATGTTGGGTGTCATCGTGTATGCCTGGGTATAGGTATCGTATAATAAGCATGAAAAATAGCATGAATGATAATTAAAGTCATTTAGGAGCATCGTATGAACCAAATTATTGGGGAATTTAAAAAAATTATCCATGTGCATACCATGATTATGTTGGGTATCAGCATCGTATTTGGCATGCTGATATGGCTCTTACCGATACAAAAGACGGTTGATGTTGGGGGATTTGACACACCCTGGGTGAGTGAGTTTTATGCACCGCAAACAAAAAATTACACAAGTTATCGTTGGTCACATGTTCCTGGGCAGATAATATTTACGGGTGTTGGTGACGGTGATTATGCCATGCGCATTGTCATGCGCAGTGTGCAAACAACCGCAGTCCAAATCATTGTTGATGGTGTGGTAGCTAATGTCGTGACCGTAAGTAATCAATTTGCAGAATACACGATGCCGGTGCAATTGAAGCAACGTAGTGTAGATACGGTGATGGTGGAATTGCATTGTGCGCAGACCCAAATTGATGGGACCCGACCCGTGTGTGTGGCTGTTGATAGTGTGACATTGACTCCACGCGCTATTCCTATTCCACCGATATGGCTATTGGTTGCTACGGTGTTATTATTGTTCGGAATGATGTTATTGGTATGGGAATATTGCCATGATTGGCGCTGGGTTGTTGGTATTATCGTTGGTGTTGGGGTGATTTTTGGACTTGTTCCGTTGTCGTTGCTGGCAGCATTGCCCTATTTGTTGATTATACTTTGTGCGCTTGGAATCTGGCGATATAGTGCTAACCAACCCGCAACAGTGTATTGGCAAGGGGTGCAATTGTGTATGGTTGCTGCAATTATTACGACGGTGCGGTTTGCCTTCCAAGGGAGCGTTGGCTTGATGTTGGAGGATGAAGGATACCTGTGGTATGGTTCGCAACGGATATTGGCTGGTGAAATTCCAATCCGTGATTTCTATGCGTATGAACCCTTTCGGTATATCTGGTCTGCGTTTGTGATGTTGTTTTGGGGAAGTCAAGGGATTATCGCCACACGCATTGCTACAGCGATTGTGGAGTGGATTACATTGTCATGTGTCGGCATTGTTGCAATACAAGTAAAATTTGCGTGGCGGACGATTGCATTTCCGCTTGCTATAGTAGCTATGTTATTTTGGTTCTATCCACGATTCAAAATATTTGATCTGATGATTGTATGGTTGATGGCTACGATATTTATTCATTGGATGCAATCGCCCTCGTTGCGTACATCACTGTGGGCTGGTGTTTTGGTTGGATTTGCGGCAATATTGGGTCGAAATCATGGATTATATATGGGGGTGGCTGGTATTTGTTTAGTTGTGTATTTATGGTTATCCCCGATTAGCTGGCACCAACGACGTATTATTGCGATTGGATGGGGTAGTGGTGTGTTTATTGGCTATGCACCGATGTTATTAATGATGCTTATAGTGCCGTCATTTGGAAGTGCATATATTCATGACATATTTACAAATTACCCTTCTCCTCTCCCATATTCGTGGCCATGGCTGAGCAAAACAATAAGTGGGTGGGTTTATGGTTGGTGGCTTATTATTCCGCCAATATCATATATTGCGACTCTGTGCTATGTGGTATGGCAACGAATCACGCAACGGAACCTTTCTGTTGGTTTTGTCATTGCCAGTGTATTAGGATTGATGTATTTGCATCGGATTTATTTACGTGCGGACAATGAACATTTAGCGGAGAGTTTAGGACCGTTTTTTATATTGATGTTAGTATGGGGTGCCATGTTAACGCGCCGATGGCAGATCATATTGATGATGACGCTGTGTATCTGGAGCGGATATGTCAATTGGCGCATGTTTTCGCAAGCAACTGTGGGGATTTTTGTGGACAGCCAAGAAGTCACTGTTGGTGGTGACCAGTTGACAGTTACAAACGCTACTGCCAAAAGACTTGCCATGTACAATGCGTTGCAACGAAAATATAATCAGTCAAATGAATCATTTATGGCTACTCCCTATGTTCCTGGGATATATGCGGTGTGGCAACAACGATCACCGATATATTACAATTATGTAGTGATTGCAATCGATTTATCAGAAGCACTTCAACAGCAAGAAATTGCCGGTATTCGTCAAATGAATCCTCGGTTTATATTGATCGATGATCGTTATCTTGACGATAATAAATCAATGCAATTTGCAAAGCATTATTCAATTATTGATCAATATATACGTACACACTATAAGTTAGTAAAAGACCCGATTGTTGCTAAAAAAATGCGCTTGTATGTCCCAAAACCATAATTATTGTGCAGAATGTGTTGGATTGACATACTTCATATAATCCGTAGCTTGCGGACCTACATTGAAAATTAAATCAAGTACACTGACTCCATGGACAAATTCGCCATACAATTGTGGATATGGTAGATACCCCGAATTATCGGCGTATTCGAGCGTGATATTGGCATTGATAAACAATTCATTGACAATATACAATACCTACGCCAAAACACCTCACCCCTAGCGTCATTCCATGCCGGTTG
>JBBAWW010000041.1:22746-26324 GCA_040397035.1 Roseiflexaceae bacterium | reverse complement strand
CTTATCAATGCACCGCCGCACAATCAACGAGCCGCCTAGATTGGCGTAGGTATTGATAGCTAAAAACCATTAATAAGTCGAAATGAGAAAGCAGAAAGCGTGAAGTGACGTCGGAAGTGTCCCCCCACCAATAATCGCAGGTTTGCGGCATACCCACGAACAATGTATACCCCCTCGGCGTGCCCTGTGCGAGCCAAAAAACAAATTTCGCCCCAGTAATTTTTGCATATTGATAAATCAACATGAATTGCGCTATAATACGTCACACTCATCTTACTCTAATGGAGCAATCAATGACTACGTCGCCATTGCGTGCCGGCATTATCGGCTGTGGCACGATTAGCGGTATTTATCTCAAAAACGCCCCGCGCTTCAACGACTATTCCATCGTCGCCTGCGCCGACCTCAATCCTGCCAGCGCCCAAGCCCGGGCTGCCGAATACGGCATTACCGCCATGAGTGTGGCCGAGCTCCTCGCGTCGCCAGACATCGACATCGTCATCAATTTGACCATCCCGGCAGCCCATGCCGAGGTGGCCTTCCAAGCAGTCGCTGCGGGCAAGCATGTCTACAACGAAAAGCCCTTAACCATTAGTTTGGCCGATGGCCGCGCACTCGTCGATGCCGCCGCCGCCAAGGGCGTACGCGTCGGTGGTGCCCCGGACACATTCCTCGGGGCCGGCATCCAAACCTGCCGCAAGCTCATCGATGACGGCTGGATTGGCACGCCAGTCGCAGCAAGTGCATTCATGCTCAGCCCTGGTCACGAGTCATGGCACCCCAATCCTGATTTCTTTTATCAAATCGGCGGTGGGCCGATGTTTGACATGGGTCCCTACTACCTGACTGCCTTGATTACCCTGCTTGGTGGCGTGCAGCGCGTCAGTGGCACCACGCGCATGACCCGCCCCACCCGTACCATCACCAGTCAACCCAAATACGGCCAGAGCATCAACGTCGAAGTACCCACCCACGTGGTCGGTGTGCTTGATTTTGCCAGTGGACCGATTGCCACCTTGGTGACTAGCTTCGATGTACACTTCCACCACATGCCCAACATCGAAATCTACGGCTCGCACGGCAGCATCCTCGTCCCCGACCCCAACACCTTTGGTGGTCCGGTCAAAGTCCGCCGCGTCGGCGACAGCGAATGGCGCGAAATGCCCTTGACCCATGGCTATGCCGACAATAGTCGCGGGGTAGGCGTGGCCGACATTGCCCATGCCGTGCGCAACAACCTGCCCCATCGCGCCTCCGGCGAATTGACGTTGCATGTGCTCGAGCTGATGCATGCCATCCACGATGCGGCCAGCCACCAGCGCCATATCGAACCACAATACGCCTGTGAACGCCCAGAACCATTACCGATGGGGTTATTACCAGGGAGCATTGGCTAGTTTTTTTAAAAACACACTACGCATGTTCTTTCGGAGCCATCCATACTTCTCGCGCAGGAGGATTTATGCATGTTTTCCATTTACTCATCGTCCACAGTCAACCATTAGTCGTCGCAGGTATCGATGCGCTGATTCGGCGCGTCGAAGGCTGGGATGTAATCGGCACTACCGCCAATGCGAGTAGTGCCTTGCAATTTGTGCAACAGACCACCCCACACGCCGTCGTGATCGAACAACAATTACCGGGAATCAACGGCATCACGTTGTGTAGCATGTTGCACCAACATGCCCCCAATATCGCCACTGCATTAATCGGCAATCTGACCGCCAATCAACGGGCCTTGGCTACAGCCTACGGCGTCAGTTATATCATTCCTCCCACCATCAACGCCCGTGACATGGCGATTTTGGCGCACCGCTTACGCCAACAAGTCAATGAATTACGTCAATCGAGCCCTGTCGATGATGACCGCGCAGCCTACTTTGCCATCCTCAACAAACGCGCCCAACAAAAACGCCAACGCCCCAATATTCTCAGCAAACGCGAGCTCGATGTGGTTGGCTGCCTAGCTCAAGGCGCTAGCACCAAACACATCGCCACGATGCTTGCGATGAGCCCACATACGGTCAAACATCATTTAGATAACATCATGAGCAAATGCAATGTCCATCGCCGGAGCGAAATAGTCACCCTTGCCATCAAAATGGGCTGGGTCGATGTCGAGCAATTGAGTGATACGAGTTTTGAATAAAGAAACCGTGTATCTGGCAGAGTATGCCTGATAATACGCATCTGCTTGAATTACGCTTGTTTTTAAAAACCACACCGCGTCAAAAAATTATTTGCAAATTTTTCGTTGGGGTCAAATTGACCACGTAGACGCCCAAAATCAGCCATGCGTGGGTAGGCCGCCTGAATTTGGGTTGCCGGCAGTACAAACAGCTTGCCCCAATGCGCCCGTGGCGCAAACGGGGCTAGGGCTGCTTCGATGTGCGGCAACACTTCCTTCACCTGCGGCCAGATTTTTTTCCAGGTAAAATGCAACGCCACACTGTCCCGCTGATAATGCATGCTCAACCACAAATCATCGGCAGCAATGGTGCGAATTTCGGAAATATGCAAAATAGGCGCAATCAAATGCTGAATGGATTTGAGCGCTTGTAACGCCGCCACCGCATCACGCCGATCGACAAAGTATTCCGTCTGGAGTTCTTCGCCATTACTGGGCGTAAACTCGAGTTTGAAGTGGGGCAAACGCAAATGCCATGGTCCCACTACGCCCATTTGGGTCGTACAGGAGTCGGCATTGACACTCGCAATAGGGTGCATGGCACTGGTGGCACAGGTCGCACCATACCAAGTGTCGGGCACATCGCCGATTTCGGCCGGCAGACTTTTGCGCCAAATCTGGTCAATCACGTCACCTTGCCAGGCCGTAAACAGACTGACGCTATAACTCGCACGCATGATGGCATCGAAATTGGTCATGGCGGTGGCGAAGTCCAGCCCGAGGTAGAGGTCTTGGCGGATATCAAACCGCGGCACCAATTGCAATGTCACCCGGGTAACCACCCCTAGCGCCCCCAAATGCACTACCATGCCCAAAAAATCAGCGCCGTGACTGGCAAGACTCACCGACAACAGACTGCCGTCAGCCAATACAAACTCCAACCCCACCACAGCTGTGGCAAGATTGCCGTGGCGAACCCCCGAGCCATGGGTGGCGGTGGCGATGGTGCCGGCAATCGAGATATGCGGCAACGAGGCCATGTTGTGCAAGGCCCAACCAGTATCTGCTAAAAAATAAGCCAGCTCGCCGTAGCGCATTCCACCGGCCACGGTGACCGTCCCAGTCGCATCATCAAGCACCGGCGCGCTGGTGAGTTGATCGAGGGCGATTAAATCGGCAGTGGTATCGGCCATATCGTTGAATGAATGGGCCGAACCGAGGACTTTGCAGTGGGTGGCAGCCGCCACAATCCGTTGCAGTTCGGCAATAGTGGTAGGGTGGTGGATGCGGGCGGCGGTAAAGGTATGGTGACCCGACCAATTGTGCATGGCATATTCCTTTTGGATGCATAGATAGATTCCCATAATACCACGGCTAAGCAACACAACAGTCCGCAATCACGGGCATGATTATGCAATCGTATGCCAATGTAGTGGCAACCGCTGGGAGA
>JBBAWW010000041.1:1230-22646 GCA_040397035.1 Roseiflexaceae bacterium | reverse complement strand
TTCCACGCTCCGGGTGCGCGCACCCTGCATGGAATGACGCTCGGGGTGGTGGTTTGCCAATGTAGTGGCAAACGCTGGGAGATTCCACGCTCCGGGTGCGCGCACCCTGCATGGAATGACGCTCGGGGTGGTGGTTTTGGTGTAGGTATTGGTTATAATGAAGCAAATCAATGTTGGGTAATGCAAGGAAAAATCGATGCAACGCATGGGTGTTGATACGGGGGGCACATTTACCGATTTCGTGATGATTCATGATGGCGTATTGCGCATCGCCAAACGACTCAGTACGCCCCACAACCCGGGTGCCGCATTATTGGATGAAGTGGCGCTACACACGCCCCCCGCCATCCTCATCCATGGCACCACTGTCGCCACCAACGCCTTGCTCGAGCGGCGCGGTGCGGTGACGGCACTGATTACCACCGCCGGCTTCCGTGATGTGCTGGTGATTGGGCGGGGCGATCGCCCGTCGCTGTACGACATGCACCAAACCCGCCCGGCCCCACTCGTACCCGACGCATTGCGCTGCGAGGTCAACGAGCGCACCACCTTTGACCAACAAACCATTACCCCACTCAACGATGGCGATGTCACGGCATTGATTCCGCTCCTCGAAGCCCACCATGTGCAATCGATTGCGGTTTGTTTGCTCCATGCCTATGCCAATCCAGCCCACGAGCTCCGGATCGGGGCGCTGTTGCAGGCCCACAACCCCCAGTGGCAGATTTCGCTGTCGCATCAGATTGTCAACGAAGCGCGTGAATACGAACGCACCGCCACCACCGTGGTCAATGCCTATGTAGCACCGATTATGTCACGCTATCTGACCTATTTAGCTACGCATTTACCCACGGTAACCCGCTTACGCATCATGGCCTCAGACGGGGGCAGCATGGGGGTAACAACTGCCCAAGCCCTACCTGCCCGCACCACGCTATCGGGGCCAGCAGGAGGGATTGTGGGGGCGTTTGCCGTCGCACAGCAAATCGACGTCGCACAAATTATTTCGTTTGACATGGGAGGGACATCGACAGATGTCGCATTGTGTGACGGCGATTTACCGCGTAGTAGTGGGTCGGCGGTAGGGGGATTGCCGGTACGCCTGCCGAGCCTCGACATCCACACGGTAGGCGCAGGGGGTGGCTCACTCATCCGCCGTGACGCCGGCGGTGCGTTGCGAGTGGGACCACAAAGTGCCGGTGCAGACCCAGGCCCAGCCTGCTACGGCAGGGGCGATCAAGCCACCGTCACCGATGCCAATGTGGTGCTGGGGCGCTTGCGGAGCGATGCCTTCCTCGGCGGCACAATGACCCTCGATAGCCAGCGCGCCACCAGTGCTGTGGCCGACGTGGCTCGTACCATCGACACCGACACCATACAGGCGGCATTGGGAGCCATTCGGGTGGTCAACGCAGCAATGGCGCGGGCGGTGCGCACGATTTCGGTCGAGCGCGGCTATAACCCACGCGATTTCGCCTTGGTCGCATTTGGTGGGGCAGGACCACTACATGCCGTCCATTTAGCCCAAGAACTGGGCATGACCAGCGTGATTGTGCCGCGCTACCCAGGGGTATTGTCGGCACTAGGGATGCTGAGTGCGGCGGTGACCCGCAGTACTACTCGCACACTCCAAGTAGGGTTTGATCAACTCCAGGTCGCACAACTCAATGCCATGATTGGCGCTACGAGCGCCGAATTAACCGCCGCCCTTATCAGCGATGGCGAGCACCCCCAGGCCTTTGGGCATACGATACACCTCGCCATGCGCTACCGGGGCCAAGCCTTTGAGCTCGATGTGCCGTTACTCAGTACCAGCCACGGCATGCCACAGATTGACGCGGCGCTACTCCAACAGAGCCAACACCGCTTCCATGAGTTGCATCAGCGGCGCTACGGTCACGCCAATCCGGCCCGTGCCATCGATATTGCGATGCTTCGACATACACTGGCCAGCACCGCCACGGCGTTGCCGTCACCGGCGATCCCTACCCGCGATGGACCTTGCACACCCGTCCAAACCGTATTGGCCTACCCCAATGACGACGAGATGGCCGTCATGACGGCTATCTACCAACGCGACCAACTCGTGCCCCACGACTTGATTGTAGGACCGGCGGTGATTACGCAGCTCGATGCCACGACGGTCATCCCTAGCGGCTGGCAGGCACTGGTACATGACACGCTGAGTATGACTATTTCGCTAGTGTAGTTCGAGGCATGCCTCGAACCTTCATACTTCATACAACAGCCGCAAGCGCGCATGCATCCAAGCTGGCGCGAGTGCTTCGTCGGCCTGCAAGGTGTGCCGGCTAACAGCGGGAATCTGCTGACGGAGCCAGGCAATATGGGCATCATCGACCTGGTCGATTCCTAGGTGGCGCCAGGCCTGGATGAGCACGCCACTCAAGCGCCCAGCCCCCGCCACATAACGGGGCGCCGCAATGCGAATCCGCATTCGCACGGTGGCTAATTGAATGTCACGGGTGGTGGTGGCGCTGAGCAACACGATTTCGCTGGGCATATCACGAATCATCCCCAACAAAAAACAGGCATAGGCACCGCCGGGCATCAGTGGGTTGGATTCAGTCGCATTGATAGCCGCAAGCACCGCTGACACGGTGGCTGGTGCTTCACCAAGCATCGGATGAAATTGGGGGTATAGGTATAATCCATGGCAAATCCGGCGGATTACCCCTTTGCGGAGCAGGCGGGTCAATGCTTGATCGATGGTGTTGCGATTGGCGAGCGGCAGCAACTGGGCCGCACTCCAGACACTGCCGCGCCCTGCTCGACGCATCCGGGCCATGATGTGCTGTTCGGTTGATTTGGCATCATCTGATGATTGAATTTCTGCGTTCATCGCGTTCGATTCACCCCTACACGCATATTTTTATTATTGTATGTCAGAAATATAGCATATTTTTCTCGGTTCAACATGATATTCCCTCGGCTGACATACGACAAATGCACCGCGAGCCCACAGCCAAATCTTCTAAAATCGTTGCGTTATTGCACTCGTACACACGCATTACTTCGTGCTACCATAGCCATAATGCTTTTTTCATCGTCGAGGGATTATCATGCAACGTGTTTGTTTTTTGCTCAAAGTGCGCGCCGACATGCTCGCCGAATACAAATTGCGCCACCAGCAGGTCTGGGATGACATGCGGGCGGCACTGACGCGCAACGGCTGGCACAATTATTCGCTGTTTTTGCATACTGATGGGTTGCTGGTAGGGTACGTCGAAACCCCCGACTTTGCCGCGGCTGTGGCCGGCATGCAAAACGAGGAAGTCAATGCGCGCTGGCAAGCATCAATGGCGCCGTTTTTCGAAACACTCAGTAGTGGGTCAGCCGATACCTCGCTGACCACCCTCGAAGAAGTGTTTCATTTGGTCTGATTAGGCATGATAATCTGGTATTGCGCTTGGATGATGGCACGGAATGCGTCACTACATCTGCCCCATTCCACGATATCAACAGCCCACGGCAAATCAGATTCGCTCAACGCCTCGCGAAGGTGCGCCATCTGCGCCAACGACAGGATTGGTGGCGAAATAATAACCACATCTAAATCGGAGCCCCGCTGGTAGCTCCCGTTAATACGTGAGCCAAATGCCCATACCTCTGCATTGGGGATATGGGCATCGATAATTGTATTCAACAATTGCCATTGTGTAGTAGTAACGGCATCATTTATATACGAGCCACCAATTGTGCCTGCAAAAACGTCACCGCTTCGATAAATTGCGGAATCGCTTCCATGACAGAGACCGCAACCGCAAGGTCATCCGTGTAACTGGTTTTTGCACACATTTCGCGATACATACGCCATTCCGGCCACGATTCATGCAATAATCCATGCGCATATCCGAGCCGAATCACGTCTTGAAACGCCATCGTATGCAATGTGTCAGGGTTCGCAACGACATTCATTAAATAGCGTTTGAGCAATTTATGGCTCAGTTCGTAGGTGTATTCAAAGCGTTGGATGACTCCGTCACGCAGTTGGTCATCGTCAGGGTGCAACACACAACGCACATATCCAGCGTGAAGCCGTTGTACTGCTACCGTCAACGCCGTAATATCGAGTATCATTACCCTACCCCACACATTCACGCGCAAATTGGGCATCGTCGATGACCAACAAACGCAATCCTTCCATCAAACCTACCACCCCTGGGAAGCCGGTCCAACACAATGCGAGACTCAATACCCCCAAGGGACGCCGCCCCATATAAAAATACTGTGCCCCAAAAAACCCGAGGAACAGCCCCAATATGGCCGCCACGATCCGACTACGGGACGCACGAGCACTGGCTGGCATCGGTTGACTCAAAAAGACACCACAACTGCTACACGCAAACGTCGATCCGCTGTTTACGGTGCCACAACGGGGACAGGTTTGTTGGCCGATGGATTGCACTTGGGGTTGATTGATTGGCAAGACTTGCCCGACGAAGGGCGTCAATGGCGCCGTAATCGGGGAATTGGTATTGATAGGCGGCACAGTGGTGGTGGTGGCATTGATGGGGCGCACCGCACCACATTGCGGACAACGACTGTCGAGTACCGACCCCATGCCGCCACACTGCGGACAGGTCCAAAACGCCGACCCAGATTGATTGCTCATGGTGATTCCTTATTGTATGTATGATGCAAAAATCCCCGTGACAGCTAGTTTTCTGTTTCTCAATATACAAGGTTTTTGCAGTGATGTCACGGGGTATGCGAGTTTTACGTTAGGATGTCCAAAAAAGTTGCAGGAATGGCACTCCAACTCCAATTAGCCATCGAGGCGCCACATATCGGCATAACTTTCGCGGCGCCGCATCACTTGCACGGCACCGGCCCTGAGGAGCAACACCGTGGGGCGTGGTACCAGATTGTAATTACTAGCCATGCTCACGGTATAGGCACCGGCCGTCGCCAAGGCCACCAAATCGCCTACGTGTGGGGAAGCCAAGGCGGTATCGTGCAATAGCACGTCGCCCGATTCGCAATAACGCCCCGCCACATTGACCACTTCGTCGGCCACTGCGGTAGCGCGATTGGCAATCAGGGCGGTATATTTGGCACCATACAAGGCCGGGCGGATATTGTCGGCCATACCGCCATCCACATGTACCCAGCGTGGCAAATCACGCACCTCCTTGCCACCAATCACGCGGTACACGGCCACGCCAGCCCGCGCCACAATCGAGCGCCCGGGTTCGAGTTCGAGGCGCAAGCGCCCTAGGCCGTGCCGGGCACACCCTGCCACCAATTGCTGCCAAATCGCCGCCACTGCGGTGGTGATGTCGGGTGGTTGTTGGTCGACCACATAGGCTACCGCCAACCCCCCGCCGATATTGAGGGCGTCGATGGCAATCCCGTAGTCACGCTGGAGCATGGCCACCTGCGCGAGCAACACGTCAACCGCCGCCACATGGGTGTGGGCATCAAAAATCTGTGAGCCGAGGTGGGCATGAATCGCCGTCAAGTGCACACCACTAGCCGCCTGGATCATCGCCCCCACCTGGGGCAAGGTCTCGAGGGGGAAGCCAAACTTCGAAGCATAATGTCCCGTCTGAATATGATGATGCGTATCGGCAGCGATATCGGGGGTGACCCGGATTTGGATGTGGAAGGGCGTTGTGCGGCCGTTGGTCTTGGCGATAACCAAGGCCAGCTCATCGAGATTGTCGACCACAATCGCGCCAATCCCTGCCGCCAAGGCCTCGTCAAGCTCACGAGGCGTTTTGGCGTTGCCATGCAAGTGGATGTGCGCCGCTGGCACACCGGCGTGTAACGCCAACGCCAATTCGCCACCCGACACCACGTCGAGCGCCAAGCCTTCGCTATAGACCAACTGGGCAATGGCGGTAGTCAACAGCGCCTTGCCGGCATAATGGACGATGGCATCACCCGCACCACAGTCGCGACAGGCCCGTATATAGGCTTGGCACATATCGCGGATGGTGAATTCGTCAAACAGATATAACGGCGTGTCGTATTGATCGGCCAAATCGACCACATCATGGCCAGCAATAGTCAAATGACCATTGGGCGCAAGTGCGGCGGTCAGCGGCCAGACGTGATTGAGTGACATGAGGGTTCCTTTCGTCGCCAACAATTGCCTTGATTATACCAAGGGACAGATGATACCGGTGGTATCACCTGTCCCCGTTACCCAGATTATGGGTGCCAACAACCAATTACACCAATGCGGTGAGGACGGCCAGAGCGGCGTCGTAGTTGGGGTGTTGACCGGCCACTGGCACGTATTCGGCGTATTGGATGACGCCAGCCGCGTCAACCACAAACACAGCCCGGCTTTCGAGACGAATTTCTTTGACATAGGTGCCATAGGCGGCGCCAAATGCCATAGTGCGATGATCGGTGGCGACGACGATGTTTTTGATGTCGTTGGCCCCACAATAGCGGCGCAACGCAAAGGGCAAGTCGGCGCTAACAGTCAAAAAGGTGATTTTGTCGCCTTGGGCGCCGGCTTCTTCGTTGAACCGTTTGGTCTGCAAGTCACAGACACCGGTGTCAACCGACGGCACCACGCTAATCAACATCGGCTTGTCGGCAAAGGTGGCACTGTCGAGGTTTTTGAGGTCTTGGCCGAGCAACACAAATGCCGGAGCTTTGTCACCAACCTTGAGCTCGGGACCGACCAGCGTCTTGGGTCCAATAAAATCAAAAGCGTTCGCACGTTCCATTGTCAGCTCCTCGTATACAACCCATTCCATGTATTATCATAACAAAAAAAACTACTAGCGTAGCGGTATATGAAGGAGGAAGTTTGAAGCTGGAAGTATGAAGTGAAGTAGGAAGTCAGGTCACACCCGATATAATGACGAGTAAATCGATATACACGCAACATCAATAGAAGGCATCAGCCATGTATTACGCCAAACCCGACGGCAACTTTTTTCTCGGAGATTGCATGCCCCTCGGGCACGACGGACTCTTCCACCTCTACTACCTCTGCGATCAAGGGCATCACCAAGGGCTAGGCGGCCTCGGTGGCCATCAATGGGCCCACGTCACCAGCCGTGACCTCATCCATTGGCAGCAGCATCCCTTGGCACTTGCCATTGACGCCGATTGGGAAGGGTCGATTTGTACCGGCTCGGTGTTTGTGCATGACGGCACATTTCATGCCTTTTATGCCACGCGCAAACCCGATTGGAGTCAGCACCTCGGTCACGCCGTGAGTAGCGACGGCATCACATTTCACAAAACTGAACCCAATCCCTTTGCGGCGCCACCACCCCACTACAGTGCCAACGACTACCGCGACCCCTTTGTCTACCAAGACGACCAACACCAATTCCACATGCTGGTGTCAAGCAAACAACTCGATTATCCTTTGGCTGAACGGGGCGGCTGTTTGCTGGAATTAACCTCCAGCGATTTGTGGGAGTGGCAGGTGGTGGGACCATTGCTCACCCCCGGTACCCACACCAAAGGGGCTAGTGTCCCCGAATGCGCCGACCTGTTTGGCTGGAATGGCTGGTATTACTTGGTGTTTGGGATGGGACTGCGCACCCACTACCGCATCGCTCGCGCCACAGACGGTCCATGGCTGCGCCCGCGGATAGATGTGCTCGACAGTCAGTTTTGTGCGGTAATGAAAACCGCCCCCTTTGGCGACAATCGCCGCATCGGGGTGGGTTGGGCAGGACCACGCGCCAATCAGGACGATAATGGGCGGATGCAATGGGGGGGCAATGCGGTGTTCCGTGAGTTGGTGCAACTGCCCGATGGCAGTCTAGGCACCTGCTTCCTACCAGAACTCGCCAGCCACTTCCCCACCCCGCTCCCCCTCACCACCACGGCCTTGACGACAGGTGTCACAATCAGCGCTGACTCGATTCGTCTTGACGGACAAAGTGAAATTGCCGTGGTGGCAGTAGACGGCGTCACGAGCCACAGTTATCTACGTTGCACGATTACGCCACCTAGCGGTCATGCCCGCTTTGGGCTAGGGCTCAAAGGTGATGCCGACTTCGTCACCGCCTATCTGTTGGAGTGTGATAGTGGCGTCGCCACGGTCACACTCTACAACGAATATCTGCATGGCATTGAGCTCAGCCAGCCTTTTTCGTTGGAAGTGGTCATCATGGACGACATTATCGACGTATGTGTGGGCGGTCAACGCTGCCTGATTAATCGCTTACCAACGCTACAGGGGCAACGCCTATTTTTGTATAGCATCCACGGTGCGCTCCAATTCAGCGACCTGCAGGCATTTGGGCACCAAGCGCCCCAATAAGCCGAGATGTCACCCAGCGCAGGTGATGACCATTTCGGATTGATTGACCATATTGTCCCACGCCAAGGCCTAGAATTGCTGGTCGAGCCACGAATCGGCTTCGAGGTTCAAAATCCGCAATCGCGGTGCCGTTACCGCCTGGGCGAGGCGCTCGAGGAGCGTATCGAGCAGCGCCGGCTGACGAGAGGCGGGTGCAATCCCTAGTTGCAAAATAGTCTGTGATTGGCGCTGGATGATGCCGTAGACCTGCAATTCTGCGCCCGCATAGCTGGTTTCGAGATGATATTGGGCAGGATCAATCTGATAGGTGACCAAGGTGTTTTGCCAGCTAGGCACGAAGGCCCCAAACTGCACTTCGTCGACATCGGTCAGCGCCGCTGGCGGTGCCGATGGCGACGAGTGCCCTGCCAATTCACCGCTGTGCCCCCACGTTTTTTGATAACAGCATAAGCGGCGGGTGACCAGAAAGCCCTGCTTGGTATACAACGCCTGAGCTGCTTCGTTTTGCACCAGCACTTCGAGTTGAAATGTAGCCATGCCGGCAGCCGTCAACCACGGCACGAGCTGGGTGAGCAATTGGGTGGCGATTTTTTGGTGTTGGTAGGCACTAATCACGCCGGTGGCCACGTCGTAGGCCCGCCAGACGCCCTGCACCTAGCACGTACCGACCAACACAAAGCCCACCAACTGTCCATCCACAAAACAGCCCAACGAATGCTCCGCCGCATAACTGCGGAGCTGCATCATGCTGGCGAGGTCCGTCACCGACAACGTCATGGGCACGGCGTATTGTCCAAAGGCGTCGACAAAGGCGGTGTGGATGGTAGTGATGTCAACGCCGGTGAGATTTTTGAACTCCATGATTAGTGGCCGCGCTCGGTAATCAAACCGGGACGCACCCCCAACCCCATCGAGGCATCGATGACGGCGCCATGCATGGGGGTCGAATAATCTGAGGCGAGGAACAGCACAATATTGGCGATATCAACGGGCTCAATCAGGCGTCCTTTGGGCAAGGCGGCAGTGAATTCGTGTTGTTCATCGGCGCTCATGCCATTGAGGGTGCTGGCTTGAAACATGGGCGTGTTGGTAGCGCCTGGGCAAATCGCAAACACATCAACCAGGGTATGGGTTAATTCTGAGGCCAATTGACGCGTCATAAAGGCCACGGCGGCCTTGCTCATGCCGTCAGAAAGCCGAAAGCCGGGGAAGTTTTGGATGCCGCCACCTACCGAACTAAAGTTGATGATTTTGCGGGGCACGGTGTGGAGCGTATCCTGAGCTGCCGCCAAAAAAAGTTGGCAGACTTTGAGACTGCCGTCGGCATTGATGGTCAGCATAGCCGAGTCTTGGCTGTAGGTATCGTCGGCATAGCTTGTAACGGTGGCGGAGCCGACGGCGGCGTTGTTGATGAGGATGTTGATGTGTGACCAGCGCGCCAACACGTCTGCCATACAGGCTTGGATTGATGCAAACGAGCGCAAGTCCAACGCATGCGCCGATAAATGGCTGGGATTGGTGGCGACGAGCGCCTCGGCAGCCTCGGCGGATTCGCGGCGGTCGGCGTAGGTAAAGGCGACGCGGGCGCCATGAGCCAGCAAGGCGGCAATACAGGCACGGCCAATCCCCCCTAGACCGCCGGTCACCAAGACGATTTTGTCGGTCAGGCCGGGACGGACATCGAGTAGTAACGTCATCAGCGCTTCCTTTCACGCATATATGCGCGGTAGATCCTCGGAGTGCACAAAAAACCCTCTGCGCTAGCTACCCAGCGCAGAGGAACACAACCAGAATGCTTACAGGCCAGCAGCACGGCGCAGGGCATCGGCTTTGTCGGTGGCTTCCCACGGCAAATCGATGTCGGTGCGGCCGAAGTGACCATAGGCGGCGGTCTGGCGATAAATCGGGCGGCGCAACTTGAGGTCGCGAATGATGGCACCTGGGCGCAAGTCAAACATTTCGTCAATCAACTTGGCGAGTTTGACTTCGTCGATTTTGGCCGTACCAAAGCTTTCGATGCTAATCGATACCGGCCGGGCCACGCCGATGGCATACGACAATTGCAATTCGAAGCGGTCAGCCAAACCGGCGGCCACGACGTTTTTGGCGACATAGCGAGCGGCGTAGGCGGCACTGCGGTCGACCTTGGTCGGATCTTTGCCCGAGAATGCACCACCGCCGTGGCGGGCCACGCCACCGTAGGTGTCGACGATGATTTTGCGGCCGGTCAAACCGGCATCACCGTGGGGACCACCAACGATGAATTGTCCGGTGGGGTTGATGTGCACGGTGGGGTGCTTTTCCATCAAGTGGGCCGGCAATACTTTGGCGAGGATTTGTTCTTGGACACTTTCACGCAGGTCACCCTGTGCGATGTCGGCCGTGTGTTGCGTGCTGACCACCACCGTGTGAATCCGCACCGGCTTGCCGTGGGAGTATTCGACGGTGACTTGGCTCTTGCCGTCTGGTCCGAGGAAGGGCATCAGGCCGCTTTTGCGGGCCACAGCCAATTCACGGGTCAAGCGGTGGGACAAGCTGATGGTCAAGGGCATCAGTTCGGGGGTTTCGTTACAGGCGAAGCCGATCATCATGCCTTGGTCACCAGCCCCGACGGCTTCGACTTCGGCATCGGTCATTTCGCCATTTCTAGATTCGAGGGCTTGATCGACGCCCATGGCGATGTCGGGTGATTGACCGTGCAAGGCTACCACGACGCCACAGCTATCGGCGTCAAAGTAGAACTTGCCGCCGGTATAACCGATTTCGCGCACGGTTTGACGGACGAGCTCTTGGACATCGACGTAGCCGTCGACGGTCACTTCGCCCATCACGACCACCAGACCAGTGGTGGTTGCGGTTTCACAGGCCACCCGGGCGCGGGGGTCGATGCGCAAAAACGCATCAAGTACCGCGTCAGAGACCTGGTCACACAACTTGTCTGGATGGCCCTCGGTCACCGATTCGGAAGTGAACAGCAATGAGGGCGACTTCATAAAATTTGTTGCCATGCCTATTCCTTACCTAAGCCATATCTAGCGGTGCACCGTGTTTTTATTTGCTCATAAAAACGCAGTACCATCAGGCATATCCGCCATCATGGAACAATAATCACGCAATGGGGGCGGTAACGCCCCCACCACAGAAAACCCGAATTAGGTGCCTTCTTCCCACGAGCCGAGGTACTTGACTTGGGCGCCCGACAACACGTCATAGTTGATGCCCATGGCGCGCAATTTGAGGGCGGCGATTTCGGCATCAACTGCTTTTGGCAAGGCGTGTACGGCGGCAGTCAACTTACCTTGGTGCTTGATCAGATATTCGGTGGCCAAGGCTTGGTTGGCAAACGACATATCCATCACGGCACTGGGGTGACCTTCGGCACTAGCCAAGTTAATCAAGCGACCTTCGCCGAGCACATTGATGCGGCGACCGCCGGCCAAGATGTATTGGTCTATGAATGGGCGGGGTTGACGTTTTTCGACGGTAATGGCTTCGATGGCGTCGAGGTTGATTTCGACGTTGAAGTGACCGCTGTTGGCGACGATACACCCATCCTTCATGGCGGCGAAGTGCTCGGCGTCAAGCACGTGCTTGTTGCCGGTGGCGGTGACCACAAAGTCGGCTTGGGCGACGGCTTCGACCATCGGCATCACGCGGAAGCCATCCATGGCGGCTTCGAGGGCCTTGACGGCGTCGACTTCGGTCACGATGACCCAGGCGCCCATACCGCGGGCACGTTCGGCGATACCACGTGAGCAGTAGCCGTAACCAGCCACGACGAAGGTCTTACCGGCCAACAACACGTTAGTGGCGCGGATAATGCCGTCGAGGGTGCTTTGGCCGGTGCCGTAGCGGTTGTCAAACAAGTGCTTGGTATCGCTGTCGTTGACGGCGATGACGGGGAAGGGCAATACCCCATCGGCGGCCATGGCGCGCAAACGAATCACACCCGTGGTGGTTTCTTCGGTGCTGCCGATCATTTGGGGGATGAGGTCACGACGGTTTTTGAGAATACCCGACACCAAGTCAGCGCCGTCGTCTTGGGTGATGTGGGGGTTGTGGGCCAAAGCGGCTTCGAGGTGCCGGTAATAGGTCTGGTTGTCTTCGCCCTTGATGGCGTAGACGGGGATTTCTTCGTGGGCGACCAAGGTGGCAGCAATGTCATCTTGGGTTGACAAGGGGTTCGAGGCAGCGATTACCACATCGGCACCACCCGCAGCGAGGGTAGCCATCAAATTGGCTGTCTCGGCGGTGACGTGCAGACAGGCTGACACGCGCAAGCCTTTAAAGGGTTGTTCTTTTTTGAAGCGCTCACGAATCTGGCGCAACACGGGCATTTCGTTTTCGGCCCAGTTCATCCGTTTGCGGCCTTGTTCGGCCAAACTGATGTCCTTGATGTCATACTGCTTGGTCATAAATCCCCTGCTCCTTACAAATTCCGATTTGAGTGAATCCACAATGGCAATGTCACCGTATAATACCCTGCGCATTGGCCCATATGCCTGACGGCAATGTCAGTATTGCAAATCTGCCACGACGATGACATTGTCATCGGCTCCTGCACATTATCAATCGATACCCATGCATTGATGCGGTGTATTTGACACGCACAAACGGCACGTACCAAGTTGAATAAATTGGTGAGTATTCTGATGAGAATACTAACGCACACAAACTCAATTCTACCATCATACCCGATAATTTGCTTTTGATGATGAAAAAACAGCCACAAATCACTGATATTACCCGTGTGTAGATTAAGCCCCAAACGCCGTTGCCACTTGGACATCAGCGCCAAACGCCGTCACGTAACGTGCATAAAACTCGGCGGGCGTATAGACATGTTCTTGGCAGCCATGGCGTTCGATGGCAAACGCCCCCGCCAACGACGCAATCTGACCACATTTGACGGCGGGCAATTGGTGTGACAACCCAAAGACAAATCCGGCCAAATAGGCGTCGCCAGCCCCGGTGGGATCGCGCACTTCATCGACCGGCGCGACATCCACATTGGTATCGACCCGGATACCATCGCGGGACTCCGACACAATCGAGCCTTTGTCCCCTTGGGTGATGACGGTCAACGGCACGCTTTCGATCAGCTCACGTTCACTTTTGCCCGTCACTTGGGCCATCATGGCGAATTCATAATCGTTGCCGATCAAGGCGTAGGCACCATCGAGCCCATCGAGGATTTGCTCGGCGGTGAGGCGGGGGGTTTGCTTGCCTGGGTCAAACAAAAACGGCACGTCCATTTCGCGACATTCCCGCACATAGCGCGCCATCGCTTCGGGGTCCGTGGGTGAGATAACCACTAGGTCGTTGGCGGTCAAACCAAACCCCAACAACGACAAATCACGTGAACGAGCCATCGCCCCTGTATAAAACGCCACCAATTGATTGTTGGCTTGGTCGGTATTGATAAAGCATGAGGCGGTAAATTCACCAATAATTTCATGAATCCCACTGGCATCAACGCCTTGGCTGGTCATCCACTGGCGATATTCACCAAAATCTTGCCCCGCTGCAGCCACCACCAATGGTTGCAATCCCAACAATGCTAACGAGTAGGCGATGTTGCCGGCCACACCACCCCGCATACGCTTCATCGAGTCGACGAGGAAGCTCACCGACAACATGTGCACCCGATCGGGCAAAATATGATCTTTGAACAATCCGGGGAAATTCATGATGTAGTCGTATGCTAACGACCCAGTGACAACGACGCGCATGGCGTTACTCCTTATACTGCAACGAGATTTTGTAATTGACCACTCACCATATCCGCCAAGCGACAGGTGGTAGCCACCACTGATTCTGCAACTGCTATGTCAATTTGCCCAAGTGACGCCACTGGCATCACAAATAATCGCCCAATCAAGTCTTGGGCGGGAATCCCAGCCACACCTAATTGGTCAATCACCTGCATCAATTTATGCTGGGCAAGTGCCAACACGTCATCCCCACCCTGCAATGGGACACATCCTAATCCCACCTTGCCACCCCGTTGCAAAAATTCACGTAGCTGTGGGGCAGCTTCGATAATCCACTGGGCATGATCCCAACTATTGACTATAGCCACATCAATCGGCAATTCGAGTACCGCAGCCAAGGCCACATCACCACCCACCGCTAATGCCCGTTGACACGGCAAGGCATCAAGTACCCGCGCTAACGCCAACCACAATTCATCGCGGTCGATACTCAAAAACGGCGAAGTAAGCACGTCGAGGAATGGTTCATCGATACACATCAACACCGGACGTTGGGCCCGCCCCAATAATTCCGCTTGCCAGCGCGCTCGCTGACACAAATGCTGGACCAAGCCCTCAAATAACACCGCATCGGCAATCAACGGGAGCTGGGCTTCGTCGGTCAGCTGTGCCGCCAACGAAATCGGCCCGAGTAATTGTCCTTTGCAGCCGATTGCGGTTGACTGGTTCCCTAGCCATGGCAATATGGCAAACAGCCCGGCTGCTTCGGCAGGCGTCAAGGCGGCTCGATTATCACGCTTTTGTAAAAAATCAAGTGCCAGCTGTGGCAACGCCGCCGCACTCACCGCCCGTTGCACAAAGACGCGGCGCTGTCGTTCATCCACCACAACCCCAGGGAAGCCCAAGGCCGCTTGGGCCACACTCCGCTCACGGAAACTCCGTTGTGGCAATTGTGGCCAAACCATATAGGGCATCGGGAAACGCTGTAACATTGCCATTGCCGCATCAAGCGTGGCGTGCGGCAATGCCCCGTACAACAATGGTGCTACCGCAACTGTCATCGCTACCCCTGCATCAATGCGGCAAGTGCTGATTCATACGGCGCCGTAATGACGCCCTTTTCGCAGATAATCCCTGCAATCAAGCGGGCAGGCGTCACGTCAAAGGCTGGATGCGCCGCATGCACACCCACCGGTGCAATCCGTTGCCCTGCCAGCATGGTGACTTCGTCTGACGAACGCTCTTCGATCGGAATCATACTGCCGTCGCTAATCCGCATATCAATCGTCGATGTAGGGGCTGCCACATACATGGGGATGCCATGGGCGTAGGCCAGAACCGCCAAACCATACGTGCCGATTTTGTTAGCCGCATCGCCATTGGCGGCTATTCGGTCAGCACCCACAATCACACAATCAACCAAGCCTCGCCCCATAAAGTAGGCAGCCATGTTGTCGGTAATCAATGTCAACGGCACACCCGCTCGCTGTAACTCAAAGGCCGTCAAACGGGCACCCTGCAGGTAAGGGCGGGTTTCGTCCACAAACACATGGATCGATCGCCCTAACTCATGGGCCCGATAAATCGGTCCGAGGGCAGTACCGTAGCCAGCCGTCGCCAAGCCACCCGCATTGCAGTGGGTTAGTACATTGCCACGCGCCGGAATCAATGGCTCACCATGGCGACCAATCGCCATACACATGGCTAAATCTTCGGCAAAAATCGCCTCAGCCTGCGCCAACATCGCGTGGCGAAAATCAGCCAATGGCAGGGATTGTTGCGCAACGGCATAGTCATACATGCGCCGCGTCGCCCAAAACAAATTCACCGCTGTTGGCCGTGAGGCGTCGAGGGTTACCCGCGCCGCAGCCAAGGCCGGCAACAAATCACTGCTCTGCTGTGCCGCACCATGCACCGCGACCAGGGCCATGCCATAGGCTGCGGTACAACCAATTGCCGGTGCACCACGCACCTGCATCGAACGAATCGATTCGGCCACATCCGCAACTGTTGTATAGGTATTGACTACTTCGTGTTGCGGCAACAAGCGCTGATCAAGCACACGCACACCACCGTCGCGCCATGCGACCGACTGTAATTGCTCCATGAGCGCTACCTTTTGATATTGTTATTAATGTGCACTACCGGTAGAAAAGTATACCATATCCCATGTTAATCCCCAATTCATCATAATTTCGCATTTTATTAAAAAAACTCCCCCCGCCATGGTCACGAGTCATGTAAAATATGTGGTGTAGTAGAAACATACATTCAAGGGAGTTTTTTCATGACCTATGGTATAAAACTCGACCCCACGCCCATCGTGCCAGGGCTGAGTATCAAACAACTCGTCGACAATCATTTTTATTCATACAATGCGGGGCGGATGCGTGAAGCATGTCAACTCTTTGCCCGCAAAATCGCCCAACCCGACGTCACCATCGGCATCACCCTCACCGGCGCATTGACCCCTACCGGGCTAGGCACTGCCGCCATCGTGCCCCTCATCAAAGCAGGGTTAGTCGATTGGGTGGTCAGCACTGGCGCCAATCTCTACCACGACATGCACCGCTCACTAGGGTTCACCCTCTACGGCGGCAGTCCGTTTAGTGATGATGTAGCCTTGCGCGAACAAAAAATCATCCGGATTTATGACATTTTGTTTGACCAAGAAGTCTTGCTCGAATCCGATGCGTTTTTGCGGCGTTGCTTGGCCGAACCCGAATTCCAAAAAACCATGTCCACCGCCGAGCTCCACTACCGCTTGGGCCGCTATACCCAAGCCCGCGAAAAAGCCATCGGCACCGATTATGTATCGATTCTGACCGCCGCCTACGAAGCCGGCGTACCCCTCTATACGTCGAGCCCGGGTGATTCGACCATCGGCATGAATGTGGCCGCCATGGCCCTCGCCGGCAACAAATTACGCTTTGACGTCGAAGCCGATGTCAACGAAACCACCTCGATCGTCTATAACGCCAAAAAACATGGTGGCAAAAGCGCCGTGATTATTTTTGGTGGTGGCTCCCCCAAAAACTTCATTTTGCAGACTGAACCCCAACTCCAAGAAATCATGGGTATCGCCGAAAAAGGCCACGACTACTTCGTGCAATTCACCGATGCCCGCCCCGATACCGGCGGCTTGTCGGGTGCCACCCCCAGCGAAGCGATGACTTGGGGTAAAGTCGACCCCGAACAACTCCCCGATTCAATTGTGTGTTATGTCGACACCACCGTCGTCCTGCCCATCTTGACCGGCTATGTGCTCGAGTCGACAACCAACCGCCCACTCAAGCGCCTCTATGACCAGCGCGAGGCCATGCTCAGCGAATTGAGCGCTGATTATGCCAAAGTCCGCGGCGAATAACCACTTGTAATTGATAAGGATTCCCCATGTCACAACCAGTGCATCAACAACGATTACCATCTAACGAACAACCGTGGTGGGTAGTTGGCTGGCCATCGCAACCATTCTGGCAATGGGGAATCATTATCCTTGGGTACTGTGGATTGACCATACTCTGGACGTGGCCGTTATCACTATATTTTTCGACCCACCTCATCGAAGGAATACTCCCCATCAAGCTGTCATTGCCCACTGACAGTGCCCAAAACGTATGGAACCTGTGGTTGTTGCGCAATGCCCTCACCCAATGGCAATGGCCACTCACTACTGACTATGTGTTTTATCCACGTCAAATAAATTTAGTCTATCAAACCTTTGGTCTCCCAAACCTACTCCTCGTCTTACCCACATTGCTTGTCAGCAATAACCCAGTCATTGCCATCAATCTCCTCGTGATGCTTGGATTTGTGCTCAGTGCCATTGGTATGTATGGATTGCTCCAGTCAATCAGTAAGCAGCCAATTATTGCATTTATTGGTGGGTGGGTTTTTGTGTGTAGTGCCGCACACCTACAGGTCGTCATCTCTTCTGGAGTAGAACGCGGCATGTTGTTTTGGTTGGTGGCGCTCCATTGGGTATTGATTGTTTTTTTTCGCACGGCGCAATGGCGATACATTATAATCATCGCTACACTATTTGTGCTATTGTCATTAAGTAGCGGGTATTACGGATTATTTAGCATCGTGTATGCCGGGGCATTGCTGATTGTAGCGCTGCGTACGCCAGTGCTACGCCGTCATCGACGCACTTTTGTGATTGTGCTAATGAGTGCGACACTGCTATGGGCAATCAGTATGGCCGGGGTAATAGTGGCATTCCCCGAGCATTATGCAGGGCAATCCGACAGCCTACGTTGGGATACGTTTCATTCACTCAACAACCAAGAAGTACTTCAAGATTGGTTGATGCGCCAAACGACGCCGTCTCATGTCATTTCATTGGTCGATATCATTGTACCAAGCACCTATCATCCGTGGTGGGGACGGTTTTTTTCATCACCCAATTTCATCCAATCTAGTGTGGGGGGATTTATCGGGTGGGTGACTATTTTTTTCATGGTGTGGGGTGCGTGGCGCGTACCGAGCACGCGACCATGGGTGTGGGTTACCATTGTATTACTACTCTGCGCCTGTGGTCCCTATATTCGATTGACAAACCAACCCGATTCGCTTCAATTTTATGGACCTTATTTCTTATTAGATCAATTAAGTCTTTTTCGCAACGCATCACGGCCGGGCATGTTTATGCAATTTGCGTGGATTCCTATCATTATGGTCGGTGCCTATAGTGCATCTTTCATCAAAAAACAGACACCGTGGCTTGCACTCATACTAGCGTGTGGTGCGGTGATTGAATCGTTGCCGCCACACGCGTGGAATTTGGTCACACTCCACGCACCACAGATTGTATCGGCCATACCACCAAGTGCACCTGCTGGTGTCGTCCTCGAATTACCCGCCCGCACCAATGATGGGCGGACACTCATCAATCAAATGTGTCATGGACGTCCCATCGCTGCCGGGTATTTGGCGCGGGTACCAGATTATTATGCGACACCACTTTATGGTATCGCCACCCCTCTGCCAGCGATGCGTGATGTGTTGGCGCATGATACCGTACAAGAACTCGGTAATCTTGGTGTACGTTACCTATTAGTACATAACGATACCGCACCCGACATCGCGCACTACATTGCCAATCTCGGGTTACCACTCCGCACCCAAAACCAACAATCACGTCTATACGACGTACCAGAACCAACTATCGTCACCCTCGCACCAGGGGCAGGGTGGTGGCCACCCGAAGCCACAGCCACTAATGCGTGGCGCTGGAGTAAGGGAGATGCCGAGTTACTATTGATTAGCCAGACGCCCACCTTGGTCACCATCGCATTTACGGTTGGAGCACGCCAAGCAACCCCTACGACATGGAATCTCAATGGCACTTCTTTTTATGCGACCACGGTTCCTGCCATGCCAAACGTCTTACAACGCCACATCCAAATTCGCTTGCATGCCGGGGTCAACCTACTACGCATTGATGCACCTACCATCCAAATTGACTCCAATACGCCGCAAATGCGTGATGTGGCATTGATTTTTGCTGAATTGCGTATCGTCCGTACGACGCCTATCATCGGGATGCAACAACCGCTTGCGCTTCCCCCAACCCTGCCATATCGCTATTTTTGCACCCCATAATTAGTATGGAACGCTACGAGATGGCTATCGTCGATACACCAACCAACCCAATACTGCCGCGCCACCCACCACCACAGCCGGATTGACCTTGGTAAACGACAAAATCGCAAAAGTAACCAGGGCAATCAGCAATCCATCCCAGCGATTCCACAAATCCCCTAGTTGCATGCCTTGCTTCCAAAACACTGAGCGACCGATATCAATGGTGGTCCACAACAACAACCCCACTACCACAGGGCGCACGGCTTTGAGCATGGCCGCCACACCGGGGGAATCTTTGATTTGGAAGAAAATAACAATCATCACCAACATCAAAATCGTGGTTGGTCCAACCGTACCCAATACGGCAGCAATGGCGCCCGCCAAGCCGGCGACTTTGTAGCCCACATAGGCGGCCACTTGGGGGGCGATGGGGCCGGGCAAGGCATTGCCGATGGCCAAGGCATCGGCGAATTCAGCAGGGGAGTTCCAGCCTTCGTCCACCGACATGCGTTGCATGAGTGCCATCGAGGCCGGACCACCACCCCACGACAAGAGTGCAACCTTGGTAAAGACCCAAAACAAGCGGATTAATTGCCACATACTATCGCTAAACATTGCCAACCTTCCATACAATCGTTGAATATCGTAAATATTGTCTATGGTATAATAACCCTAGTTTAACGTTTTATGTTTCACGTTGTTTCTGCCAACGTAGGGAATAGCTCTATTATGAATACCAAAATATACTCATTGCGCTGGTTGCATGTATTAATTATTGTGGCAGTGTGTGGGGTGGGATTTATCAGTCAATTTGGGATTGCGCATGCAGCCACAAATATCACCCAAGTAGATTCCAATGGTAACGCATATGATCCAGCCAATTCGGGCAATCCACGCTTGCTGGCAGGCAGTAGCTTGAGTGTGTATGTCAAAGTCACCAATAGTGGTTCAGCGACATTATCTTCAGTGGGGGTATCAGTCACTGGTACGATTTGTGCCGGTATTAGTAGCACAGCAGTCAACACTGGTAGCGCCGATATTACCTCAGGTGCATCAAAAATCTATCAGATTCAGATTGTCGCAGCATCCACCGTTACCACTATTTCTTGTAACACAATTATTGTCTCTGATACATCGCCAACTCCATCGAGTGTAACACTCGTATTCAACATCGGGCCTGCCCCCAGTGCCACGGCCACCGCCGTGGCCACTGCTACTAGTGTGGCGTCAGGGTATTGTGCCACCGACAACGACCCAAGCAGTAATCTGCAATCGGCCACCATCGTCGTCCCCGATCTGACCTACAACCAAGGGATTTGTAAGGCTGGTGATGTCGATGCTTTTGCGATTGCGCTGAACCGTGACAAAGTCTACAACATGGAAGTCACCCAAGCCGACCCCGGCTTGGACCTCATCATGGAGTTGTACGACCCGCTTTACCGTCTGGTCGCGGTCAATGATGACTTTTATGAGCATAATTCGGCCAATTCGAGCGATATTAACCCGCAAATTCCCGATTACCGTGCCCCCATGGATGGCGTCTACTATATTCGTATCCGTGACGCCACTGGCTATGGTGGCTCCACCGCCGGCACCTATTCATTCAAAATCACCAATCAGAGCTATGGTGGCTTTGCCCCCATCAACAGTGGCGTCTGTATCGACAAATACGAACCTGATGGCTTACCTGAGCAAGCGCGGCTGATTTTGTCGAATCAACGTCAAAACGATCATCGTTTGTGTCCTGTCGGTGATGCCGACTGGGTGATGTTTTTTGCCAAAACTAATAATACCTACTACCTCTATACCGACACGCGCACTTATTTGGGTGGTACCATCAATAGTCA
>JBBAWW010000041.1:0-1130 GCA_040397035.1 Roseiflexaceae bacterium | reverse complement strand
TGGAATCGTAGTGATCGCCCGATTGCCCGCCAACAAGTCACTCGGAGCTGGTTATGGGGGCCCACGGGATTAATGGCGCGGGCCGAGGGCTATCTGCAGATGAGCGGTGGGTTGCGCCAAGTCCAGTATTTTGACAAAGGGCGTATGGAAATCAACAATCCCAACGGCAATCGCCAAAGCCCGTGGTTTGTCACTAGTGGGTTGCTGGTACGTGAGCTGATTAGCGGCAACATGCAAGTAGGCAACAACGAATTCATCAACCGCGAATCGAGTGATGTGCCGTTGGCGGGTGACCCAGGAGACACCGTCGGACCAACCTATGCCAGCTTTGCCAATATCATCAATACCCGCAGTAGCGACCGTACCGCCGCCACTGTTGATCAACGCCTGATGCGTGACGGTAGTGTGGTGCCGTTTAGTGGCAACGGGATTGCCGCAGCCACCATCGCCAAATACATCCCCGAAACAGGTCACAACATCCCGCAAGTATTTTTCACCTATCTCACCAAAAACGATGTAATTTATGTCAATGGACGCACTACCCAAGGGCGAGTGATGGACTGGATTTACACCATGGGCTATCCCATTAGCGAAGCCTATTGGGCGCGGGCAACCATTGCCGGCGTAGAGCAATGGGTGTTGGTGCAACCATTCGAACGCCGCGTGCTGACCTATGTCCCCAACAATCCCGCGGGCTGGCAAGTCGAGCAAGGCAATGTGGGACGGCACTACTACCGCTGGCGCTATGGCGCTGAACCAACCAATTAACCCTGATTTGCCACACTGCGGTGAAACAACCATAACGCTATGATGTCACACGAGCCCGATTATTCAACGCTGCCCCTCAATACGGTAGAATTCGCGGTGCCGGTACTCCGGCATCGCGAAGACCCGTTTGATGTGGTACGCAAAATCGCCGAAGAAATCGGCCCACGACCGGTCACTTCACTTGCCGAAGCACAAACTGCGGCATTTGTGGGGAGTCGCTTACGGCGCGCCGGCATGCAAGTCTGGACCGACCCCTTCAAAACCAGTCCAGCCACTGGGAGTAGTGCGTTACTTGTGGCACTATTGTCAATCGGAGTAGCCTTATTATGGCCAATCAGTTATGCCTATGCCTTTGCCTGTGC
>JBBAWW010000040.1:11987-26339 GCA_040397035.1 Roseiflexaceae bacterium | reverse complement strand
TCAGCGCCCACGCAAATGTGTGCACTGGCAATCAGCACAGGATTCATTTACCCACAGGTTGTCGCACTTGAATTGACAATCCGCCAATCAATGCGCTGAAGCCACGAGTGGAGCGCCGCCGTAAATTGCGTGGGATATTCGAGATTGCTCAAATGGCCACATTGGGACAAAATCACACAGTGTGCATCAGGTAGGGCTGCGGCGACGGCCGCGCTATCACTAACCGTAATGATGGGGTCGTCGGTAGCGCCAATCACCAGACTAGGGACAGTGATGGTCGGTAGGAGCGCCGTGGCGTCGGGGCGTTCACCAATCATTAACATGGCATTAGCCATAGCCTCAGGATCGGCGTGGCTCCCCAAGTCGCGCACCTGCTGGATGAGTGCGGGGCTGGCGTATTGCGACAGCAGGCGGGGCATCATTACCTCAGTCAACGCCGCCGCCCCTTGGGTACGGGCGATGTGGGCATTACGCACCCGCGCCGTTTTGCTGGCGGCATCGTCGCCACTAGCGCGACTATTGCAGATGGCGAGGCCGGTGATGCGTTGGGGGGCGATGCGCCATAACGCCAACGCCACATAGCCCCCCATCGATAACCCTGCCACGGCGACTTGGGCGATACCACGCCGGTCAAGCTCGGCAACAATGCTTGCGGCGACGTCGTCGATGTGGCTGGCATCGGGTGGGGTGGTGGGGTGCCACTGCGAGCTGCCAAAGCCGGCATAATCGAGGGCGATGAGTGGGGTGGTGGGGGCAAGGGCGTCGATTTGGGGTTGCCACATCGTATGATTGAGGGGGAAGGCGTGCAAGAGAAGTAACATCGGTGCTCCATCAATAAAATAATTGCGCGATTTATGCGTCATCTTACTACAAAACATGTGTGATGTTCTTACACTCGTGTATTCTCATCAGATTCCCATGGTAGCGATGTATACTCAAAAAAACAAAATTCGGCTGGGAGAACAAATGCTCCAACGATTACTATTAATTTTTATCGTGATTATGAGTTGTGTGGTACTTATGACTGCCGGCATTGTGGCATGGTCATTGCGCACCTATGGGTTTTCGTTGCCGACACGGATACGTGCGACAGATACCCCACCAGCCTGGGTAGCAGTGACGGTAGCGGGCGAGCTCCAGTACCACCACGATGGGCAGACGACGTTGTTGCGGAGCGATGCGGTGGCCCAAGGCTATGCACTGCCAAGCATTGCCCCCAATGGCCAGCACGTGGTATTTGCCCGTCAGACCAATGAATTGCTGGCCGTAGCGGTGGTTTCGCTCGTGGATGGCCAGATGCGCGACTTGTATACCTCTGACAGCGAATCTCCCATTGCCTTGCAATGGTCGCCCGACGGGCGCTATGTGGTGTTTTTGTTGGATGGCAGCGGTGCGACAGTGGTGGTGGCCAGCGATGGACGTAGCCCGGCGCTGACCATCGCCAATGGTACCCCGTCGTATATGGATTGGAGCCCCGACAGCACAGCCTTGTTGCTCCACATTGGCGGGATTGGTCGGGATGGTGGCGTGGTGGGGATTTATGACGTCACCACCCAGACGGTCATCCAAACCTACAACGACCCCGCCGATTTCCAAGCACCGCAATGGGATGCGCAGGGGACGGGATTTTTTTATGTGGCTGATCCTACCCCTCAAGCAGATGCCATGGCGCAACCAGAAGCACAGATTGTCTATCAGATGCGTGACGGCACCCGTACGGTAATTGCCCAAGAAGGCTTGGCCACGGTGCGCTTGTTACGCGCTCCCCAAGGGAATGCCGTGGCGTTTATTGCGTCACGGAGCGATAATCGCGTATTGCGGGTCTGGGACAATGGTACGTTGACTACACTGAGCAATGCTGCCCCCCTCGCCGCCTGGTGGTCCCCCGATGCTAGCCAAATCGCCATGATTACGGCGGTCGATGACCAACAAGTACGCTGGAATGTGGTCACCCTCGCCAACCAGCAACAGCGCCCCCTGCAGGCATTTACCCCCAGCGACATGCATATCGGATATATGCGCTATTTTGATGCCTATCGTATCTCGCCGTGGAGCAAGGATGGACAATGGTTGCTCACGACGACCACCACCATCATCCAAGCCCAGACACTCGATGGTGGTACGATGGTGCCACTCGGTCCGGGGGAATTTGCTGTTTGGGCCGAGTAAATGTCATTTCATGAAAGGAATCCCAATGTCACAACGGATATTAGTCGTCGAAGACGAACCCGAGATTGCCGGCTATCTGCGCCGTGGTCTGAGCTTCGAAGGATTTGTGGTCGAGACCGCCGCCGATGGCCATGCGGCCTTGATTGCCGCCCGCGAACGGCCACCCGATGTGATCGTGCTCGACGTCATGCTCCCCAAAATCGACGGCTTTGAAGTGGCGCGGCGCATTCGCACCGTCTCAGACGTGCCCATCATCATGTTGACCGCCCGCGACGCCGTGCCCGACCGCGTCCAAGGACTCGAGGTAGGTGCCGACGATTATCTGGTCAAGCCGTTTGCCTTCGAAGAATTATTGGCGCGCATCAAGGCCCAGCTCCGCCGCGTCCAAGGGCGCAATGCCGGCTCGACCTTGCGCTATGGACCCATCCAAATGGATGTAGCGGCCCACGAAGCCATAATTCATACGCGTCGCGTCGAATTAACCGCCAAGGAATACGAACTACTCGAATTATTTATGCGCCATCCCCAGCAAGTAATGACCCGCGATATTATTTATGACCGGGTATGGGGCTATGATTTCGGTGGTGAAAGCAACATTATCGAAGTCTATGTCCGTTATTTACGCCAAAAACTCGAGGCGCATGGTGAAGCACGGGTAATTCATACGGTGCGCGGAGTGGGTTATATTTTGCGTGAAGACGAAGAACCAGCGCCCCAATAGAGAATCTGGGCAAATACAGCTATCGCCACCAATGCACCTGCGTTGGTGGCGCTTAGCGTTCATCAAAGCGTTGCAGGGCGGCAGCGCTTTTGCGTTGTACCCAGAGTGGGGGCACCCCATAAAACGCCCGCTCAGCGTCACTAATCTGTTCGTCGACGGGCCCGAGTCCCCATTGGCCGTCGACACGGATGAACTGGGTGCCGAAGCGTTGCGGGCGGCGTTTGGCAATCAACAGCCGATCCCAGGTGGCTGCCACTACCGACCAGGCCCGCGGGTCGTGATGCTGGGTTGCAGTACGGGCAAAATGGAGTGCGGTGGCGAATTCTTCGGGCGTTTCACCATGGAGCAATACGACGGCAGCGTAGTAATAATCGGCACCACCACTAATTCCCCCGGCGACGGCGATATCACAAACCCGCTCGCACCGCGACCGGCGTGCGGCGTGGTCGTCATCTTGGATTTGCTCATCAGCAAGACGCTCTAATTCAATTGAAAATGATTCTTCCATTGCGGCATACCATCTTGAATATTCACATAATAATTAAAGTATACCGAAATTTCATTTTTTGTGCTGACACAATCCTGTTTTCTTTATCTTGCACAGGGCACACGGAGGACGCAGAGACGTTGCCTGCATATGCGTAAAGACGTAGCATGCTATGTTTCTCCGAACGTATACTTCATCCTTCCGACTTCACGCTTTCTCCTTCGTATGGCGTCATTGCATGGTCGGGCGTCATTGCATGGCGCCCCTAGTCTGTTACATGTTCCGTAACGCCGTCGACGATACGTCGTTGCGGAAGGTCTGTTCGTCAATTGCCGTAAACAAGTGGCGCCAGGCACTGGGGACAATCTGGGCATCAAACGAATGGAACACACCGTCATCGGTAATTCGTCCCGCCACAATGAAGCGACAGTCGTGTTGGGCGATTTGGGCCAAACAGCCACTCACATCACCATCGGGGTAGTATTTGGGGTTGAGCAGGCGCACCACGGTGTCGTACCCCAACACAAAGGTCGAGCCTGGCATGAGTGCTGCTTTGTCGATAAATCGTGGTGCTCGTGTCAAAATAAGCGAGGGTGCGGTGGTAAACAGGCTGGCGCGTTGGGCAATCACGCTATACTTTAGTGGTGGTTTATCGGCATTGATGACACTTAATTCGCAATAGCCAACCTGCCCACTCATGCGCATGGCGGTGGCCAACAATTCACGGTGGCCGGTGTGAATTGGGTTAAATGAGCCCGACAAAATCGTGGCATTGCTAATGGTTTGGGTGTGAAAATCACTGCTGGCGGATTGGTATTCGATAATCGCGGTATCGCCGTGCAACAAATCACTCAGCACATCGTGGCAGGGGGTGGTGATGATTTCGAAGCGTTCATCGGGGCGTAAATCGAGGGTGACGGCAGGGATGACCCCCACGGCACACGCCAAGGCCTGAACGAGTAATGTGCTTATTACCGCTTCTTCACCACTGCGGTCGCGGGCGCCCTTGCTGAGCGTCAAGCCATAGCTGATAATGTGGTGTTGGTCACGGGTGGTGACCCAACAGCCATGATTACCAAACTTGACTCGGTCGGTGGCAATGGTGGCCGTACACGCCAAGGCAACCACTGCTGCATTGTTACTCAAGTCCATGGCACGGCGGTAGCCGGCATGCGCCATGGCGACAGCGGTTGCTTGGCTGACGAATTGGGCGGGTGGTTGCCCGAGCAGATTTTCCATGGATGCGCGTGAATAGCGATCGGTGGCTTCGAGGATGGTGCGTGATGAACCGGCCACACTATGTAACCACCACAATGCTTGACTGCCAGCGCCGGCGTATTCGATGACGGTGGGACGGGCGGCGTGGTGGATGGCAACAATCTGATTGTGAGTGGTGTTGTCAATCATTGGGGAGTGTGACCAATCTGGTATGAATACATTGACGCTAGTATACCTAAACCCATGTTAATGCACAAACTTCATAATTAAATTCATATTTGTTGCTTTCTTAATATTGAATTCATACTTATTAAGGCAATTCATAACAATTGGCTTGTATCTTTATATACAACCTTACAGCAATGTAACGTTGTATACAAATAGCCGTAACCGAAAGGTGTCACCGATGCAAATGTTATCACGACGGATTAGCTTGGCGCTCATGAGTCTACTGATGGTCAGCGCATTTGTGTTGTCAGCCTGTGCTGGCGCTGCGCCTGCTGCCGAACCGACCAAAGCTCCCGAAGCCACGATGGCGCCCGAAGCCACGATGGCCCCTGACGCCACGATGGCTCCCGAAGCCACCAAGGCTCCTGAAGCGACTGCCACCACCGAGCCCACCAAGGCTCCTGAAGCCACCGCCACCACTGCTGCTGTCGCCACCGAAACCGCTGTTCCCGCCACTGCCACCGTCGCTGCCACTGTGGCGGCTACCAAGGCTGTTGTTGCCACAGTGGCAGCCACTGCCACCACCGCACCCGCTGTGGCCAGCGCTGATTGGAAGCCCCGCCAACTCGAAGCCACGTTGCGTGGTTCCGGTGCGACCTTCCCCAATCCGTTGTACCAAGTGTGGATCTCGGTTTACACCAAGAACGTTGTTCCTGGCGTGAAGTTGAGCTACCAGAGCGTTGGTTCGGGGCAGGGTCAAAAAGACTTCATCGCCTACTTGACTGACTTCGGTGGTAGTGACTCTGCCATATCATCAAGCCGTATCGCCAGCGAAGCTCCTGACGCAATCCACGTCCCCACCGTATTGGGTGGTGTCATGCCAATGTACAACTTGCCAGGGTTGACTGCTCCGATGCGTTTTTCGGCAGAAACATTGGTCGGTATCTACATGGGTGAAATCAAAAAATGGAACGACGATCGTATTGCCGCCGATAACCCCGGCGTCAGCTTGCCAGACCAAGAAATCACGGTTGTGTACCGCTCAGACTCATCGGGTACCACCTCGATTTGGACCGACTACTTGGCCAAGGTCAGTGGTACATGGAAGTCATCATATGGTTCGGGTAACACGGTGAAGTGGCCCGTCGGGATCGGTGCTCCTGGTAACGCTGGTGTATCAAGCACCGTCCAAAAGACCGATGGTGCGATTGGGTATGTCGAAGTCGGTTATGCCTTGGGTGCTGGCTTTACTTTGCCCTACGTCAAGAACGCTGCTGGTAACTATGTGCAACCATTGTTGGCCAATGTGTCAGCCGCTGCTGCCAGTGTGAAGATTTCTTCAGATGTGCAGAAGTTGGCCAGCTCAATCACCAACGGTAGCGATGCGCAAGCCTTCCCAATTGCCGGCTTTACCTACATGTTGGTACGGAAGTCAACCTACACCGATGTGACCAAAGTGCAGGCATTGTCAGACTTCATCTACTGGAGTTTGACCGAAGGTCAAGGCGCCGCCAACCGACTTGGGTACGCCCCACTTCCCGAAGCGATGCGCAAAGCAGCTATGACTGCATTGATGAGCGTGCGCGTGAATGGTCAAGCAGTGCTCGAGGCCCCCGTCAAGTAATTCAATTAGCGTGATTCTTTGCACGGGGTGGGTAGTATACGTACTACCCACCCCGTGGATTATTTTGTGTCAGGATAGGAGTGGTTATGGTATAAAAGAGAGGTCGTAATTTATCAATGGTGTAATACCATAAAGAGGTATGTGTGATGCGGACATTATCTGCTCGTGCAATGGTTGCAGTGGTGTGTGTAGGGATGATTAGTGTGTTGTTGGCGGCGTGTGGAAATACCCTTGCGGTACAACCGACGGTTAGTGCAGGTGACGGCGCATGGAGTCCACGTGTATTGATTGCGACATTGAGTGGCTCTGGTGCTAGCTTTCCCAATCCGTTGTATCAAGTCTGGATTGCGGTGTATACCAAAAACATCGCGCCAGGCGTGAAATTGAGCTATCAAAGTGTCGGTTCTGGTCAAGGTAAAAAAGACTTTGTGGCGGGATTAACTGACTTTGCTGGCACAGATTCGGCGTTTACTGCGGACGAAGTGAAATCGCAAGTACCCGATGCCATCCACATCCCCACGGTGATGGGAGGCGTGTTGCCCATCTATAATTTGCCGAGTATCACCAAGCCGTTGCGCTTTACCCCAGAAATATTGGTGGGGATCTATAGCGGCGAAATCACCACGTGGAACGATGCCAAAATCGTCGCTGAAAATCCTGATGTGACAATGCCAGCCACTGATATTGCGGTAGTATACCGTTCAGATGCCTCAGGTACGACATCGATTTGGATCGATTATTTGTCAAAAGTCAGTGATACCTGGCAAACCAACGTCGGTAAAGGGAGCTCGGTCAAGTGGTTGGTGGGGATGGGGGCGCCAGGGAATGCCGGCGTGTCGAGTACCGTCCAAAAAACCACAGGTGCGATTGGCTACGTCGAAGTCGCCTATGCCCTCGGCGCGGGGTTCACCCTGCCCTATGTCAAAAACGCCGCCGGTAACTATGTGCAACCGCTGTTGGCCAATGTGTCAGCGGCGGCTGCGAGTGTGACGGTGAGTGACGATGTACAACAGTTAGCGCAATCGATTACCAATAGTACCGATCCCCAGGCCTATCCGATTTCAGCGTTTACCTATGTGTTGGTGCACAAAGATACGTATGCCAGCGTGAACAAAGCCAAAGCCGTAGTGGATTTTTTGTATTGGGGGTTGACAACGGGTCAAGATGCCACCAATCGCTTGGGGTATGCACCGTTGCCCACCAATATGCGTCAAGCGGCAATTAAGGCGTTGCGGGCAGTCAAAGTGAATGGGCAAGCGGTATTGGATGCACCCATAAAATAAATTGCGGTGGTTGCTATGGTGCCGTGTAGGGAAGCCTATACGGCACTTTTGGTAGAATGAGTAGCCGGATTTCATCTTTTCTTAATATAAAAGATATCAATAAATAACATGCGATTGGTACTTTTAAATGCAGACAAAAAAGTCGTAGTGGATTATCTAAGAATGTTGTTTCAATAAATCACGTTGCGTGTGTGTTTGTTCCTTAGTCGTTGCGGATTATGGTATAAAAGAGTACACACAATAATTAATTTGATGGCGACATTGGACGAGTGATACGACGGGTTACATCGATACAAAGTCCGCATTGTTTTTGTGCTATGCGGGCGCGTCCTGTATGGTTCGTTTGGTATGTAGGTGAGGAGTCAGTTCATGGCGAAACAACAGCACGCCGAATCATGGAGCAACGGCAAGTCCGTGTTCCGCCACGGTGATGTCCCCTTCCGGATTGGCACGGTAGTTCTGGCAAGTTGTGTGGTGGCACTGGTATTCGCCATGGGTGCGATTATGTTTCTATCATCCAGTGAAGCGCGTACTGCTTTTGGTTGGGATGTCTTGTTTGGTCAAGTATGGAACCCCGTAGCGACGGAGTTATCTGAACCAGAATTTGGTGCGTGGCCAGCGGTGCGCGGGACATTGCTCTCGTCGCTGGTGGCAATTGTGATTGCTGCGCCGCTTGCACTCGGGATTGGCATATTCCTGGCCGAACTCTGTCCACCCAAATTAAGCACACCGTTGTCGTTTTTGGTGGAATTACTGGCTGCCATCCCCAGCGTCATTTATGGGGTGTGGGGCGTGTTTGTGTTTGTGCCTTTTTTCAATCAAGTCTTTTCGACGCCGGTAAGTGACACATTGGGTACCTACATCCCGTGGCTGGCTGGACCGGTAGCGACGGGACGTGGGGTAATGGTTACCGGCATCATCATGGCGATTATGATTTTGCCGACTATTGCCTCGTTGACCCGTGATGTGCTTCGCCTCGTACCAAATACCCAACGTGAAGCAATGCTTTCGATTGGGGCAACACGGTGGGAAACGATTTGGCTGGCGGTTGTCCCCTACTCGCGGGCGGGTATCATCGGTGCGGTGATGTTGGGGTTGGGGCGGGCCTTGGGTGAGACCATGGCAGCCACCCTGTTGATTGGAAACTCACAACGCATCAGTGAATCATTGTTTGCCCCTGCGACCACAGCCGCCTCGTTAGTCGCCAATGAATTGACGAATTCGGTGAGTTCGCTCCACGAAAGTGCGTTGATTACCGTGGCATTTGCCTTGTTTGGAATTACTTTGGTATTGAATCTCGGTGCCCGGTTGATGATTTGGTATGTCGACCGTGGTATGGCAGGAGGTCGCTCGTGAGTATCCCCAAAAACTATCGTTGGCGCAAATTTGTTGATCAAGTCATGCGTGGCAGTACCGTGGTTGCCACTGGTTGCGCCGTAATCCCATTGATTGCCATTATTGGTTATGTGTTGACGTTGGGCGGTTCGGCCTTGAGTACGCAGTTTTTTACGGACGTCTATCAGCCACCCAACATGGCCCAGGCAGCGGCTGATGGCTCGACGCCAGCCTTTGACCCCAATGACCCATTTGCGGGGATTGGCGTTCCATCTGACGGCACTGCGCCAGCTGACGGCACTGCGCTCGAATCAGACGTATACGCCGGTGGACCAGTCGGTGGTGTATTGCACGGGATTATCGGTACGTTGATTATTACTGGGATGGGGTTATTGTTTGCCTTGCCCATCGGGATTTTTGCGGGGATTTATCTGAGCGAATACCGCAATGAGCGCTATGCCACGATTGTGCGTTTTTGTTGTGACGTGCTCAGTGGCTCGCCATCAATTGTGGCCGGTGTAGTGATTTATATTTTGGTGGTGATTCGTAGCCAACAATTTTCGGCAATTGCGGGTAGTCTGGCGTTGATGATTTTGATGGTTCCCATCGTCACCCGTACCACCGAAGAAATGTTGAAACTCGTGCCCGAATCGATGCGTGAAGCTGCCCGCGGCCTCGGCGCCCCGACGTGGTATTCGACCTTTACCGTGATTATCCCGGCGGCCTTGCCTGGGATTGTGACGGGGGTGATGCTGGCGTTTGCCCGTGGTGCTGGCGAAACAGCGCCGTTGATTTTGACGGTGCTTGGCAGTAATATGATTAGTACAAATCTGTTTGCCCCAATGGCAAGTCTGCCATTGGTTGCCTATCGCTATACCGAATCACCCTATCCTGGCGAAAACACCTTGGCGTGGGGGGCAGCATTTGTATTGATGATGCTGGTGTTGGTCATGAATATTTTGGTGCGGGTCGCGACGCGCCGCCGCGCAGGAGCAAGCCGATGAGTAGCATGACCATTTCCCAGTTGGCACCGTTTTATGGGTCTCGCCAAGCGGTGAAAGCCGTCGACATGCAGGTTGCCACCCAAGAAATCACTGCCATCATTGGACCTTCGGGCTGTGGTAAATCGACGGTGCTACGCTGCCTCAATCGCATGCACGAAACCATTTTGGGCGCTTCGGCCACCGGTACGGTGTTGCTCAACGACGAAGATATTTATGGTTCAAACGTCGATGCGACCTTGATTCGCCGGCGGGTTGGCATGGTGTTCCAACAGCCAGTGGCCTTCCGTACCCGTAATATCTACGAAAACGTGGCAGCTGGCTTGCGCTTGCAAGGAATGTCGCGCAAGGCTGAACTCGACCAATCCGTCGAAGAAGCCTTGCGTTCGGCAGTATTGTGGGATGAAGTCAAAGATGTGTTGAGCAAACCGGGCACGGCGTTGTCTGGTGGGCAACAACAACGGTTGGCTATTGCCCGGGCTTTGGCAATCAAACCTGATGTGCTATTGCTCGACGAGCCCTGTTCGGCGCTCGACCCAATTGCCACCGCCAATATCGAAGAATTGTTGGTACAGCTCAAAACCACATTGACAATTGTGATTGTAACGCATAGTATGCAACAAGCAGCCCGGATCTCGGATCAAACAGCGGTATTTATGGTGGACACCTCAAGTGGGAATGGTATTGGTGAGTTGGTTGAAAAATCAAGTACCATAAATGTGTTTACCAATCCAAGTGACCCACGTACCGAGTCCTATATTAGTGGCCGTGTAGGGTAAAGGTGATGACGATGCGTAGTGCAATGACACTCAGTCGCTCAATTGGTTTTGCCGATCTCGTCGGTGCCCGGACGCGCACGCGTCCTGCCACCGATAGTGTGGACGCCAAAATCGAAGTGCGTAATTTTAGTTTTTATTATGGCAATTTTAAAGCCATCAATACCGTCTCGATGGATATCCCCGCCAACCACGTCACTGCCATCATTGGACCGTCAGGGTGTGGCAAATCGACGTTGCTTAGAGCCATCAATCGCATGCACGACGCCACCATCGGCGCCCATGCCGAAGGCGAAATGCGCTTCGATGGCGTCAATGTCTATGACCCAAGCGTCGACTCAGTGTTGTTGCGCCGGCGGGTGGGGATGGTCTTTCAACGTCCCAACCCTTTCCAGTTGACGATTTTTGATAATGTGGCTTATGGCTTACGGGTCAACGGTATGCGTGACAAAAAACTCATCGCCCAACAGGTCGAGGAGTCACTCAAACGGGCTGCCTTGTGGGACGAAGTCAAGGACCGTTTGTTCAAAAGCCTTGGCACTGCCTTGTCGGGTGGCCAGCAACAGCGCTTGTGTATTGCACGGGCGATTGCTTCGAACCCCGAAGTGATTTTGATGGACGAGCCTTGTTCGGCACTCGACCCAATTGCCTCGCTCAAAATCGAAGACCTGATCGACGATTTGCGCGACCAATTTACCATCGTGATTGTGACCCACAACATGCAACAAGCCGCCCGTGTGTCAGACATGACAGCGTTTATGTTGATGAATCGTGCTAATCGCGCTGGTGAATTGATTGAATTCGACCAAACTGACAAAATGTTTACGGCTCCTAGCGATCAGCGCACCGAAGATTATATCAGCGGCCAATTCGGCTAAGCGTAAGAAGAATCGTTCAGTAACAAAAAAACCGGCACTTGCGTCATTAACGCACGAGCCGGTTTTTGGATCCCGAATTAGTTTTTCACTGCAGCTAACATGATGGCTTCGAGGCGTTTGACCATGGCTGCGGGGTCGCTAGGGGTGCCATCGAGCATCAATGCGCTGTCGTAGAGCTGGGCGATGATGGCGTGGGCTACCACGTCGCTGGGGTTGGCTTGTAGGCGTTGGGCCAGCCCCACGATAAGGGGGTGGGCGCGATTGACTTCGAGTTTGCGTTTGGGGGCACTGGTATCGCGCTCGATCAAGCGGCGCATGCGCTCTTGGTCGCTGTTGCTACTAGTTGCCACGAGGCGCACGGGATGGTTTTTGAGCACGGTCGACGCTTGGACGCCGTCGATTTGCTCGCCGAGGGTCTCTTTGAAGCCGGTAACGATGGCCATCAGTTGGTTGTCGTCGATTTGTGATTCGACCTGGGTGTCGCTACCGGGCAACGTGAGTTCGGGGTCGTCGAGGTTGTGGAATTTCTTGCCGTCGAAGTCGCGCATATTTTGCAACATAAACGGATCAACCATGTCGCTGAGCAACAGTGCTTCGATGCCCCGGCTCTGGACGGCATCGAGGTGCGGGCTTTGTTTGGCGCTGGTGACGTCGTTGGCGATGAGGTAGTAGATTTCGTCTTGGTCGTGCACCATGCGGCTGACGTACTCGGCCAAGGTGGTCAGGGAGTCTTGGGTGGAGCTGTGGAAGCGCAGTAGGGGCACGATTTCGGCTTGGGCGCTGGGGTCGACGGCTACTCCTTCTTTGAAGAAAATCCCGAATTCCTTCCAGAAGGTGGCGAACTTTTCGGGGTCATTATTGCCCAAATCGTTGAGCTCTTTGATGACACGGCTAGTAAGAGTTTTTTTGATGCGGGCGGCAGTTTGCGAGCCTTGCACCATTTCACGCGACACATTGAGGGGTAGGTCTTCGCTATCGACCACCCCTTCCATGAAGCGCAACCATTGCGGGAGCATTTCTTTGGTTTCGGCTTGGATGAGCACACGTCGTGAATAGAGGGCGACATTCCCTTCGACACGGCGCTCGATCATACCCCGTTCGCGGGTGGCCGGCACAAACAACAAGGCGTGTAGGTCGATGGGGGCATCGGTTGAGAGGTGGACGGTCAATAGGGGATCGGTCATTTCGTAGGTCAGCTGTTGATAAAAATCGGTATAGCGGCTAGCGTCGACCGTGCGGGGCGCCACGCGCCACAAGGCTTGGGTATCGTTGACGGTTTCTTCCCCCATCAAAATCGGCACGGGGATGTAACGGGAATGTTTACGGACGATTTGTTTGAGGCGCCATTCCGAGGCAAATTCAGTGGCATCTGCTTTGAGTCGGAGTGTGATTGTCGTGCCGCGGGTGGTGCGGTCTGAGGGTCGGATGACAAAGGTATCGTTGCCATCACACCACCATTCGGCGGCTTCGGCGTCGGGCTGGTACGAGCGTGACACGACGGTGACTTCGTCGGCGACGACAAATGCCGAATAAAACCCGACACCGAATTGGCCGACGAGGGCACTGCGTTGGCCGGCGTCGAGGTTTTCGAGCATGGCTTTGGTGCCTGATTTGGCAATGGTACCGAGGTTTTCGGACAGCTCTTCGCGGGTCATCCCTGAGCCATTGTCACTGATGGTGATGGTGTTGGCGTCGGTATCGACGCTAATGGTGATTTGTGGTTCGACATCGGCATCAACCACGTTGGGGTTGGTGAGTTGGATGAAGCGCACGCGGTTGATGGCGTCGGCGGCGTTTGAGATGAGCTCGCGGAGAAAAATCTCGCGGTCGGAATAGAGGGAGTGCGTCAAAATATTGAGTAGTTGACGCATCTCCGCGCGAAACGGTACGGCTTGTTCGTTGGTCACACAATCCTCCTGCAAAAAATCATTTTCACTTTATATAGTACTGAATTTTGTGCATGCATAGTACAAGATTTTTGTTAAAAATCATATGGGTGCGTTGACCGTACCTTTTTGAGAGAAAAAACGGTATGTATAGAGAGAGTTTTTTGGAGAAGGAGCCGCAATATGGTGAAGAAGCATGGCCGACAATCAATTCGTCATCAGGCACATGATTATCACGCCCAAGGGCTTTATTTTGTCACGCTTGTGACGCACCAAAGAAGAAAGATTCTGAGCAGTATTTGTGATGGTCAGGTGCAGTTATCGCCGGTAGGCATGGCGATTATGCGGTGTTGGCAAGAAATTCCGTGGTATTTTGGGAAGGTGCGAATGCATGATATTGTCGTCATGCCTGATCATATGCATGGGATTATCGAAATTGCGTCAACGATGACGCCACGGCAAATCAGCGCAGGGACATCAAAAAGTCTTGGGTCGGTGATTCGTCGTTTCAAAATCGGGGTCACTACACAGATGCAGTCCCAATATGGAAGAATTTGGCATCGGAATTATTATGATCGCATCATTCGCGATGATGCAGGATTGCACGCCGTCAAAGAATATATTCGTTTAAATCCGATTCGTTGGCGTGGCGATGAATCGTAGGGGCGAATGGGGGCGGATGGGGGTAGGGGCGAATAAAAGGCGCATTCATGCGCCTCAATTCGCCCGTACGGGCGGATGGGGCGGATGAGCGGATGGGGGTAGGGGCGAATAAAAGGCGCATTCATGCGCCTCAATTCGCCCGT
>JBBAWW010000040.1:0-11887 GCA_040397035.1 Roseiflexaceae bacterium | reverse complement strand
ACGGGCGGATGGGCGGATGGGGCGGATGGGCGGATGGGGGTAGGGGCGGATGGGGGTAGGGGCGAATAAAAAGGCGCATGAATGCGCCTCAATTCGCCCGTACGGATGGGGGGGCGCCCGGGGGATGGCGGATGGGGTACGGGCGAATGGGCGGATGGGGCGGATGGGCGTAGGGGCGAATAAAAGGCGCATTCATGCGCCTCAATTCGCCCCTACGCGTCCATCTCTGCCAAATCGCTACTGCTACCCGGTTCCATCGGCGTATGATAGACGCCATCGCGCACGCTGGCGGGGTGCACGAAGTGCTGTCGCAAATGCGGGATATATTCCAAAAAGAGCTTTTGGTGGCCAAGGGCGATGTGGTTAAACAGCACCAAGTGCTGGTGGATCTGGCCCATGTCGCCGACATGGGGTGCCACGGGTAGGTCGTAGTGGCGGGCTAATAGGCTAATCGTGATGAATTCGCTTATCCCGCCTACCCGCACACAGTCAGCTTGGACGAAGTGCATCGCCCCGAGCTGTAGGTAGTTTTTGAAGACAATCGCATTGGGTACATGCTCGCCGGCCGCCACCTTGACCGGAGCGATGGCACGGGCAATGGTTTGATGCGCCAACAGATCATCGGGGTGAGTCGGTTCTTCTACCCAGAGCGGATTAATGTGTTGCAAGGCCTGACACATCTCGAGCGCTTGCGGCAGCGTCCATTGCTGGTTGGCGTCGAGCATGACCGTGGTCTGGTCGCCCACCGCCTCACGCACCGCTGTGGCGCGGCGTAGGTCGTAATTGGGGTCACGGGCGCCTACTTTGAGCTTGATGGCGCCAAAGCCCGCTGCCAGCGCCCGTTTGGCGTTTTCACGGACTTGTTGCTCGTCATAATGGAACCAGCCTACCGACGTGTCGTAGCCCGGGTAACCACTGGCAATCACCCCCATCCGTGCAGGACGGCTGGCCTGCGCGGTACTGATGAGCTCCAGCGCCCGTGCGGGGGGCAACACATCTTCGAGGTAGCGCAAATCAAGCAAGGCTACAATCTGGGCAGAGCTCAGGTCGAGGAGCAAGCGCCACAATGGCACACCACGTCGTTTGGCCCATAAATCGAAACAGGCATTGGTGATGGCCGCCAGCGCCAAATGTACCACCCCTTTGTGGGGCCCCAACCAGCGTAATTGATGATGGTTGGCCAATTGTTGGTAGACGACGCCCCATTCGGCCATTAATTCTTCGATGTCACGCCCCACGAGTGTGGTCGCGAGGATGTCAATGGCGTTGCAGACTAGCGCATTGCCGCCGCCAAGGGTAAATGCCAGCCCTGTGCCACGCATACCACTGTCGTCGTGCAACAGACAGACGGCATAGGCGTATTGAGGGTTGGTATGCACGGCATCGGCTCCTTCGCCGGGGGCCAGGTCGTAGCGCTGGTCGTGGCTGGTGATACGCGTAATCATGCGCCTAACGTCCATTCGATGTGGTGGTCATAACGGGTGCCCGCTAACGGGACGCCGTCTTGATCCCAACCCATCATTTCGTAGTACAGGCCAATCGCATCAGCGAATTTGGCGCGGTCGATGACCACTCCTTGTTTGGCGCCGCTATCGATGGGTTCACTGAAAAACCGTTCGGGCAGGGTGTCATCGGCACGCCCGAGTCCTTCACGGGTATTGTAGATGCGCATCAGGTGAGTGCGGCGCTCGCCAAAGCGCAACAATTCGTGCGACGACGTTTCCCAGCCGGTCACCGCTGCCAGCATATCGGTCATCGTTTGCAGGCTGATGGCACGAGTAGGGGCGATGGCAAAAATACAAAAAGCCAAGGCGTCAGCCGCCGACCACAAATTGTGCAAGGCTTTGTAGTTGCGCACTTTTTTGGCGCCGATGAATTCCATTGGGATGCGCTCGATAATCCCCAAGGTACGCGAGTAATCGAGCGAATGTTCCCAGCCCACTTGGGTGTCGAAATCCCAGTCGTGCTCGCAGATGTCGTAGCGCGGCCCAATCGGCGCGGTGGCATAGCCCAAGGCCAGATTGCTTTGACTGCGTGGTTCAAAGGGCACGATTTCGAGCCCTTTGACATGCATGGCGTAGCGCTCGCTGCCTTGGCCGATCTGGGCGGCGGCACGTTGGCTACCTTCGGCCAGGACGGCGCCAAAGCCATCGCGGTAGGTGATTTTTTTCATCATGGCCAGAGCGGCAATGTGATCACCAAAGGTCAAATCGATGCCATCCATGTCGGCGGTGCTAATGAGTCCATTGGCATGCGCTTCCATTGCAAACGACAAGGTAAAGCCCAGTGACACCGGGTCGAGTCCCCATTGGTTGCATAGGTTATTAAAGCGCATAATCACCCGGGCATCGCTGGTGCCGATGTTAGGGCCGAGCGTGCCACTCACCTCTTGGTGCATGGCGCTGGCGCGAGGGTCGAGGTCGGTATCGGCGGCGTTGTGGTAGATTTTCATACAATCGTTGGGACAGCCCGGGCAACGAGACACGCCAATGGCATGGGGCAGCCATTGTGACGCTTCGTAGGCCTCGAGATGGCCAAATTGGGCGGTGCTGTAGTTGTGGGTATTGAGGGCGGCATCGAGGCCGTGAGTGTGCACCCACACCGCAAAGCCCGGCAAGTTTTTTTGCCACATCGACAACACGTTATGCTCGATATCGCGGCTAAAGGCGGCATTGATAGCGGCTAATTTTTCAGGGTGCGCCACGGGGGGCAACGCCCCACCCTTGAGCACGATGGCCTTGAGGTTTTTGGCGCCCATCACGGCACCCACCCCGTGGCGCTGAGCCTGATGCGTGCGGCTACTAACGATATTGGCGTAGCGCACCTGGTGCTCGCCGGCTGGTCCGATGGCGGCCACATCGATGTCGTTGCCGTATTGGTTTTCGAGGATGTCGGTGGTTTGGCCGACTGTTTTGCCCCAGTGTGGTGTGGCATCAAAAAACGACACGGCGCCATCGTGAATCAGCAACCCTTTGGGACTACTGGCCGCGCCATGCACGACGATGGCGTCATAGCCGCACATCTTGAGTGAGATGGCCCAGCGCCCTTCGGCGCGGGTTTCGCCAATGCCGTTGGTGAGGGGTGATTTGGTGGTGACGATATAGCGCACCAAGCCGGCGGCGGGGTAGCCAGCCACGACACTATTGTTGAAAATCAACAAATTGTCGGGGCCGAGCGGATCTATGCCGGCGCGGGTTTCTTTGAGCAAGTAGTAGGTGCCCATCAATCCGCCACCAGCATAGATGCGATAGAAGTTGGCGTCGGGGTGTTCAACCCGCGTGGTTTGCGTGGTCATGTCTACGTGCAACACTGCACCGTGGTAGCCGTACGTCATTGTCGTCTCCATTGATAGCTGATTGAAGTTTATTCGGTCGCTTTGGGGCGCTTGGATTTGGGAGCGGGCAAGGCGTCGTCATTTGCGGGCAACCAGACGCCGGCCAGTGGGCGACATTCTTCGACTTTGCGCATCAGGGTAGCCATGTCACGAGCGACGATGGTCAAATGCCCTACTTTGCGCCCTGGTCGAGGCGTTTTGTGGTAAAGGTGCACATGCACACCAGCGGGGATTTGGGCGATATCGGGAATGGCGCCGATCAGGTTAAGCATGGCACACATGCCCCGCAAGTTGGTGGGTGCGATTGGGAAGCCACACACCGCCCGGACGTGGTTTTCGAATTGTGAGGTCACCGCCCCTTCGATGCTCCAATGCCCCGAATTATGTACCCGTGGTGCCATTTCGTTGATGACGAGCGTGGGTCCGTTGGCGGTCATGACTTCGAAGCATTCAATCGCTAGTAACCCCACATAATCGAGGGCGGCCACGGCTTGGTGGGCGATGGCATCGGCCAAGGCATCGACTTGGGGGTGGACGTTGGCCGATGGGGCAATTGATAGCCGCAAAATCCCCTCGTGGTGATGGTTTTCGACCAGTGGGTAGCGGTTGATCGATCCAAAGCGGTCACGCACCACCAACAACGATAATTCGCGGGTGAAAGGCACCACCCCTTCGATGAGCAAATCGGTACCGGCCATGTCAACCACGGTTTGATAGGCTTGGGTCAGGCTGGTAATTCGTTGTTGGCCTTTGCCGTCATAGCCGTTGCGGCGGGTTTTGATGATGGCAGGGAGTTTGGTGCGGGCGATGGCTTGCGCCACGCTGGTGGTTTGGTCGACTGCCGCAAACGGCGCCGTATTAAAGCCTAAATCAGTAAAAAACTGCTTTTCGTGCAGGCGATCTTGGCCAATTGCGAGGGCATTGGCGATGGGGTAGAGCGGGCGTAAGGTACTCAAAAACTGCGCCGTCGCTGCCGGCACATTTTCGAATTCGTAGGTGATTACATCGACCTTTTGGGCAAAGGCTGCGAGGGCGGGTTTGTTGGTGTAATCGGCGACGGTATGCGTGGCAACTAGGGCTGCCGGCGCAGCGCCGCTCGGGTCGTATACATGACAACGAATCCCTAGCGGAATAGCCGCAAGGGCTAACATTTGGGCTAATTGCCCACCACCAAGAATGCCGAGTGTGTGTGTTGCCGTCATATATTCACCATCTGCTTGCAGAACGATTCTATTGTACCAAATATTGTTGCGATGCCGTACTGCATTAATGGGTTGGTTTTTTTGATAGTGGTATTGTTATAATGAACCAATAGCAGTTTTTTTGGGGAGTCACCATGCCGCGTACTGTGTTGTTGTTGCTATTGCTCGTTGCCGTCCTATTGCCTTCCCGCACTGCGACCCCCGTGGCGCATGCCGATGGCGGCCGCGAAGTGTTTGCCTATTATTACAGCTGGTGGAATCGCTTGAGTTGGGACCCCAGCCGCATGAGCGACCACCCTGCCGATTTATACGACAGCAAAAGTGAAGCCGTGATTCGCCGCCAAATCACCGACGCCAAAAACGCCGGTATTGATGGTTTTATCTGCACGTGGCGCTATTCGTGTGCCAAAGTGTTGCAAGTGGCCGAAGCCATGGGTGGCTTTCGGGTGGCATTTAGTGTCGACCCAATCGGCGACCCTACCCTGAATTCTGACGATGCTATGGCTCGCAATATGCAAGAAATGGCCAATTACACGGGGAGCTCCGCCTATTGGAAGCGCGACGGTAAGCCGGTGTTTGTTTTTTGGAACGACACCATCCTGCCCAGTGGCCGCGGTAGTCGCGCCGATTGGCAAGCCACCCGCGACCGCATTGATCCCCAGCGCACCCAGTTTTGGTTGGGTGGTGGAGTGAATTTTGCCTTGCTCGATGTCTTCGATGCCTTGCATTTTTATGACATTTCTTGGGAATCTTCATCGGGCAAAGCCATGAGCTCATACAACCGCAAGCTCAACGACTATAACACCAGTCGGGGTGCCAACAAGCCCTTTTTTGCTACCGTCATGCCTGGCTACGACGATATGCGCTACCGCGCCGGCCATCGCAAAGACCGCGCCAACGGTGACTATTACCGTAGTGGCTGGGACAATGCCCGCGCCTATGGCGCCCAAGTGGCGATTATTACCAGTTGGAACGAATGGTTCGAAGGCAGTGCCATCGAAACCAGCATCAACAACGGTACTACCTATACCGACATCACCCGCGAAAAAATCGCCGCCTTCAAAGACCCCACTCCCGTCATACCTAGTGGCTTCGCTGACACCGCCATCAAACAAATCTGGCAACGCACCGATTTGGCGGTGCAACAACAACGCGCCGTGCGCTCGTGGGTCTGGGGACCACAAATCGGCGATGGCCGCCTCGAATCGTTTAATGGTGGCCAACGCTTGGTGCAGTATTTCGACAAAGCCCGCATGGAAATCAATAACGTCAATGGCGACCGCAATTCGCCATGGTTCGTCACCAACGGCTTGCTGGTCAGTGAAATGGTGACAGGACGCGTCCAGACCGGCGATACCAGCATCGAAGCACGTACTCCCAACGAAGAAGTCCTTGCTGGCGACCCGCGGGTGGTCAATCCCGACGCCCCCAGTTACGCCACCTTGGCGATGGTGTTGCCGGCCCAAGCCGACAAAACCGGCCAAGCGGTGCGGACGCAGTTGCTCCGCAACGGTACATTCCAAGACATCACCCCACCAGCCAACGTCAGCTATGCCCAATACATCGCCGAAACACGCCACAACATCCCCGACGTCTTTCGCACTTTTCTCAATCAAAGTGGACTGGTCTATAGCGGCGGGCGCTATAGCAATGGTGCCTTGTTTGATTGGGTGGTCGCGTTTGGTTATCCTATTGGCGATGCATATTGGATACGTACCAACATCGCTGGCGTATCCCAATGGTCGCTGGTGCAACCCTTTGAGCGCCGGATTTTGACCTATACGCCCAGCAATCCCGCTGGCTACCAAGTCGAGATGGGCAATGTCGGCCAGCACTATTACCATTGGCGCTACGGCAATTAACGTTACATAACGATTAGTCCCATGATGTGTTTGTCATGGGACGTTTTTTTGTCGATTTTTTGTTATTTTTTGTAAAAAAACAGCCTGACACATGCGATTTTTTCGTCAGAAACGTGCAACCGGCCGAGATTGTGTGTGGCTTGACAGTGATAGCCCAACCCACACTTGGCGTCGCTCTTGGCGACGCATACGCACGACGATTATCAGGTGCTACCGTGGCGGCATGCGCGGATCGGGGTTGTCGAGCACCTTTTGGGCAGTCGCACGCCGGCGATTGGCGAGGGCACTGGCGATAGCGGGGTGGTCGTGGCTGAGAGTGGCGGCGGCAAGCAGGGCGGCATTGATGGCGCCCGCTTTGCCGATGGCCAGGGTGCCGACGGGCACCCCTGCCGGCATCTGTAGTATCGACCAGACCGCATCAACGCCATTCATGGCGCCGTTGGGGACGGGGACGCCCAGCACCGGCACCAACGTTTTGGCGGCCAACATGCCGGGCAGGTGGGCGGCGCCACCGGCGCCGGCAATGATGACCCGCAAGCCGCGGGCCGCGGCGTTTTCGGCAAAAGAAAACATCAAATCGGGGGTGCGGTGCGCCGATACCACTTGGGTTTCGTAGGGCACACCGAGGGCTTCGAGGGTGGCCACGCAGTGTTGCATGACTTCCCAGTCCGAATGTGAGCCCATCACCACGGCGACCAGTGCGCTCATATAGTCCCCTTGCGGTGTTGAATGGCCTGCTGATAGAGGTGGATGTAGGATTTGGCTGAGCGATTCCACGAATAATCTTCGCTCATGTTGTGTAATTGGATGGCGGTGAATTCTGCCGGTTGGCGGTAGCACTGCACTGCCCGTTGAATGGCTTCAGCAAAGGCTTCGGGGGTGTAATCACTAAAGCGGAATCCGTTGCCGTTGGGGCCTTCGCGCACCGTGTCGTTGAGTCCACCGACCGCCCGTACCACTGGCACGGCACCGTAGCGCATGGCAATCAATTGCCCCAGCCCACCTGGCTCGAAGCGCGACGGCATCAAAAACAAATCACAGCCGGCGTAAATCCGATTGGCCAAGGCGGCGTCAAAGCCGATGTGGACCGCCAAGCGGTCGGGGTAGCGTGCTGCCAGCTCGCGCATGCGCTGCTCCCAATGGGGCTCGCCACTGCCCAGTACCACCAGCTGGATATCACTGAGGGCAAACAGTGCGGTCAAGGCGGAATCGAGCAAATCGATGCCTTTTTGGGAGGCGAGGCGTGACACAATCGCCGCGATGGGGGGATTTTTGCCGGTCGGCAGATTGAAAATCTGGCGCAAGGCCGCTTTGCAGGCCGCTTTGCCGCTCAAATCACTCACACTATAGGTGGCGGCAATCTGGGGATCAGTGGCTGGATTAAAAAATACTGTATCGATGCCGTTCAAAATTCCGCTATGGCGGTCGCGCATCGTACGCAAAATCCCGTCGAGGCGCTCGCCGTAGGCCGGCGACAAAATCTCGCTGGCATAGGTAGGGCTGACGGTGTTGATCATGTCGGCAGACAACAGTCCTCGTGCCATAAAGTTAAAGGTGTCACCGGGTAAGCCGGCATTATGCTCGACCCCGCCCCATTTGTCCAACCCTGCCAAATGGCGTGACCAGCCGCCGTATTCGCCTTGATAGGCCAGATTGTGGATGGTAAAGACGGTGGCAATATGCCCAAAGGTATAGGCATACCGCGTGCGGATGTAGGTCAGTACCAGCGCAGTATGCCAGTCGTTGGCATGCACCACATCGGGGTTCCAATGCAGTACTTCGCGCAGGTGTTGCATCAAGTGCATGACGCCGCGGGCAAACAAAATAAAGCGGGCGTCGTCGTCGAATTCACCGTAGACGGCGTCCCGTTCGAAGGCGGCGGGAATATCAAGTAAATAGCGTGGAGTGCCATCGCTATCAGGTGCCAGATAAATACGCAGCTCTTCTTGGCGTTCACCGAGCGCCAAAAAGCCGGCAGTAATCGGGGTGAGCCCCGTCACCACGGCGCGCATTTTGCGGTACAAGGGCATCACAATGGCGGCATCGACGCCGTCGTGGCGTAATTGGCGCGGCAGTGCGCCTGCCACGTCGGCCAACCCACCGACCTTCATCAAGGGTGCTGCTTCAGCAGCAATAAATAATAAACGCATTGCATCCTCCTGTTGGCGTCATTGCCAGATTATTCGGTGCGTGAAATCACGGTGGGGAGGGCTGATCGCCCAAGGGTGCTGACCAACCAGACACCCCAAAACGTCAGTGCGGAGCCAATAAAGAAACCGAGGCCGGGTTGCTCGCCGAGCCACCACCACGCCACTGCCACGCCGGCAATGGGTTGCAAATACATCATGGCCGATACCCGTGCCGAATCGGCTTTGGTCAAGGCCCAAAACAACGCGACGTACCCGACAACCGTTACCATGATGGCGGTGTACAGCACCCCGGTAATGGCGGTGGGACTCAGGACTGTGCGCATGCCGCTGAGGTATTCGATGCCCGCAAATGGCGCCAAACAGACTACGCCAATCAAGGCCGCCGTAGCCGTGACGGGCAGGGCTTTTTGGCGTTGCATTACCGAGCGCCCCATCACATTATACGACGCCCACGCAAACGAACTGACGAGGTAAATCGCATAACCTAGCCACGGCTTCCAGTCACCGGCTAAGCCGTCACGTGGATTGAGCACAATCACAATTCCAATCAAGGCGATGGCGGTGCCAATTTTCATCCGCAACGTAAAGGGCTCATCGAGCCACCAGGCGGCCATCATCGCCACCCAGAGTGGTGAGGTAGCGGCCATCAAGGCGATGTGGGTGGCAGGACTGAGTGCCAGCGCCTCGGTTTGGGTGATTTGGGTCACACAAAACCCAATCGCCCCCATCAACAACAGCTGACGGCGCTCGGGGCCACGGAGCAGGTGCAGCATTTCGCGGGCGGCAAAGGGTACCATGATTACTAGCGCCACAATAAAGCGCAAAAAGGCAAAGGTAATCGGGGGGATGTCGTCAAAGGCCGGTTTGCTGATGGGGAAAGCCGCCCCCCAGATAATGTTGACCGCTGCCATTGCGCCAAGTGCCAATAGTGCCGTCGTGCGTGTTGTGGGCGCCATGTTGTCCCCGTTTTTATATTATTAGTGCGTATAGTATACTGCATTCTGTTTATGAAAACAGGGTATTTCGCACTCCGTAAGTCTGCACATCACACCGATATACCCTCGCATGCAATGCCAAAAATCAGGCTACAATAAGCGATAGCCAAAAAATCGAGGAGTCCACTATGACCGACCATACCACCGATTCGGGTATCCCGCTAAAACCGTTTTATCACGCTGATGATGCCCCTGCTTCCCAAGCCGACCCCGGCCAATACCCCTTTACCCGTGGTGTCTACCCCGAAATGTACCGCAGTCGCTTTTGGACGATGCGCCAATACGCCGGCTATGCCTCGGCCAAAGCCAGCAACGAACGCTACCGCTACCTGCTCGCCCAAGGTCAGACCGGCTTGTCGGTGGCATTTGACTTGCCCACCCAGTTAGGCATGGATTCCGACGATGTACGGGCCGAAGGCGAAATCGGCAAAGTAGGCGTGGCCATCGACTGTCTCGACGACATGTTGGCGTTGTTTGACCAAATCCCGCTCGACAAAGTCACTACCTCGATGACCATCAACGCCCCTGCCGCCGTGCTCCTGTTGTTGTACGAGTTGGCTGCCGAGCGCCAAGGAGTGGCGGCGGATGCCTTGGGTGGCACCATCCAAAACGATATCCTCAAAGAATATTCCGCCCGCGGGACCTATATTTTCCCCCCGCGCCCGTCGATGCGTTTGGTGACCGACACCTTTGCCTATTGTGCCGAACGCATCCCCAAGTGGAACACCATCTCGATTAGTGGCTATCACATGCGCGAAGCAGGCTGTACTGCAGTGCAAGAAATCGCCTTTACCCTAGCCAACGGCATCGCCTATGTGGCGGCGGCCCAGGCTGCCGGCCTCGACGTCGATAAATTTGCACCGCGCTTGTCGTTCTTTTTTGCCTGTCATAACAACTTTCTCGAAGAAGTCGCCAAATTCCGGGCGGCCCGCAAACTATGGGCCACCATCATGCGTGAGCGCTTTGGGGCCAAGCGTGAGCAAAGCCAAATGTTGCGCTTCCACACCCAGACTGCCGGCTCGAGCCTGACCGCCCAACAGCCACTCAACAACGTGGTACGCACCACCTTGCAAGCGCTCGCCGCAGTAATGGGGGGCACCCAGAGCCTACACACCAACGGCTACGACGAAGCCATCGGCTTGCCCACCGAGCAGGCCGCCACGTTGGCGTTGCGCACCCAACAACTCATCGCCTGCGAAAGTGGCGTGGCCAGCAGTGCCGATCCCTTGGCTGGCTCATATTTGATCGAATCGTTGACCGACGAATTGGTCAATCAGGCCGCCGCTTTGATTGGCGAAATCGACGACATGGGCGGAGCCGTCACGGCTATCGAACAGGGCTGGGTACAGAGTGCGATTGCCGATGCCGCCTATGCCCATCAACGAGCGGTTGAGCAAGCACAAAAAATCGTGGTGGGGGTGAATCGCTTCGTGGAAGAATCTACCACCAGCGTGCCCACCTTTCGGCCTGATGCCAGCGTGGCGAGTGAGCAAACTGCCCGCCTGACGCAGATCCGCGCCACGCGCGACAATGAGGCGGTGGTGGCGGCTTTGGCTGAGCTCGAAGCCACCGCGCGGGGCACAGGGAATCTGTTGTACCCCATGCGGGTCGCCTTGGCGGCCAATGCCACGGTGGGCGAAGTCTGTGGTGTATTGCGCACGGTCTGGGGCGAATATCGCCCTACGGTGCGGATCTAATCATCAGTGAATGGAGGCGATATGGATGCGCCAATCTCGGTATTTATCATTGCAGCCGTCATTTTTCTGGTGATTGTGGGCTTACTATGGCGTTACTGGCAGAGTGTAGCCGAAGTCTCGGCCAGCGATGAGTCGTTTAGTCGGCGTATCGCCCGCCTCAACGAACGCCAGTCCAATCGCATCGACGACGACCATTTACGCAATATCACCGACGATGACGAGGCCTGGCGGATAATGGTCGACCGTGGCCGCCAAAGTGATCGTCTGCCTACCTACTCTAATACTACTCGTCGCGCTCGTGAACGCCAACGCCGCCGAGAGAAGTAGGGGCGATGGTATAACGTAATCGTGGTGGCTAAGGAATAACTACAAATTGTCTGAGTGGCGTCTCATGCCCGTGGAGTCACGCTCAGTGAGGACTGCATGTCGGTTGTATACAACTGACGTGCAGTCCTTTTTCGATGTACCACATAACAAATGTCAGACTGTTACAGTGAAATTTTGAATTATGAATCAATTGTGAATCAATTGTGAATAAAATAACAAAATATTGTTAATTTTTTCGAATAATGTAATTTTTTTGTTGACTTTTACAATACCTACGCCAATTAAGAGTGGCATAAAAATGGCTTTTCCTGTATAGTTTT
>JBBAWW010000039.1:22661-26874 GCA_040397035.1 Roseiflexaceae bacterium | reverse complement strand
GGATGTCGGTGGCAAAAAATCGTTGCACAGTGCGGTAGCAGTACGTGCTCCAGCGGGCAATATTGCGCATGGTGATGGTGTGGGGTGCACAAAGTGCGCCGGCAATGATGTCGCTCAGATGGCGGAGCAATCTGACCGAATGAACTTGACAAAAGGAGCGAAACAGTGCGAATATATCCATGGCTTTTCCTTAGTTTTTGGAGGTAATATACCAAAACTATACAGGAAAAGCCATTTTTATGCCACTCTTAATTGGCGTAGGTATTGGATAATAATGAAGCAATTGTTACGTTTTAAAGGCCACTGATGAATCACGCACCCCCAATTCGCATTCTCTTGGTTGATGATGATTCCCTCATTCTCTTTGCCTTAGAAAAAATCATCCAGAAATATCGCGACCTGCAAGTCGTAGGACGGGTGCGTAACGGGCACGAAGCCTTGGCATTCCTACAAGAAACCCAAACCGACGTCGTGTTGCTCGACATCGAAATGCCCCATATGAACGGTATCGAATGCTTGCAAATAATACGCAGTCAGTACCCCGCAATCATCGTCATCTTGCTCACTACCTTCGCCGAAGATCAATACATTATCGATGGGTTGGCCAGTGGTGCCCAGAGCTACCTGCTCAAAACCACGCCCTATGCCCAGTTAGGCCAGCACATTCTTGAGGCAATCAATGGGACATTTGTCATGCCAACCCCTATAGCGGCGCGGCTCGCATTGAGATCATCAGTGCGGGCGATGACTTTTTCTTCGAGATCACGGTTGATATCTTGTAAATCTTTCGTCAGTTGGGCATTGCGTTGCTGGAATCGCATATAACGATACGAAATAATAATCGCCTGCATTAATAACGTCGTCAAAATTGCATACGGTACCATTTGCACTGACTGGATTTGATTGGTATATAAGTAAAAATCGTGAATTATCGCAACAATGATAAACAACATACTGACCAAATTAAGTCGCGCACCTTCGCGCTTGCGCACGAGTAACAGATAGCCCACTACCAAAAAATAATAGCCCAAAATAACCACCATAATCAGCGTTTGGATGTTAAACGTCAGCGTAAACATCCGTGGCGGCACAATTACCACATAGAGCAGCGCAAGCAAACTCACTACCACACTGATTTGGTGGACTGCCGTAGCAACATCGTGACGATAAATGGTACGAATCAGTTGAATATACGTCAATAGCGCAATAAATTTCATACTATATTGCAAATGCATCAACAACGTCCAACTCACATCAGGTACTATTGAGTAAACCAAAAACTTATTCAATAGCAGCGCACGCAGTGCCACCGTCAAACATAATCCGGCCAACCAGAGCAACTCACTATCACGCCGATTCAACAGATAAATCATGATGTGATAGAGCCCAATCACCACAAACACCCCAATCCATAACAAATCCTGCAGCACATAGCGATTAAACACGTGCTTCATCATCTTGAACGGCTGGCCAATCTCAATATCACCAAATATCCCGCTCTCGCGAAATGAGTGATTCGATACCTGCACGACAATATCGAGTTGCCCTGTTTTGGGAGTAATGTTGACGAGATTCAAATAAATTTTTGGGGTCTCAGCATCATTGTCGGTGGCATGCGTACTCGGTGATACCACACCCAAGCCCCCCACCAATTCGCCATTGACCCAGATTCGATACGCCGAACCGACACTTTCGAGCAATAGCACGGTATGCGTGCGCACTTGATCGGGTGGAATCACCACCTGTGTGCGATAAGTGGCCACCCCAAAGTATGGCAAGGGTTGACCGTCGTTGACGTTGGCACCCAATGCTTGTCCTACCCAACTCGACGGCACGGTAATGGTGCCCCCTGTGGGAGCTACGGCTGATGATGTTGCAAAGTCTGTCGGTGTCAACAATTGCCCCCAATAAAACTGCCATTGACCGGCGAGGGATATTGACTGGAGTTGGCTATCCGCAGGTGGGGGTGCTATTTGCGCAGCGAGTACACTTGCCACGGGAATCGCCAAACAGACACAAATGCACAGGCTTACAAAGAACACCTGTTGCCAGCGGCTTAACGTCATAAGTATCACCTTACGCGACACACTCGTGCCGAACAAATAATCGCGAGTTCTCAGCCTATCAGTACGTAATATGCTACGATATTATTTTATACCACACATTGCGCAAATTGACCTATGGCACAGAGAAATGATATTGGATGTCATACTAGATCGAAAGTGTCTGCCATCTCCGATGGTGCGAATCGATACTCTGCAAAACGCAACTCAAAACTCGGTTTGACAAACACCCTGCAATATGCGTATAATATCGTTCAGTGCCGAGGTGGCGGAATTGGCAGACGCACTAGTTTGAGGGGCTAGTGAGCAGCAATGCTCGTAAGGGTTCAAGTCCCTTTCTCGGCACCAACCCTCGTTGTGCGGGCGATTAGCTCAGTTGGTAGAGCACCTCGTTTACACCGAGGCTGTCGGCGGTTCGAGTCCGTCATCGCCCACCAACATCCCCATTCTGGCGGTAGGCCAAGTTAGCTCAGTTGGTAGAGCGCATGTCTGAAAAACATGAGGTCACCGGATCGTCCCCGGTACTTGGCACCAAGCAAAACAGCCAGCCTTTCGCTGGCTGTTTTCATTACACCTTGGGGAGGTCGCATAGTGGCCTAGTGCGCGGCACTGGAAATGCCGTATGGTGAAAGCCATCGAGAGTTCAAATCTCTCTCTCCCCGCCAATTACATCCCCCCCAGCATGGCAGCGACCATGGTGGGGGATTGTTTACCCCATTTACTCCACCGATAGATCAGCCAACGCCGCCACAACGCGCATGATTTCATCCTCGTCGTTGTAATAATGCACCGACGCCCGCACCACCATCGCCAAATTGCGCGCTTCCATGTCGTAGCGCGTGCCGAATTGCGACGAGGTGGTCACATTGATGCGCTGGCTGGCAAGCTGTGCTTTGATTTGATCGGGCGACCAACGGGCGTGGGTAAAGGTAACTATTCCACACGGGGCAATCCCAAGGTCACACAGCGTCACGCCAGGGATTTCTGCCAGCTGCGTGCGCAACAGCTGGGCGAGATGCATCACCCGCGCCCCAATGGCATCGAGCCCCCAACCCAAGGCGTAATCGATGGCGGTAGCGAGGCCGATTTTGCCGGCATAATTGGTTTCCCAGTTTTCGAAGCGTTGGGCATCACTGCGCATCACATAATGGTTGCTGGCGTCCCAGGTAGCCGCATGCACATCGAGGAATGGTGGCACCAGCTGGTGCATCGTCGCAGCCCTAGCATAGACAAAGCCAGTGCCCCGTGGCCCGCGCAAGTATTTGCGCCCCGTCGTCGACAGCAAATCGCACCCGATAGTATCGACATCGACGGGGAATTGTCCTACCGACTGACAGGCGTCGAGCAGATAGGGAATTCCCGCTGGCCGGGTCAGCGCCCCAATCGCCGCCGCCGGATTCACCAAGCCCCCATTGGTGGGCACGTGGGTGACGGCCACCAATTTGACCCGCTGGTCCAGCATGTTGGCGAGGGCCTGGACGTCAACTTGACCGGTATCGTCGCAGGGGATGACCTCAATCACCGCGCCGGTGCGTTCGGCGACCTGCAAAAAGGCAATTACGTTGCTGACGTATTCACTGCGTGACGTCAAAATTCGATCGCCCGGTTTGAAGGTGGCGGCCAGCCCATAGAAAAAAAGATCCCAGCCGCGGGTGGCATTTTCGACAAAGGCAATCTCTGCAGGCTGGGCGTTAATCAACTGGGCGGCACTAGTATAGGCGTGGCTGAGTTGGTCGGCGTATTCATCGGCGGTCTCGTAGCCGCCGATTTCGGCTTCACGTTGCAGGTAGTGTTGGGTAGCAGTCAATACGGGTTGGGGCATGAGGGCGGCACCGGCGTTGTTGAAGTGCGTGACATGGGCCACCCCGGGAGTTTCGGCCCGGGCCCGGGCAATATCAAAAGTCGTCATGAAATGCTTTGCTCCTATAATGGTGTGGGTATAGCCTAGCATGGTTTCATTGTCGTGCTACGAGCAATCTCGTTATCTCGCACAGGGCACACAGAGTACGCAGAGAGATATCACATTTTCCATTTTTAATTATCCATTTTCCATTCATTATCTCGCACAGAGCACACAGAGTGCACAGAGACGTTTTTTGATTGATGTGCGGCGATGAACGCTTATCTCTGCAAGATGCCCAAGGAATCTC
>JBBAWW010000039.1:15745-22561 GCA_040397035.1 Roseiflexaceae bacterium | reverse complement strand
TTTGATTGATGTGCGGCGATGAACGCTTATCTCTGCAAGATGCCCAAGGAATCTCGTTGTCTCGCACAGCGCACACAGAGTACGCAGAGGCATTTTTTGATTGATGTGCGGCGATGAACGCTTATCTCTGCAAGATGCCCAAGGAATCTCATTATCTCGCACAGAGCATGCAAAGGATGCAGAGAGATATCACATTTTTCATTTTTAATTTTCCATTTTAAATTCATTATCTCGCACAGAGCACACGGAGGATGCAGAAAGGGTGGAGTCACTTCCTCCTTCCTCCTTCCTACCTATTTTGTGCTACTATGATGCGCAGTACTGTTTAATATAAGGTTAATATATGCAACGGCAGGCTGGTTTACTTGAAGTCCTCAAGTATCGCGACTTTCGCTTGATGTGGATAGGTCAATTCATCTCAATCACCGGTTCTCAAATGCGAATTGTGGCGGTAGACTGGCAGGTCTACCTAATCGCAACCGCACAAGGGCACAATCCCGCCTTGGCCTTAGGCTTAATAGGATTAATGCGCGTCATCCCGATGACGTTATCCGCATTATTTGCGGGCGTCGCCGCAGATCGTTTTGAACGTCGCAAAGTTATTATGGTTACGTCAATCATTGCGTTGCTCGCATCGGTGGTACTCGCAATTGCCGGCAGCTTGGCAACACCTGCGTTATGGCTGGTCTATGCGATGGTGATTGTGACCGCGATTGCCTCGTCGTTCGAAATGCCGGCCCGGCAAGCAATGACGCCAGCACTGGTCCCACGCGAAATGGTATCGCAGGCCATGAGTGCCGGTATTTTGTCATGGCAAATGGCGACCGTCATCGGACCATCACTTGCGGGCATCCTGATTGCCGTTTTTGGTGTGGTACCGCTGTATTGGTTTGATGCGGTCTCATACATCGCCGTTGTCGTGACTGCCATGATGATGAAGCCAGTAATAATCAATAGCAACCGCCCGCCTGTGCGCTTAGCCGATGCCTTTGAAGGACTCAAATTTGTCTTCAAACATCGCCTGATGGCCTCAACCATGTTGCTCGACTTCTTTGCCACCTTTTTTGGGGCCTGTACAAGCTTGATGCCCATATTTGCCAACGAAATTTTGCATGTGGGCGCACAAGGCTATGGATTTATGCGCGCAGCGCCTGCAGTAGGGGCGGTACTCGCCGCCTTGTTGTTGAGTACGCGCCAAATCCGCAAACAAGGTCCTGTACTCTTGATTTCAGTAGCGCTATTTGGTCTATCAATTGTTATTTTTGGGGCATCGGCCTACTACCCACTCACGGTAGTGGCCTTGGCACTGTCGGGCGCTGCTGATACCATCAGCATGATTATCCGCGGGACCTTGCGCCAACTCCTCACCCCCGATGAGCTCCGTGGTCGCATGACCGCCGTCAACATGATTTTTGTGGCGGGTGGTCCCCAACTCGGTGAATTTGTGGTGGGCTTAACCGCAAGTGTGGTGGGCGCACCCCTCGCCGTATTGATTGGTGGCATATTGTGTATTGGCGTCGTCGCAGGTACCGCTGCCAAAGTGCCTGAATTGCGGGCGCTCGATACCCCAGAACCACTCTCGGCTGCCTAATTGCGCAATTATCAATCCCTGTGGCGCACTGGTTGCGTCGCAGGGATTTTATATATTACGCATGTATTCTTAACTCACAATATCACCAGCTAACTATTTTTTTGCATATGAATCACCTATTTACTGCTATCCACAGAACCAAGCTAATCTTTTTTTGCAAACACATATAAAATCTAGCGTATACTAGCCATGTCCCAGTATTTACTCAATCTGCAAAGGAAACGCCAATGACGTCCCGTTTCAGCAAACCCGACACCGCGTGGTTCAGCCACGACCGCTTCGGCATGTTCATCCACTGGGGGTTGTACGCCTTGCCCGCCCGCCACGAGTGGATCCGCAACCGCGAAGAAATCAGCATTGCCGACTACCAAAAGTACTTCGCCCACTTCGATCCCGATTTGTTTAACCCCAAACAATGGGCCCGTATGGCCAAATTGGCGGGCATGAAATACTTCGTCATCACCACCAAGCACCACGACGGCTTTTGTTTGTGGCCCACCAAGCATACCGACTACTGTATTAGCAACACCCCTTACCAACAAGACCTGATTGGCCAGACCGTCGAGGCCTTCCGCGCCGAAGGCATCAAAGTCGGCTTCTACTATTCACTCATCGACTGGCATCACCCCGAATTCACCGTCGACAAAATCCACCCCATGCGCAACAACGCCGCCGAGCGCGCCAAAAATCCAATGCGCGACATGCGCAAATACGCCAAATATATGCGCGACCAAGTACTTGAGCTGTGCACCCAATACGGCAAAATCGACCTGTTTTGGTTTGATTTTTCGTATCCCGGCGAAGACGGCAAAGGCCACACCGATTGGGAATCCGAGGAATTGTACGCCATCGTACACGAGCTTCAACCGCACGCCTTGGTCGACAATCGCCTCGATTTACCTGACGTGGGCGACTTCGTCACCCCCGAGCAATTCCAGCCCGCAGGCGGTCTCAAGGACGCCAACGGTAAGCCGGTAGTGTGGGAAGCCTGCCAAACCTTTAGTGGCTCGTGGGGCTATTACCGCGACGAACATACCTGGAAGAGCGTCGATTTGCTAATCCGCATGTTGTCTGACGGCGTTAGCAAGGGCGGCAATCTCCTGCTCAACGTAGGACCCACGGCCCGGGGCTTATTTGATGCCCGCGCCATCGAGCGCCTCGAAGGGATGGGGGCATGGATGCAACTGCATAGCCGATCGATTTATGGCTGTGTGGCGGCACCCGAGCACTTCATTACCCCCACCGATTGCCGTTATACCTACAACCCCACCACCAATCGGCTCTACTTGCACATTTTTGCGTGGCCGTTTCGTGACATCTACTGCCCTGGCTTGGCCGAATACATCGACTACGCCCAATTCCTGCACGACGGCAGCCAAGTACACTTCGGTGAAGTAAGCGAAGCGTCGTGGTCGGGCATGGCCGGCAATGCCAGCCAGTCCCCGGTGGCCATCCAAGTACCGATCATTCGCCCCGATGTGGCAGTCCCCGTCATCGAAATATTTTTGAAATAACCCACATCAACCCTGCCGTGACCCGCTCTCCCTTGTGACAGCGCGTCACGGCATCGTTTATAATGGAAAAAATTTGTCTGCGAGGAATACCTCTTTATGAGCATTCATCCCACGGCCACCCTGATGCCAGGAGTCTATATCGAACCGGGCGTCAGCATCGGCGCCAACGTCAGCATCGGGGCCAATACGGTTATTTTGGCGCCCGTACGCATCGAAGCCGACACCTGGGTCGGCGCCAATGTCACTATTAGTGGCGACATCATCGTCGGCACCCGCGCCCAAATCAATCATGGCGCCGTCGTCACCGGCTCGGTGCCCCCCAAAGCCGTGGTGATGGGCAATCCCGCCAAAATCGTCGGTTATGTCGACACGCCACTCTACCAGACCGGGCACGCCCAAACCAAAGTCACCACCACCACCATTACCCCTAGCAATGTGACGGGAGTCGCGCTCTACAACCTCAAATTCGTACCCGACATGCGCGGCGCCTTGTCGGTGGGCGAATTCATGCGTGATGTGCCGTTTGCGCCCCTGCGCTATTTTTTGGTGCTGGGCGTCCCCACTGCCGAAACCCGCGGCGAGCATGCCCACATCGCCTGCCATCAGTTTTTGATTGCCGTTACCGGCAGCGTGGCGGTGGTAGCCGACGACGGGGTCAATCGCCAAGAATTCATCCTCGACAAACCCCAAATCGGCCTGTACTTGCCACCATTGACCTGGGGCATCCAATACCGCTATTCACATGATGCCGTGTTGTTGGTGTTTGCGTCTGATTATTACGACGCTGATGATTATATTCGTGACTATACTGATTTTGTTGATTATGTAAAAAAACACCCCCGCGCGGGGTGAATAAGTCGCCCCCGTCCACGCAGGGTAATCCCCTACGTGGACGGGGGTGTTTTTATTTGGTGCGGTAGCCGTTGGGGTGGCTTTGGTGCCATTCCCAGGCGCTGCCAATGATTTGGTCGATACTCGGATAGCGTGGTTGCCAGCCCAACTCCTCACGGATTTTTTTGGCCGAGGCAATCAACACCGCCGGATCACCGGGGCGGCGCGCACCAATCGTACACGGGATGGCGTGACCGGTAATCCGGCGCGCCGCTTGCACCACTTCGAGGTTGGTAAAGCCATCACCATTGCCGAGGTTGTATTTGCGGCTACCGAGGCGGGCAATCCCGTCGAGTGCCAAAATATGCGCTTGGGCCAAGTCGACGATATGCACATAGTCGCGCACACAGGTACCGTCACGGGTAGGGTAATCACCACCAAACAAGGTAATCGACTCACGTTGGCCTAATGCCACCTGCAATACCACCGGGATCAGGTGCAATTCGGGGGTATGGTCTTCACCCCGGTTGGGGGTACCACCCGCCGCATTGAAGTAGCGCAAACAGGCATATTTGAGGCCATGAATCCGTTCGTACCAATCCAAGGTGCGCTCGAGGATGTATTTGGATTCGCCGTAGGGTGAGCCAGGCACGATGGTGTTGTCGGGTTCAATCGGCATGCTATCCGGTTTTTCAAACAGATTAGCCGTCGACGAGACAATCACCCGCCCCACGCCTGCCGACACCGCCGCATCGATGATATTGACCCCCGCCACGGTGTTGTCGCGCAGGTACTTGGCGGGGTTTTGCATGCTTTCCCCTACCAATGTATACGAGGCAAAGTGCATCACGGCATCGATACCGGTGTGTTGCACAAAGATGTTTTTGACAGCGTCCATATCGGCCAAATCGCCGTGGATGAATTGGGCATCGGGGTGGACCGCTTCGCGGTGCCCTTGGTACAAATTATCCACCACCACCACATCGTGCCCAGCGGCAATCAATTCAGTGGTTGCAACGCTGCCAATATAACCGGCTCCACCTGTTACGAGGATTTTCATATTCGTGCTCCTGAATCAACACGCAATCAACTGTAAATCACGCCAAAAACCGGGATACGATACATCAACCGCATCCGTACCCTGAATCGTCGTCGATCCAGTTGCCACCAGCGACGCCACCGCCCACGCCATCGCCAAACGATGATCGCCATGGCTAGCCAGCGTCGCCCCGCTGAGGGCGCCCCGCCCCGTAATCAGCATGCCATCGTCTGTTGCTTCGGCAGTGACGCCCATAGAATGCAACGCCGCGACGACCGTGGCAATCCGGTCGGTTTCTTTGGCTTTGAGCTCTTGGGCATCGGCAATCACGGTTTGGCCATTTGCCATGGCAGCAGCCACGGCCAGCACCGGGAGTTCGTCGATCAGATGGGGGATAATCGCGCCGCGAATCGTCGTCGCCTGCAATGACGACGAGCGCACCGTGACATCGGCCACCGGTTCGCTGCCTTCGGTACGGGCATTGCTAATGGCAATCTGGGCACCCATGGCCTTGAGCACCGTGAGTGCACCAATCCGGGTAGGATTCATGCCCACGCCGGTGGTAGTGATTTCGGCATTGGGGTGGATTGCGGCTGCCACCCACCAAAACGCCGCCGACGAAGGGTCACCCGGCACGCGCAACGACAAGGCGTACGGCAACACGGGGTGAGCGGGTGGGCTCAAGGTCACTGTACTGCCATTGGTACGAATGTCGATCCCCATCCCCGCCAGCATCAGCTCGGTATGGTCACGGCCATCAGTGCGCCCGGTCAAGGTCAATACATCGTCGCCAGACAAGGCGGCCAGCAACAAGGCACTTTTGACTTGGGCCGACGCAATGGGAAGCTCGTAAGCCCCGCCATGGATGGTGGCACCACGCACGCTCAACGGTGCGAGAGCACCATTGTTGCGGCCATCGAGCTGAGCGCCGAGGGCCCGCAATGGGTCGATGATGCGCCGTTGTGGTCGCGACCGCAACGAGGCATCACCCGTCAAGACGGCATATTTGCCCACTTGACCGGCGAGAAGTCCCGTCAACAAACGCAAGGTGGTACCCGAATTGCCACAATCGAGCACATCACTCGGCTCACGCAACCCCCGTAAACCGACGCCATGGACGGTGACGGTGTCGCCATAGTGGTCGATTTGCACACCCATCGCCCGCAAGCAGGCAATCGTCGACAAACAATCGGCTCCCGGCAAAAAATGAGTAATATGCGCCGTACCTTCGGCAATGGCGTTAAACATCACCGCCCGGTGCGAAATCGATTTGTCACCGGGTACATCAATAGTGCCACGAAGCTGTGGAACTGACGCAAGCCGCATATCAGACATAGCAGTCGTTATCCTTGGGCCTCTGGGGCAACCACTAATTTATAGCCAAAGCCACGCACCGTCACGAGATATTTGGGCAGGGCCGGGTCGATTTCGATCCGTTGACGCACCCGATACACCAGTGCATCAATAGCATTGAAGTCGTACACTTCATAATCCCAAATCGCTTTGGCGATTTCTTCTTTGCTAATGACATGGAGTTGGCGTCGGTACAACAGATACAACAATTGGAATTCTTTGACAGTCAAAGGGGGATCAAGTAATGCCCCTTTGATGTGGACGGTTTTGGCATCGTCATCGATAGCAATATCACTATCAACAGGCACCGGTTTGAAGGTAAACAATGGCAGATTGCCACGCTGGGTGGCTTCGGGATCAACAAAAATAATCTCGCTCGCACCAATAATCACGATATCATCACTTTTGAGGCGATAGGCATCAGCAATCACTTCGCCATTGACATAGGTGCCATTGGTGCTTTGGAGGTCACGCACAACATACCCGAT
>JBBAWW010000039.1:0-15645 GCA_040397035.1 Roseiflexaceae bacterium | reverse complement strand
AGTAGGAGTATGTAACGCAGTGTTCAATTTGGTTGGTCGACGCATCGATCGCTACAAAATACAAGCAGAAATTGGCCGTGGTGGCATGGCACGCGTCTATCGCGCCCTCGACACTATTTTGGGGCGGCAAGTTGCGCTCAAAGTACTCTCGCCACAACTCGCCAACGACCCCGAATTTTCGGCACGCTTCCGGCGTGAAGGCAAAATCGTCGCTGCGTTGCAGCATGCGCATATCGTCACCTTGTTTGATGTCGGCGAGTCTGAAGGTATTCAATACCTCGCCATGGACTTCATCGATGGACGCAGTGTCTATGCGGTTATTCGCGAACGTGACGCACTCCCCGGCGAAACAGTCGCAATCATCATTCGGGCCGTAGCGTCAGCACTCGACTATGCCCATAGTCGCGGTGCAATTCACCGTGACATCAAACCCCAAAATATTTTAATTGACACCAACGGGCGCATCTTGCTTACCGACTTCGGGATTTCATTATCAAATGACGACGAAGCTGGTCGGCTTACCCGCACCGGATTGTTCATGGGAACCCCCGAATACATGTCACCCGAACAAGTATCGGGCACTGTGGTGGATTACCGCACCGACCTCTATTCGTTGGCGATTACTGCCTACGAAATGTTTAGCGGCGAAATTCCCTTCCGGGGCAATACCCCCGACTTAATCGTCGCCCATGCCCAAAAAATCGCCCCCCCGCTCCCGACCCAACTCAATGGACTCCCCGATACACTGATTGACGTACTTGCCAAAGCACTCGCCAAAGACCCTGCGGAACGCTACCAAAGTGGGCTGGCGTTTAGTATGGCGATTGATGCCGCCTTTGCCCAATTACCAAGCAACACCGTATCCGCTGCATTAGTGGCAGGGCTTGCGCAATCGCGCAACGCGTCACCCAAAGCCACTCGCGCGATTGAGTCCGATGACGGTGTCACCACCAACCCCACCTTCCAACCGGCACCGACACTCAATACATCCACCCAACCACGCCGGCGCAATCTCCCCGAAGCACGTAGCAATCTCCCCAATCGTCCACTTGTACGCGCCCAAACAATCCCGCTCAATTTCATATTACCCATTGGGATTGGACTAGTCATTACGTTTTTGATTCTCATCAATACGACGTTTTCAACGGCCAATTCTGCAGATACCGCGACCCCCACCGCAACGACTACCGTAACTGCAACGGCTTCAGCGACCCAAACTAGTGTGCCAAGTGCCACCAGTGAACCACTCATTATTATCATCCCTACCGAAACTGCAGTCGTAGCAACTCCTAAGCCCAAAGCCACCAAAGTCAAATTTACCGCCACTGCGATACCCGTCGTCGTCAATACCGACACGGCAATTCCTGCAACTGCGACACCAATACCCAATACCGCGACGATTCCACCTACCTTCACCCTCACCAATACATTTACACCAACGATGTCACACACCCCCAGTCGCACACCGACCCCCAGTAACACCAAAACTGCCGTCAGTACGAATACCACTGCACCCACCATTACGGCAAGCACGGTGCCAAGTGCGACCGAAACCCCCGTCCCGAGTGCAACTCCCATCCCTCCCACCGCCACCACCGTGCCCACCGGCACCCCCCCATGATAACCCTCCCTGGGCTCCTGCAAGTCCGTTTACGCGCTGCATTACACCAACACCCCAGCCGTGATTGGCGTAATGCAGCCCAAGATTTGAGCGCCCGCTACCGCAGCCCCCGTGACGGTACCCCCCTCATCCGCACCGCCATCGATGCCCTGGCCTATAGTGCCATGCTCATGCCTGCCACCTATGCCCAAATCTATGGCGCACTCAGTCAAACCATCCAACGCGCCCCACTACCCTGCACCAGCCTACTCGACATCGGTAGTGGCCCTGGCACTGCGAGCTGGGTCGCCCAACAACTCTGGCCGCAGTTACAATCAATTACGGCAGTCGAGCGCGATACGCATCTGCAAGCGATCGCCCATATGCTCTATACCGATAGCCAACTCCCCCCCACCACCTTCCTCAACCAAGACATCACCACCTGCCCCGATTGGCAACCCCACGATATCGTCATCATTGCCCATGTCCTCAACGAACTCTCACCGGCCCAGCAACAGGCCGTGATTGCCAAAGCCTGGCGCGCCACCGCCCAGCTACTGGTGATTATCGAACCGGGCGCCGCTGATTTCGCCCCCGTCATCCAAGCCGCCCGTAGCCAACTCACCAGTGCTGGCGGCACAATTGTGGCGCCCTGTACACACCAAGGGGTCTGTCAATTACACGATGCCTGGTGTCACTTTGGCCAAAAAGTATCCCGCCCCGACTTCCAACGCCTGGCACGGGGTGCCGAAATGGCCTGGGAAGAGGCCAAATACAGCTTTGTCTCCATCAGTCGCACGCCCATAGCCCAACACGGGCTCCGCATCATGCACGACCCCCAGCGTGCCAAAGGGTACATTGATGTGGTAGGATGTGATTATACCGGTGTCCACACGCATCGCATACCCAAACGCGACACGCTTCGCTATAACGCACTGCGACATGCGACCTGGGGCAATTGGATCGCACTTACAGCAAAGGAAGAATCATGACCACCACCGCCGTTGGCATCATCGGATGCGGCAACATTAGTAGCATCTACCTCAAAAACCTGCATCAACGCTTCCGCGGCATTACCGTCGCCGCAGTCGCCGACATCGATGTGGAGCGCGCCCAATCCCGGGCCGCCGAATTCGGCGTCGCCAAAGGGTGTAGCGTCGCCGAATTGCTGGCCGATCCGGCAATTTCGATTGTTATCAATCTCACCATCCCCGCTGCCCACGGCGAAGTCGCCCTGCAAGCCATCGCCGCCGGCAAATCGGTCTACAACGAAAAACCCCTCGCCGTCGCTCGTGCCGACGCTCAAAAAATGCTCAGCGAAGCCAAATCCAAAGGTGTGCGCGTCGGCGGCGCGCCTGACACCTTCCTTGGAGCCGGTTTACAAACCTGTCGCAAACTCATCGATGATGGTTGGATTGGTCAGCCCATCGGCGCGACTGCCTTTATGATGGGTCGTGGCCCCGAAGCCTGGCACCCCAACCCCCACTTCTTTTATCAACCCGGCGCCGGCCCCATGTTTGATATGGGCCCCTATTATCTGACCGCCTTGACCACCCTGCTCGGGCCCATCACCCGCGTCAGCGGCTCGGCTCAGATTTCGTTTGCCGAACGCACCATCACCAACAACATTCAATACGGCGAAAAAATTCCCGTCAACACTCCTACCCACGTCGTCGGCGTGCTCGACTTCGCCAAGGGTCCCGTGGCCAGTATCATCACCAGCTTTGATGTGTGGCATAGCACCTTGCCCTGGCTCGAAATCTACGGCAGCGAAGGCACCATGCTCGTGCCCGACCCCAACAACTTTAGCGGTACCATCAAAATCCGCCGCGGCGGCGATGATACCTGGCGCGAAATGCCCCTCAGCCACAGCTTTGCCGACAATAGCCGCGGCCTCGGTGTGCTCGACATGGCCGTCGCCATCCAAGAAAACCGCCCCCACCGCGCCTCGGGTGAATTGGCCTACCATGTACTCGACATCATGCATGCCATCCACGACGCCTCCCGCGAAGGGCGCCACATCATGCTCAGCAGTGGCCCCGACCGCCCCTCCCCCATGCCCATGGGCCTCGACAACAAAGGATTCTAGTCCACACCGTAGCACCAACGTCGTGACAAGGGATCCTCCTTGTCACGACGTTTTTGTATCTCCCCAAGGAGCGTTATGATTGTTAGCATCCATCATATCGGCATCAATGTGCGCGATCTCGATCAGGCCCTCACCTTTTTTACTACCGCCGGACTGACTGTCACCCACCATGACCATCACGCTGTCTGGCTCCAAGCCCCCAATGGCTTTGTGCGCATCCAATCCGCACCCCATGCCGTACATACGGCCACCCCTATTTATGCGGCGGGCATCAGCCATATCTGCATCCAGACACCCCACATCCATGCCGCCCTCGACCCGCTGCTCGCCCACGGCTACCACGCCAATTCAGCCCCCGTCGACCTCAACACCGGTCATCGTTATGTCTATATACACGACAGCGACGCCAACGTGCTCGAGCTCGAAGGGGTGCCCTATGCCCCCACCGACCAAATCCCGTGGCTGGCGCATGTGGCATTTGCCACCAGCGACATCGTGCACCTCGGTGATTTTTATCAGCGCTTGCTCAATGGCGACAGTGCCGGCGGCCAGCCCATCGGTCCCCATCCCCGCTACGACGAAGTACTGGCACTCAGTGACGTGCGAGTCATCCCGCGCTGGATCAAAGGGGCCAATCTGACCGTCGAACTCTGGCAATTCCTCCACCCCCTCACCACACCGCAGCCACCTCGGCACCCCCAACAGCTGGGCTATCACTACCTCTGCCTCGAAGTGACAGACATCACAACCACGGTAGCCCATGCCCTCGAATCTGGCGCCCAGCTCATCGCCGACGACCTCACCGAAGCCTGGCTCCACGACCCCGACGGCAATCTGCTGTGGTTGGTCGAATCCGCCCACCTGCCCATGCCCGCCATCCACACCCTAGCCGAGCCCCACATCATCGCCCGCATCAATGCCCTCTGGCGGCGCGACTAACCCACACATTTCAGCGACAAAGGAGTCATGTTATGTCACGAATCGCCCTAATTACCGGTGGTGCCCGTGGCATCGGCGCCGCCATCGCCACCGCCCTCGCCCACGATGGTTGCGATATCGCCATCGCCGACCTACCCACCAGCGATACCAGTGCCATCACCCACAGCATCAGTCAACTGGGCCGCCAATGCCTGGTCTGCACCGGCGATGTCAGTAGCGCTGCTGATTGGCACCAGTGGCTAGCTACCATCGATCAGCACTATGGCCGCCTCGATATCATCGTCAACAATGCCGGCATTAGTGGCCCCATCGCGGCGATTGTCGACTACCCCGACGAGGCCTTTGACCAAGTCATGGCCATCAACTGCACCGGCGTCTTTTTGGGGATTAAATACGGCGCCAAAGCCATGCTGGGCTACGGCAACAGCGGCAGCATCGTCAATATTTCGTCGAATGCCGGCTTGGGTGGTAGCCCGCAAATCATCGCCTATAGCGCCAGCAAGCACGCCGTGATCGGCCTGACCAAATCGGCCGCCAAAGGCTTCGCCACCCAAGGCATCCGCGTCAATGCCGTCTGTCCCGCCCCTACCGATACCGAAATGGTGCACCAGTTGGAGCGCCTCGCCGGGGCCGATATCGCCCGCCAACGCCTCACCGCCGGTACCCCCATGGGGCGCTATGGCCAGCCCCACGAAATCGCCGCCGCCGTGGTTTTCCTCGCCAGCCCCGCCGCTAGCTTCATCACCGGCGCTATTTTGCCCGTCGATGGTGGGTCGGTGGCTTAAGCCTATTCTTTTGTGAAAAAATGCGGGGGGCGCGCCGTGAACGAACACGGAAAGTGCCGGCGCTCGATGCACGCCACCGTTGCCCTTCGTGTAATCACCACCGCCATGCATTGCCGTTATCCCTCGCACATATTCTAGATATTGTACTATTGACAATATCTAGAATATCGCTATAATTCGGGGTACGGATTTATCACACCCGAAAGTAGTAGATCTTGCACGAACTTCATCCCGACATCCAGCGCGCCATCACCAGCGCCCTCGCCGAAGACATCGGCGCGGGTGACGCCACCAGCACCGCCATCATCCCCGCCGATGCGACGATGGTCGGCCACATCATCGCCAAGCAAGCAGGCGTGGTTGCTGGGCTTGATGTGGCAACGGCCGTCTGCACTGCCGTCGACCCACGCATTACGTTGCTAGCGCAGGTCGCCGAAGGGGCGCAAGTCAGCAATCGCCAGCTAGTTGCCACGTTGCGCGGCCCGGCCCGTAGCCTACTCACCGCCGAGCGCACGCTGTTGAACTTCCTCGGGCGCATGAGTGGCATCGCCAGCCTGACCAATCAATTTGTGCAGGCTGTCGCCGGCACCGCCGCCGTTATCCTCGATACCCGCAAAACGGTCCCCGGTTTGCGCATGTGCGACAAATTGGCGGTGGTGCGGGGTGGTGGCCAAAACCACCGCATCGGCTTGTACGACATGATTTTGATCAAAGACAACCACATCGACTTTGCCGGCTCGATTACTACTGCCGTGGCCCGGGCCCGCGCCGCCCATAATGGTCTCGCAATCGAAGTCGAAGCACGCACCTTGGCCGATGTGGAGGAGGCATTGACCTGCCAGGTCGAGCGGATTTTGCTGGACAACATGAGCAACGAGCAGATGCGCGAGGCCGTAATCCGTACCGCCGGCCGCGCCACGCTCGAAGCCAGCGGCAATGTGTCGTTGCCACGGATTGCCGCCATCGCCCAGACCGGCGTCGATTATATTTCGATTGGGGCGCTCACCCACTCGGCGCCGGTGTTTGACTTCAGCCTGCAATTCGTGCGTACCGCAGCCCCCATTCACGCCGGCCAGTAAGTTTTTTCACACAAGAAAAGAGGAATACGGAAATGAATAGTGCCGCACAAGCCCTGTATGAAGAGATGCAAGTCAGTTTGGGCAAATTGGTGCCCGACTTCGAGTTGTACTACAAAGCCGAAATCGCCATCGAAATCAATCGCCTCAAACAAGAGCGCAACGCGGTGGTGCTGGGGCACAACTACATGGAGCCGGTGTTGTTCCACACCATTCCCGACTTCCGCGGTGATTCGCTCGATTTGAGCCGCAAAGCGGCCACCACCGACAAAGACATCATCGTCTTTTGTGGGGTCAAATTCATGGCCGAAACCGCCAAAATCCTCAGTCCCCACAAAACCGTCTTGATGCCCGCTGAGCGGGCCGGCTGCTCGCTGGCCGAATCCATCACCGCCGCCGATGTGCGCGCCCTCAAACGCAAATACCCGGGCGTGCCGGTGGTGACCTACATCAACACCTATGCCGATGTCAAAGCCGAAAGCGACATCTGTTGTACCTCGGGCAATGCCGTAGCGGTAGTCGAATCGCTCAACTGCGACACGGTTATTTTTTTGCCAGACCAATATTTGGCGGCGAACGTGGCCAAACAAACCGGCAAGCACATTATTTTTCCATCAATCGGTGGCACCACCCCTGACAACAGCTTGCTCGACGTGCAGATGATTGGCTGGCACGGGCGCTGTGAAGTGCACGACAAATTTACGGTCGAAGACATCAGATCCATCCGCGCCCAATTCCCCGATGTGGTGGTGGTAACCCACCCTGAATGCTCACCTGAAGTGGTGGCGGCCTCGGATTATTCGGGATCGACCAACGCCATGATTAAATTCGTCCAAGACAGTAAAGCTCCCCACTATTTGGTGCTGACCGAATGCTCGATGGGTGACAACATCGCGGCGGCCAACCCTAGCAAAGATTTGTTGCGACTCTGTATGGTTCACTGCCCACACATGAACATGATTACGATGGAAAACGTGCGCGATTCGTTGTTGTATACCAAAACGGTTATCGAAGTCCCCGAAGAAATTCGCATCCGGGCCTTTAGTGCCGTCGACCGCATGATCAAAATCGGCTAATTCGGGCAGGGGCTCGCACGGAGAATGACGCATGATTACCACAGATGTCCTCATTATCGGCTCGGGGATTGCCGGTGCCACCGCCGCCCTCACCCTCGCCCAAGATCCCAACCTGCGCATCGTTGTGATGACGCGCGAGCCCAACCCCAACGAATCCAATACCCGTTGGGCCCAAGGGGGAATTATATATCGCGGCGTCGATGATAGCCCAGCCCTACTGGCCCAAGATATCATCGCCGCCGGTGCTGGCGCCACCCTGCCCGAAGCCGCCACGATTTTGGCCAGCGAAGGACCCGCCCGCCTCGAGCGCTTGTTGTTGCAACAAGCGCTAGTCGATTTCGACCGTGAGCCTGACGGTGAATTAACCCTCGGCCAAGAAGCGGCCCATTCACGGCGGCGGATTTTGCATGTCAGCGACCGCACCGGGCGGAGCATCATCGAGGCCCTCACCGCCGCCATACGCCGCCAACCCAACATCGAGTTGATGACCAATGCCACCGCCGTCGATTTGATTACCTACCCGCACCACTCGCCCGACCCACTCGACACCTACCAACCGGTCACCTGCCACGGTGCCTACATCTTTGACCGCACCGCCGAAGTGGTGCACCGCATCATCGCCCGCAAAACCATCTTGGCTACCGGCGGTATAGGGCGGATTTACCGCAACACCACCAATCCCGCCGGAGCACGGGGCGATGGGTTGGCGATGGCGCACCGGGCCGGTGCCCGCATCACCAACGCCGAATACATCCAATTCCATCCCACCACCTTGGCTGTGACAGGTGCTTATGGGTTTTTGATTAGCGAAGCGGTGCGGGGCGAAGGGGGAATTTTGTTGACCCCTGACGGCCAACCTTTTATGCACAAATACGATCCACAATGGCGCGATTTGGCCCCCCGCGACGTGGTGGCCCGCGCCATCCACCACGAAATCGAAGCCAACGACTACCCCTATGTGTTGCTCGATATCGCCAGCCATATGCCGGCCGCACAAATCAAAGTACGCTTCCCCACTATTTATGCCGAATGCCTGCGGGTGGGCATCGACATCACCCAGCAACCCATCCCGGTGATGCCGGCCGTGCATTATTCGTGTGGTGGGGTGGCCGTCAATACTTGGGGCGAAAGCACCATCAAAAACTTGTATGCGGTAGGGGAAGTGGCCTGTACCGGACTGCACGGCGCCAACCGCCTTGCTAGCACGTCGTTGCTAGAGGGCGTGGTGTTTGGTGGCCGAGCGGGTGAGCATGTGCGCGCACACATCGACGACCATGTCAGTCCCGATGCCGCGCTCATCCCACGCTGGGACGAATCAACGCTCACCAAAGAATCTGACCCGGCCTTGATTCAAGGCGACATGCAGACCATCCAAAACATCATGTGGCACTACGTGGGAATTGTACGCTCGGGTGTGCGCTTGTCACGGGCTATCCGCGAACTGCGCCACTTACAAAACGAAATCGAAATGTTTTATCGCACCACCAAGCTCAACGATGGCTTGATTGGTCTGCGCAACGCCGTCGAAATCGGGCTGGTGATTGCCCAAGCCGCCCGCCACAACCGCAAAAGCCGCGGCTGCCACTACCGGACTGATTCGCTCTAAACAGACAAACCCCCGCAGGCGTTAGCCCGCGGGGGCATGACAACAAACCAATTACACTGCGACACCGGCGATGCCCAATTCAGTAGCGCGGGCACTGAGGGCCGCAATCACGTCAGTAATCAAGGCATCGACCTCGACTCCCAGGCCGGCGGCACCGTGCATGATATCGTCACGGTTGACGGCCCGGGCGAAGCCCTTGTCTTTCATTTTTTTCTTGACGGCGGCCACATCCACATCGGCGATGTTTTTGCTGGGGCGCACCAAGGCCACCGCCAGCACAAAGCTCGACAATTCATCCACCGCAAACAGCGCTTTTTCCATCGTGCTATCGCGTGACACACCAGCATAATCGGCGTGTGACAAGATGGCGCGACAGATTTCTTCGCTCCAGCCATGCTCACGCAACCAACGCACTCCCACAAAGGGGTGGGCGTTTTCGGCCACCTCGAGCGAGGGGTGGCGCTCATAATCCATGTCGTGCAAAATCCCGGTGGCTTCCCAGATGTCGGCGTCGCCACCGTATTGGGGGGCCAGATGGGCCATCGAGGCCGCCACGGCACCACAATGCTTGCGGAGTACCTCAGAAGTGACCCATTCCGCCAAAATCGTGCGGGCTTGTGCAGTCAAACTCATGGCAACCCTCGTTTATTTCAATTTACTACATGCGCTTCTTAGGACGCCGCGTATGGACCGCATAATAGAGCATCACCGAGCCGGCCACCGCCACATTGAGTGATTGAATGTGCCCTTGCATCGGCAATTTGACCAAGAAGTCGCACCGTTCACGGGTCAAACGGGCCATGCCAGGGCCTTCGGAACCAAGCACCAACGCCAACGGCAAATCGAGGTCGGTGTCATCGTACATCTGGGATCGTTCGTCGTCTTCGACACCAACCACCCACACCCCTTGTTTCTGTAGACGTTCGATGCTTTGTGCCAAATTGGTGACCACGGTGATGTGCAAATGTTCGACGGCGCCCGAAGAGGCATTGACCACTGCGGGGGTGATTTCGGCGGCGCGCCGACCAGGGATAACCACACCATGCACGCCGACCACTTCAGCGGTACGCAACAACGTACCGAGGTTTTGCGGGTCTTGCAGGTGGTCAAGCAACAACAAAAACGGCATTTCGTTACGGGTTTTGGCAAGTGCCAACATGCTGTCGAGGTCGCTATAGGGGTATTCGCCGGTTTCGAGTGCCACTCCTTGGTGATTGAGGCCATGTAAGCGCTGTTCGAGCACCCGCCGATCGATGGTTTCGATGGGGATATTTTGGGTTTTGGCCAAGACAATGGCATCGGCCAACGTGCCGGCGGGCTGGGCGCCTGCGGCGACAAGTAGGCGTTGCATCGTGCGCCGATTGGCGCGCAATGCTTCGCGTACCGCATTCCGCCCGTAAATAAGCTCGCTCATGGTGTTATAGTCCTAACGCACTTTTGATGCGATCAAAGAATCCTTCGTCGTGAGGGGACATGCCACCACCCTCGGTGGGTTGGCCATCAGGGCCAGTTTGGCTTTTGGGCATTGGATTAAAGGTGTGCGCCAAGGCTTCAAACAAAATCTTTTGCTCGGCGGTCAATGTGTCTGGGATGACCACCTTGGTCACCACCACTTGGTCGCCACGGCCGTTGCCGCGCAGGAACGGGACGCCCTTGCCCCGCAAACGGAAGGTGGTGCCGTTTTGGATACCGGCGTTGATACGCACCGTATCCATCCCTTCGAGGGTGGGGACCTGCACATCGGCACCCAAGGCAGCCTGGGCCACATTGATGGGTAACTCGAGGATGATGTCGTTGTCTTGACGGCGGAAGAATTCATGGGCTTGGATTTCGAACACCACATACAAATTGCCGTTGGGGCCACCACGCGGTCCTGATTCACCTTCACCCGTCATGCGGATTTGGGCTTGGGTATCGATCCCGGGTGGCACGCTGATGGTCAACTTGTGGGGTTGGCGCACCCGCCCTTCGCCACGACAATCACGACAGGGGATGGCAATCACGGTGCCTTCACCGCGACAGACATCACAGGTTGAGACCGTCATCATATTAAAAATCGCCGAGCGCTGGCGCACTTCGCCACTCCCACCACAGCGGGTACAGCGCACGGGCTCGGTGCCTGCTTGGGCACCACTGCCACGGCACGACCCACAGGCGTCGAGGCGGCGGTATTCGATTTCCTTTTCGGCACCAAATACTGCTTCGGCAAAGTTCAAACGCAAGGTGTATTTGAGGTCAGCACCTCGTTGGGGGCCACGACTAGCTCGGCCACCATTGCCCCCAAAGAACGACTCAAATATCGTCGCAAAGGGGTCTTCCCCGCCAAACGGATCACCGCCACCATAGCTCCCACCCACCGAAGGGCCGTTATGCCCAAAGCGGTCATACACGGCGCGTTTTTCGGGGTCAGACAAGGTACTATTGGCTTCGTTGATTTCTTTGAAGCGCGTTTCGGCGTCCGCTTCTTTGTTGACATCGGGGTGAAATTTACGGGCCAGATTGCGATAGGCCTTACGAATATCGTCAGGACTCGCATCCCGCGCCACACCTAATACTTCGTAATAATCTCGTTTATTTGTCATCGTTGCACCTTACTACGCGTATTGGTTACCACTCGATTATTCATTCCGCCCCCGCCGCAACAAATCACGCAAACTCAAGCGTTTGGCTGGCGCGGCAGTGGTTGGTTCATCGTCAATGACCGGCAACCGACCGGTTTCGCTACTCGCAGGCACCGGCGCTGGACGATGTTTGTTTTGCAGGTCATGTACCACCATCGTCATATCGACAATCGCCGTCTGAATCGCCACCGGGTCAGCCCGATCAATAGCCGCTTGCGCTTCACACAAGCGCGCCTCGGCATCGGCACGACGTTCGGCACTAATGGTGGGGTCGTTGCGCAAGGCTCGTTGGGCGTTGTACATCAACGAATCAATTTGGTTTTGCAACACCAACACATCCCGCTTGCGGCGGTCATCATCGGCAAACAAGGTGGCTTCTTGCACCATCTGGTCGACTTCAGTCTGGCTCAACCCCGACGAAGCTGTAATCGTAATATGCTGTTCACGGTCAGTAGCCTTGTCACGGGCACTGGCATTGATGATACCATCGGCATCGATATCAAAGGTGACTTCGATTTGGGGGGCACCACGTGGGGCTGCCGGAATACCGTCGAGCACAAATGTCCCCAGCGATTTGTTGTGGCGCGCTTCAGCCCGCTCGCCTTGGAGCACATGAATCTCGACGGCGTCTTGATTGTCCGTGGCCGTCGAAAAAACCTGGCTTTTGTAGGTGGGCAACGTACTATTGCGCGGGATGAGCGGGGTCATCACCCCACCCGATGTCTCGATACCGAGGGTCAATGGCGTCACATCCAACAACAAAATATTACTGACATCGCCGGCGAGGACTCCTGCTTGGATGGCTGCACCGATGGCGACCACTTCATCAGGGTTGATGCCCTTTTGCGGATCTTTGCCAAAAAAACTACGCACGGCGTCTTGGATGGCTGGCATGCGGGTTTGCCCACCCACCAACACTACGGCATTGATGTCACTAGCGCGGATCCCAGCATCAAGCAAGGCTTGACGCACCGGCGTGAGTGAACGCTCGACTAAATCAGCAGTCAATGACTCGAGTTTGGCCCGACTCAATTCCACCGCCAGATGACGTGGTCCACTGGCATCGGCCGAAATAAACGGCAAGTTTATTTCGGTTTTGAGCATGCTCGACAGCTCCATTTTGGCTTTTTCGGCAGCTTCACGCATCCGTTGCAAGGCAGTACGGTCTGGTTGCAAGTCAATACTGCTCTCACGCTGGAACACGTCCATCAAGAAATGCACGATCCGTTCGTCAAAGTCGTCACCACCGAGATGGGTATCACCGTTGGTAGATTTGACTTCATAGACTTCGTCGTTGAGCTCGAGAATCGACACGTCAAAGGTGCCGCCCCCCATGTCATAGACGACGATAGTCTGGTTGTTGACGTTATTGTTGATGCCATACGCCAACGCCGAGGCAGTAGGCTCGTTGATGATGCGCAATACGTCGAGCCCGGCGATGCGCCCGGCGTCTTTGGTGGCTTGGCGTTGGGCATCATTAAAATATGCCGGCACCGTAATCACTGCTTGAGTGATTGTTTCACCCAAATAGGCTTCGGCATCGAGTTTGAGTTTTTGTAGTACCATCGCAGAAATTTCGGGGATGGCATAATTGCGCCCGGTGAGCGTCACCGTCACGTCGCCGTTTTCGGCGGCAGCCAAATGATACGGCACCATCACTTTGTCACGTTGCACCGTGGCATCGCTCAGTTTGCGCCCCATAAAGCGTTTGGCCGAAAAGACCGTTTGCTCTGGGTTCAATACTGCTTGGCGTTTGGCAAGTTGACCAACCAACCGTTCACCAGATTTACTAAACGCGACCACCGACGGCGTGAGCCGTTGTCCTTCGGCATTGGGAATAATCGTCGGCTCGCCACCTTCGATGACGGCAATCACTGAATTGGTTGTGCCGAGATCGATCCCTAAGACTTTGGCCATACCCATCCTCATTCATCAATTATTTCGCCATCCGGGTGCGGATTATTCTGCTTTGCCGACCTTGACCATGGCGGGGCGCAACACTTTATCACGTAGCAGGTAGCCTCGTTGTAATTCGGCCACCACCAAGCCATCGTGGGCGTCATCGCTAGGCTCGTAGGCAATCGCTTCGTGCAGATTGGGGTCAAAGGCACTATCGACGGTGGCAATCGCCGTTAGCCCTTCGCTGTCGAGCAATTGGTGTAGCTTATTGGGGATCAGCTTGAAGCCCCCGTACCACAACGAGTCCGCAACGTCAGCCGTCACACTCGAAATAGCCCGATTGAGGTCATCAACGACGGGTAACAATTTGAGCAATACGGCTGCCGAGGCGCGGCCAATCAATTCAATGCGCTCGGTGTCGTAGCGGCGCTTGAGGTTTTTGTAGTCGGCGGTGGCCCGTAAATAGGCATCTTTGTGGTCGCTGACTTCTTTTTCGAGTACTTCAATCCGCGCCTGCAAGCTGGCCACATCGATGACTTCTAGCGTCGTAGGAGTTTCTTCGCTGGGATTGGTTTGTTCTTCCGTCATGGTCTTCCTCCAAAACATCGCTATATCATGTATATATCGCAAAAAACGCCGGCGCCACTTAGGCATTATTGCCATCACGCTCGACGCGGGGCTCGCCGTGGAGCTCAGCCACCAAATCACTCATCACTGCCGCAATCGCTTGCACCGTGGCAATCGCCCGGGCATAGGGCATGCGGGTGGGACCAACCACACCCAGCACCCCCACGATTTCGTCATCGACCCCATAGCGCGCCAGCACCATGCTCATATCGCGCATCTCGGGGTTCTGATGCTCAGTACCAATAATCACCTGCACCCCATCACTGCTGGCCACCCGTGGGATAAGTGGCGTCAAGACATTGCCTGTTTGTACCAACGCCAGCATTTGCTTGACGCGCTCGGTCTGGGCAAACTCGGGCTGATTGAACATTTCGAGCAAGCCATCGGCACGCACGTCGCTATTCAAGGCTTCTTCGTATTGGCGCATGGTGGTACACGCCAACTCCAGCACTGGGCGCACTAAACCATCGACCTGTGGCTCGAGCTGCTCTATCCGTTCACGTAATTGGCTTACGGTGGCATCTTGGACATGCTCGTTGGTTGCAATGGCCACACGATTGAGTTCTGCTTGGTTGTGTGGCGCATCGAGCGCCATAGTTTGTTGGCGGACCATGCCATCATGCAGTACGAGCACCACCAACATCAACAAATCATGAATGCCAATCAAATGCACATTGCGCAAGCGCGCTTGCGTGGTACGTGGTGGCAACACCACCGAGACGTTTTGCACCCGCCGTGCCATCACCGACCCCGCCAAATGAATCCATTGATCGAGTGTCGTTTGCATTTGATAAAACTGATGCCGGATGATACGTTCTTCGTGGGCCGGCAATACCGGCGACTCCATTAGGTTTTCCACAAAAAAACGATACCCCGCATCGGTGGGAATCCGCCCTGCAGAAGTATGCAGATGCGTCAGAAATCCGAGATCCTCGAGTGACGCCAGCTCGTTGCGAATCGTCGCCGATGATACATTGAGTCCATAGCGACGCACCAGATGCTCCGAAGCGACTGGTGCAGACGTGGCAACGTATTCTTGGATGAGCAACTTGAGCAGTTGCCGGCGCCGTTCTGTCATTTCTGCAAGCATGGCACCCCCGTCTGACCGCGTGCGGACGTTGCATGCACTCAAATACAATATACAAACGGCATGCACCAAATGAAGCATGCCTATGCGTGTATTGTAGCATAAAGCAGGGATGGTTTCAAAAATCGTTGCTACAAAAAAATCATGCGTTTAGCCACCCCTGACCGTGATTTTTATTGCTTCATTTAATTGATGCCAAGCCCCCCACATCAGTACCTCGCGACAACAGACATGTCCAGC
>JBBAWW010000038.1:0-27814 GCA_040397035.1 Roseiflexaceae bacterium | reverse complement strand
TACGGTTTCTCTGCGTCCTCCGCGTCTCCGCGTGAGACAACAGGGTATTTCGTATCGGCAGACATTCATCGACCACCACGGATTGATACACGTTTCTCCGCGCCCTCCGCGTCTCCGCGTGAGCCATAGGGATATCGTATCGGCAGACATTCATCGACCACCACCGATTGACACACGTTTGTCCGCGCCCTCCGCACGCTCTGTGTGCTCTGTGCGCGATAAAGAAGATCCCTGCATTCTACGTCTCCGCGCCCTCCGCGTCTCCGCGTGAGCCATAGGGATATCGTATCGGCAGACATTCATCGACCACCACCGATTGATACACGTTTGTCTGCGCCCTCTGTGCGCTCTGTGTGCGCTGTGCGCGATAAAGAAGATCTCCGCTGTGCGAGACAAAGAAGATCCCCGTTGCGGCTAATCGCGACGCACCTCGACCCGCACGCTCCCCTCCCCAGCCAACATGTTGAGGACGAGCGAGGTGAACGAAATCACCAACGCCCCAATAAACGCCGTAGTAAATGAATCAATCGAATACTCGATGCCCAAATAAATCGCTACATTGGCGGTAAGTATCAACATCAACGCATTGATGGCCACACTAAATAACCCGAGGGTCAAAATAATCATTGGACAGGTAATCAACGTCAAAATCGGTCGTATGAGCAGATTGACCATACTAAAAATCGCCGCAATAATCCCCAATTGCCAACCCGGTCCGGTGAAGTGAATCCCCGGTACCAGATAAATCGCCGCAAAAATCGCCAGCGAGGTAATCAACCACTTGAGAACGACTGAGCGTAATTGCGTGAAAAACCCACTTGATTTTTTTTGCGTCGACATTGATAAACTCCTATTGTTTGGGGCTACGCCGGGCGGCCAATTCTTGACCGTATGCTTCAATATCATCATAAAACCGTGAGCGTTTGGTAGGCGTTGTTGCACCTTTGACGCCTTTTTTGCTGTTGCGGTTGCTTGCCCCGCCACTGCGCTCGGCGCACCACGACAGATACAAGCGCTCGGCCGCCCGCGTCACTGCCACATAGCACAGACGCCGTTCTTCTTCGATGCCATCATTGGTCGCCATACTGCGCTCGTGGGGCAATACCCCTTCCTCCAGCCCTACCACAAACACCAACGGCCATTCTAGCCCCTTGGCGGCATGGATGGTGAGTAACTGCACTTGATCACGATCGTCGTCGCCATCATCACTACTAGTCATAATCGCCACGTACTGCAAAAAATCCTCGGCGCTGTCGTATTCATCTGCCACTAACATTAACTCGTTGATGTGCTCTTTGGCGTCGCTCAGCTTCTCGGCATCTTTGGTATGCAGTCCTTCAAGGTAGGCCATGTAATTGGTCTGTACCAAAATATCTTCCAACAATTCCCGTGGCCCAATATTGTTTTTGATGCGTTGCCGCAACCGCGCCAGGAGCTGATGCAATTGGCGCGCCCCCGTACGGGCTTTTTCTTCGAGTTGCGCCAAAATCATGATGTCGCCCAGTACATCGGCAATCGCCAAATTGCGCCGTGCCGCCTCCACACTAAACACCTTGAGCGGCTTGGCACTCAAACCTCGCTTGGGGATATCGGCGATACGCGTCAACGCCATGTTGTCGCGTGAATTGACCGCTAGGCGCACAAACGCCAGCAAATCGCGCACCACCGCCCGGTCATAAAATCCCAATTGCCCTTTGAGCTTGTAGGGGATACGCAACACGCGCAAGGCTTCTTCGAAGGCCCGACTCATAAACTTGGAGCGGTACAAAATCGTAATTTCCTTCGGGCGCCGCCCTTCACGTTTGACATCCCCAAACGCCCCCACGTTTTCGGCGCTATTGGTCATCAGCCCAATCTCGTGAGCGATTTTTTGGGCTTCTTCTTTGCCGTGTTGATACTGCAAAAAAATCACGCTTTTGTCGATATGCCGCCCCTGCTGATGCGCATTGAGCTGCATCGGCGTAACTGCTTTGCTATGCCGAATCACCGCATAGGCCGCATCGAGGATGGGCTGGCGACTGCGGTAGTTGGTTTTGAGTTCGATTACACTGGCCTGCGGGAAGGTCTCGTTGAAGCGCGTGATAATCGTGTGGTCGGCGTTGCGGAAGCCATAAATCGACTGCATCGCATCACCTACCGCAAACAACGAGCGCGGCCTTGACCCTACCGGCTCACTCAGCAAACGCACTAGACTAAATTGACTAGGGTCGGTGTCTTGGTATTCGTCCACCAGCACATGCCGCCATTGCTGTTGCACCGCATCCAGTACATCTTCGTGCTCACTCAGCAAGCGGTATGCCAGCTGGATCAAATCGTCGAAGTCGACCGCGTTTGACTCCGACAACAAGCCTTGATAATGCCGATAGCGCAAGGCAATCCAGCTATCGTTGCTGTTTTCGGCCGTCGCCAGCAACATTTTGGGAGTTTGCAAGCGACTTTTGGCCCGCGAAATCCGCCGGATCAAGTCATTGACATCCGTCGCATCCGGCGACACTTCGGGCGCCGCGTCAATGCTCTGCTGTGCCAGCTGCTCTTGTTCGTCGCCACTATAAATACTAAAATTGCGCGTGTAATGCCCCAATTTGCCTTCGATGTGTTGGCGCAAAATCTTGACACAAATGGCATGGAATGTCCCCGTTGTCAAGCGTTGCAAGCGCCCGCCCAGGATTGGTTTGAGCCGTTGGCGCATCTCTTTGGCCGCTTTGTTGGTAAACGTCAACGCCAAAATATGCCCGGGTTCAACGTTGTGATGATTGACCAGATGCGCGATCCGCAACGTCAATACCCGAGTTTTGCCGCTACCGGCTCCCGCCTTGACCAGCACCGGTCCGATGGGTGCCACCACCGCCGCATATTGGTCATCGTTTAAATTTGCAAGGTAGTCCACTGTGATTCCTTTTCTTCTCCCTCTATTGTAACAAGCTTCGCTTTTGTCTGTTGTCTCTTTTTGTAAAAAAACGTATGCCGCGTCGTGAATAAGTAACCTGTTTCGCTTGCCCAACGCGGCCCACGGTCCAAGGCTGATTTTGCAACGGTACATATTTCCCTGACGCACGCCCCCTAAAACAAACTCCCCTGCTCTGGTACCGCCAAGCCATCCCACGGTAATGCGGGCAATGTAGTATGTTGACATAACTGTCGATAAAATAGCCGTGCATTGGTGGGCGATGTGGTTTCGACGGGACAATGCATGAAAAAATGCACGTCGACTTCATCCTGCAACCACGCACGAATCCGCCCCTGCCATTCATCCCACAATGCTTGGTTGCGCACCGTATCGGGGTGACTGATATAGCGCACCAACGCCAATTTGCCCGTCACAAACGGGCGCAGTGGTACCTGCGGTTTGTGGTCACGGGCCTTGGCCAAATCTGCTTCGGCGCCCGGTAAATCACCCAAATTGAGTGGGCGCACATCCATCATGCAATGCCCCGCATTATAGCTGTCGAGCAATGCCATCAAACGCCGTTCGTTATCAGATTTGTACCAATCGGGGTGGCGTACTTCCACACTAATGCGGTAATCACTTGGCCAGGCATCTAGCCATTTGGCAAGTTGGTCGGCGTGACGTAGGGCAAAGTGGGGGGGTAACTGCAAAAAGAACGGCCCGAGGCGTGGTCCTAACGGCGCCACCCGCGTGAGGAACTCATGCGTGGCGGCGATGTTGGCGGTCAGTTCCCCTTGGTGGCTAATCAGCTGGGGGATTTTGAAGCAAAACTGGAATGATTCGGGGGTGTCGTTGCACCATTTTTGTACTGTTTCGGGGGGTGGCGTGGCATAAAACGTCGTATTGCCTTCTACGTTTTGGAAGCGTTGGCCATACAACCGCAAAAAATCACTGGCTTTGCTGCCACTCGGAAACAAATTCCCCACCCATTCTTTGTGTGACCATACCGCACACCCCAGCGTAAAACTCATGGCTCCCCCATCATATCTGCCACTGCCACGGTCGCCCCATCGGCATTGGCCGATGCCGTCAGCGCCGCCAACACCTGGATGGCCGCGAGTCCATCACTAACGCTGGCTCCCCGTTGGCTAGTGTGCCCGCGAATCGTATCAGCGAAGCCTTCGATTTGGCGTTTGTACGAATGTCCGTCGGCTCCTAGTGGCCGGTGATATTGTTGGTCGTGGCTGGTAAATACTTCCACGTCACTACTTTTGTGGTACCACGGCAAGTAGGTTTTGGCCAAAATACTGCCCTCGCTGGCATACAAATGGAATCCTTCGTGGTGGTCGCCCCGAATCGTTACCGTCAAATCGAGATGCCCCAAACTGCCATCCGCAAACGTTACCGCACTAAACCAACACCAACTATCTGCCCGTTGCAACAATCGCGTTTGCACGTGCGTGATAGGACCACAGATGTAGCGCGCCGTATCCACCAAATGACTGCCATGGGTCAACAGCAAATACTTGCGCCGGTCACCTTTGGGGTTGCCGGCTGGGCGCAAGGCCTGGGGGTCTTGGATGATGGTAGGTTGCAGATTGTCGGTGACGGTATAACGATAGAGCGAATCGCAGTACCAGCCGCGGTAAGCCATCCGCTCGCCCAACTGGGTAGTCATGTCGTGCGCAAAGGCAATCCCCGCATCAAAGCGTTTGTTGTTGCCTATTTGTACGATGCGGTCGCTGGTTTGGCTTATCGCCAGCAGCTGCTGGCAACTATTCACATCGACCCCCAACGGTTTTTCTACCAACACATGCTTCCCTGCGGCGAGGGCTTGGATCGTGAGTGGGATGTGGAATTGGTCGGCTACCGCCACAATCACCGCCTCAACCTGGGGGTCGGCGAGTAATTCACTGGCGTCCGCATAGACGGCGTGGGGCTCATAGACAGCAGCGGCATAGCTGCGTAGGCGTTCAGAACGGTCGGCGATGGCATACAGTTGGGCGTTGTGGGCTTTGACCGTGGCAGGTAAGTGGCCGGCCTGCGCAATCGGCCCACAGCCAATGATACCGATGCGCACCGCGCTCATACGTGTTGCACAAGTTCGATCAATGTACCCATTGTCGCTTTGGGATGCACAAACGCCACCAATGTGCCGTGCAAGCCCGGGCGCGGTACCTCGTCTACGAGGCGCAGGCCTTGGGCTTTGAGGGTGGCTAGTGTGGTGGTGATGTCGGCGACCCGATAGGCGATATGGTGCATACCGGGGCCTTTTTCGGCCAAATACTTGGCAAAGGCTGCCTCGGGCGCAGTGGGGGCGATAAGTTCCACCATGCTGGTGCCGATGGTAGTGATGGCGACCCGCATGTGGCGTTCGGGGAGCTCGATGATTTCCCATTCCTGGACGCCAAATTGGGTTTGGTAGAGGGTGACGGCTTCGGCGATATCGGTGACGGCCAGCCCGATATGATCAATTGTTTCAAACATAGTATCCTCTGTTGCTATGTGCACATTTATTTTATTGTACCCTGTTTCGTTTGGCACATCCTATGTAATAATGAAGCATGCCCAACAACATACGATTTATCCAATTTATGCGTACCCACTGGTATCTGCTAGTTTGGTTAGGATGTATCCTCATCAAGCTCTATTCGCTGACCCGCAACATCCACACCATCGGTCAGGTCATGCAAGACACCGGTGCGTATTATGGTGCCGGATTTGCGCTGAATCAGGGGATTTCGCCGTATGATTTTGCTATCTGGCAACCATTATTGCCCGACATTAGTACTGCGCCCTATATTTACCCCCCCTTTTGGGCAGTATTGTGGCGAATTCCGGCATCATTGGATTGGGCAATTGTGCGTTGGGGGATGACGGGGATTAATTTGGTGCTGTTTGGCTGGAGTATCTTCTTGCTTGGTCGTCATCTTGCACTTACCCGCCGCCAATCGGCGGTGCTGATGATTAGTTTGCTGGTATCGGTGCCGTTGTTTGGGGTCTTTTTTTTAGGCCAAGTAGGATTAATTCTTGGATTATTGATGATTCTTGCGGTAGTGCTCGCTCCCATACATCCGTTTTGGGCCGGGTTTAGTATCGGGATTGCGAGTGGCCTTAAATTATTCCCCATCATTATGGTCTGGCCACTCGACCGCACCTGGCGTCACTCTGGTCGGTGGGGGGTTGTTGCCGGCCTCGGGGCAACCATCCTCGTAGGGCTGATTGGCGCACCATTGACCATTTGGCGAGATTATTTGCAGGTGGGATTGCTCCCCGACGCCGGTCCGCCGCGCTGGTCCATGAATCGCAGTGGCATCTGGAACGTGTTGGATCGTACCTTTGCCGATCATGCCTACAAATTCGACCAGCACGATCAGTTTTTTGCAGCGCTCTGGCCTCACCCCAACCTGATTACCCCACTGGCCATCCTCGTGAGTGGCATCCTCGTGGTCGTCACCTGGTGGGTGGTGCGGCGTACGTCCAATCTGTGGTTGGCGAGTGCTGCCGTGCTGACGCTGCTTTTGATTGTCATGCCGTTCCAATCAAACCATTATCTCGTGTTGGCCATGCTTCCCATCGCCGTGTTGCTCCGTGATGCCCGGAATTGGCCCGGATTAGTTGTGCTGTGCGTCTGTGATACTGCCGTCCGCTATCAATACAACACTACGTTGTTGGTGCATTCTACGTGGCCGGCCGCATTCGGTTTAATCGGGTTATTGGTGCTGTGGTGGTTGTCCATCCGGAGCATACAACGTACATTGTTGCCGTAAACGGTTGAGCCAACCCCAATCACAGATATTGTTACTTAGGCTTTTTAGACTGCAGTGCGTTCGGCGATAACCCACAAAAAAACCACATCTTGACCATCTTCGTCGGCATGCTCTTCGACGGCCGAGTGAATCGTCAGCCCAGCGGCTCGGAGCAGTTCGCGGTTGCGTTGGCTGTCATAGCCGCTCCAATACATCGGCGCCCCCAACCAATCGTCAATATCACCAGGCATATCGTGGGCGATAAAACACCCCACAAACAATCCATTGGGGCGCAACCAACGGGTCATGCGCACCAAAAAATCGCCTAGTTCTTCGCGGGGGAGGTGGATAAGTGAATAAAACGCACTAATCGCATCAAAGGACTCTGGCGGGAAGTGCATATTGCTCATATCGCCACAAATCACTTGGGCGCGCGGTACGTTGCGGGCGGTTAGTTTGGCTTGTACCGGCGAAATATCGACGGCGGTGACACGGTAGCGCTCTGCCAATTGTTTGGTAAACGGCAACCCATTGCCACATCCCAAATCAAGTAATGGCATGCCGCGCGTGGCATGATCGAGCAACACCTGGATGTAGCGATCACGCTCTTCGATACGCAGATTGGCTCCCCATTCTTGGAAGCGCAGGGCTATTTTGTCGTAACCATTGGCGACGATGCGCCGCGGGTCAATGGGCGTACTCATTTAATCAATTCCTCTAGTAATGATTTTTTGCGATTGGTTTGGCTGGGTTTGGCGTAGGTGGTGGTGCCGGCCGTTTGGAGTAAATCGACCAATTGACTATAGCCGTGTTCTGCGGGAGCCAACCAGATTTGCCCAGTCCCCCGGAACACTTGGACCAGCCCTTCGCCTGATGTGGCCAGCCCTACTACTGAGTTTGTGGCGTTGTCGATTTGCTGGGTGATAACTCCTTTGCGCAACAGCACAATGTCGCCGTCGACACGCAGTTCTTCGTTATTGAGGTCGACCCGCAGTACATCGCTAGCAGGGATGGGGCTTTGCACCACACACCAGCCATTCCCACTAATCCGCGTGCGCGCCACCTCGTCTTTACTGAAAATCACGCTTGAGAGGTTTTTTTTGAATGCCAGACTAGTATCGACACCCTGCTCACTGGCAAGGTAACGTCCATCATCGACAATGGCTTCTTCGCCTGGTTGGATGCGAGTCAGTAAGTAGTGGTCAAAGGTCGGTTCCGTATAGATTTCACCTGTGCCATGGAAGGTGGTGCGAAATACCGATTCGTTGTTGAACCGGCGTTCTAACAGGCGTTTGAGTAATCCCCATGCCCCACCGGCACTGGTATTGGTGGTGATATTGCCCCGACTAAACTGCAACATGCCAGGTTCGATGATGGCACTACCGTCATTGAGGGTAATCCGTAATTGGCGTAAACGCAGTCCCATTTGTTGGGCATAGTACGCAATTGCTGCTAAATCCGGTCGGCGCGAGATGTTGACCGCAGGGTATTCGAGTACTTCGACACTGCTCTGCACGCCGTCCATGCGAGCGATAACCGTCGCATTCATATGCTCTTCCTTCACGAAATCGATGCCGTATTAATAGTGTGCACGTAATACCGCACTACCGTTATGGATTGTTGCGGGGCGCTTTGATGGGAATGAAAATCGCAATCACTGTTGCCATTGGTCCCAGCAAAACCCCGAGTACGATTGCAAACCACAACGAATGGTTTTTGCGGTAAATCACCGCCGCTGATAACGCCCCAAAAGCCGCCCAAATAAATAACGCAATGTTTGGATTAAAAATCCCCTGGTTCATTGAATCAATCCTTCTACATATTAGGAATATAACTGGAGTTGTTCGTTGATTGCCGGAATGTCCGCCATCGCAATTAATCCGAGTAGTGGTTGTTTGGCCGTGCCGTCTTGGGTAATCAGTACGGCATCGATGTAGGTGCCGCGCCGGTCATGTGCCGCAAAATAACCCACCACATCGATTAATGGTGTCTGGGCACTCACAAAAATCGCCGTATCACGTTGCGCCGCAAATTCGAGTACCGTACGTACCTGCACATTGTCCAGCCGTAGGCTGGGATGGTGTTGCGCCCCTATCCAATAGGTGACATTGCGTACGGTGAGAATACCACGGTATTTGCCGTTTTCATAGACTGGTAATTGCGAATAATGTTGCGCATACATTCGTTGAGTTGCCATAGCCAGCGTCTCGTCGGCGTCTATCGTCCATACTGGTGCATGCGTGAATTGCGTCACCAGCGCCGGTTGTAACAGCACATCACGAATATGGGCGATGCGCTCAACTGCCCATTGGTTGGGCTCTGCCAGTACTTGGCCACCACCGCGCTCATGCACAATCACGTTACGTAGGCGTGCAAAGGCCTTGAGGTCTTCGGCAAATACCCGCACCGCATGATTGGATTGGCGTAAGCTGTCGACGTGCTGGGTGAATGGGACGCCGTGGGAGAGACCACTGGTGTCTCCCAAAAACGTCTCGATGGCAATAAATGATTCGAGGAATTGTTGTGAATTGCTGTTCATTTCAATCTCTGATTAAGAAATCTAGTAAGTGCACCGATGACTCGTAAATCGATGGTATGCCCAATCGGGTATTCGACGTATTGCACAGTGAATCCTAGCTCGCGGAGTGCATCGCGGCTGGCATGACCGTCACTGACAGGCACTACTTCGTCGAGAGTGCCGTGTACGACCAGGATGTCGCCATTGCACGGGGTCGTGGGGAGTGTGGGCGTAACCGCTAGGGGATTGATTCCACTCATGATGATGGTGCCATATACGTCGGTACGACTCAGTGCGACTAGTCCTGCCATTGCGCCTCCTTGGCTAAACCCCGCCACAAAGGTCTGTTGCGGGTCAGTGCCATAAATGCGGATGGCGTCGTCGATGCTTTCGTTGAGCACCACCAAGGCTTGTTGGGCTTGGGTGACATCACAAATCAGGCCATTGCTACTTGGTTCAATGGCAAACCAGGCATTGGAGCCTGGCATGAGCATGAAGGGTGCGCGTAAACTTACGATCTGTAGCTGATCTGGTAAGTAGGGGGTGATTTGGAGCAGGTCTTCTTCGTTGCTGCCATAGCCATGGAGCAACACTAATAGGGGTGGCTTGGTGGTGGCAATGCGCGGGGCAAGTGCTTCGTGGCGCAGAGCTAAATCGGGAATGTCGCTCATCGGTTAGGCTTCTGTCGTAATAATTGCATCGGCTTCGATTTCGACCAACATGCGCGGGTCAATCATTTGGGCGCGGACGAGGGTGTTGGCGGGGCGAATATCCCCAAAGATTGCACCATGCGCCCGTGCGACCGCTTCCCAATCGTCGATATTGGCCACAAAAATCCGGGTGCGAATCACATCACTCAACTGGGCACCGGCACTATTGAGGGCGGCTTCGATTTTGCGGATGATATAGGTGGCTTGTGCGCCGGCATCTCCCGGGTGTTGGACTTCGCTGTCGGCATTCGATGCAGTGGTCCCCGATACTGCGACCTGCGCCCCAATGCGCACGGCGCGTGAATAGCCGGCCATTGCTTCCCATGGCGTACCAGTTGAAATTTGTTGACGCATTGTGGGCTCACTTTCGGGTACGAGATGCCAATAAGTGCATATACCGCTAGCATACCATAAGGTCTAGCGGTCTTGAAATGTGTTTGGTTTGGATGGAATCACCGTGGCAATCTGATTACGGCACACTATTGGGGTATGGTGCTCTTTACGACCTATGATAGTGATGGTAATATACACACAGACATACAGAGGAGCAGGTAGATGCAACGGATTGCCATCGTGATTGTCAACTACAACACCCGTGAATTATTACGGGCCTGTCTTGCCTCGATTCCAGCGGGTTTTGTGGCAGGGAGCTGTGATATCTGGGTGGTTGATAATGGCTCGAGTGATGATTCATTGGCAATAGTACGTGCCGAATTTCCTACCGTGCATTGTATTCAAAGCGACCATAATGGTGGCTTTGCGTATGCCAATAATCTGGCATTGCGACGCATTTTGGATGCGAGTGATGCGCCTGAGTATGTGATGATCCTTAACCCCGATACCGTTGTTACGCCGCGGGCTTTCGACATATTAGTTGATTATCTGCGTGCGAATCCTGCGGTGGGGATGGTTGGTCCGCGGTTATTATTACCTGACGGGTCACTTGATTTGGCGTGCCGACGGTCGTTCCCTACGCCTGAAGTGTCGTTGTGGCGGATGACCGGGTTATCACGGTTATTCCCACACAGCCCACGATTTGGGCGCTATAATATGACATTTGTTGACCCTAGTCACACGATTGCCGTCGACGCCTTGGTGGGTGCCTGTATGTTGATGCCGACGGCGGTGGTGCGTGAAGTGGGCTTGCTTGACGAGACGTACTTTATGTATGGCGAAGACCTCGATTGGTGTTATCGCTTCAAGCAGTATGGCTGGCAGATTGTCTATGTGGCTGATGCCATCGTGCATCATGTCAAACGTGCCTCGAGTCGACAGCAGCCGGTACAGACGATTCATTATTTTTATGATGCCATGCGGATTTTCTTCCGGCGCTATTATGCCGCTACGACCCCAACGGTGATTTGTTGGGTTATTGAAACTGGGATTACGTTAAAAGAGCAGGTGAGTCTTGCCCGCAATTACTTCCGCCCTCCACGACCTGCCCGAAGAGTCGATTAATCATATGTTGTGGCGATTATGGCGTAATCGAATACTGGTAATTTTGGCGGCGGTAGCGGCAGATGTCGTTGCCACCAATAGTGCATTATTGCTGATTTACTGGTTTATTCGTCCGCTCAATATCGAAGGCCAAGCACAATTTGACAACACCCCGCAGTCGGCGGTGTGGTTTTTTGTGGTGCTCCTCAATGCGGTGTTTTTTGTGACCTATGAAGTATCCGGCATGTATCGACTCCCCCGTGGGATGTCACGTATCGATGAAAGTTTCAAAACCGTGGCAACGGCTACTACTGGTGTCGGTGTCGTTTATTTGCTGAATTTAGTCATCCCGCAATTTGGCTTGATTAATGTGCCGATTGGCACCGCGGCGTTGCTGGGGGGATGGGGTGTCTTGCTCGTAATGGCAGTGCTGTTGCGGTTTGTCTATCGCTCCAACCTCGCAAATATTCGGCGCCGCAATATCGATGTGCGCCGGGTGTTGATTATTGGCGCCCTCGAACCAGGCCAACTCGTATATCGTTCGTTGATGCGCGATTTGAGTCTCGGCTATCGTGTGGTCGGATTTGCGTCTGATGCGATTAGCGTTGGTGCGACGGTATACGATGCGACAGTACTATGTACGTTTGCAGATATGGGTGAAACAATCCGTAATCACGATATTGATTTGGTTATCGTCGCATTATCGGGACGGGCCTCCACGGAATTGTTTGATATTATTATGCGTGCCGAAGATGCGCACGTCGAAGTCAAACTCTATCCCGATGCCTTTACCTTGATTACCAATAACGTGGTCTCTGATAACGATATTACCGGCTTACCATTGCTCAACGTGCGCAATGGAGCCCTTGCCAATCCATTGAATCAGGCGCTAAAGCGTGCATTTGATATGGTGTTTGCGTCACTCGTATTGTTGGTTGCGTCGCCACTCATGATGCTGATTGCACTCTTGATTAAACTCGAATCCCCCGGCCCGGTCTTCTTTGTGCAATCACGCGTCGGCATGGATGGTGCGCCATTCCCCACTATCAAGTTCCGCACCATGCGTTCCGATGCTGCCCAAATTGCCAGTTGGACCACCAAAGACGACCCCCGCCGCACCCGTATCGGTAGTTTTTTGCGTAAAACATCACTCGACGAATTACCCAATTTTATTAACGTGATTCGCGGCGAAATGAGCGTGGTTGGCCCGCGCCCGGAGCAATCTGTATGGGTCGAGCGCTTCCGCCAAGAAATACCCTACTACATGCGCCGCCACAAACAAAAAGCCGGTATTACCGGCTGGGCCCAAGCCAACGGATTGCGCGGTGACACCAGTATTGAAGACCGCACCCGTTACGATTTATACTATGTAGAGAATTGGTCGTTACTTTTCGACATCAAGATTTGTATACGCACCTTTGTCGATATTGCAATTGGCCGTAATAAGGGATATTGAACACGATGACAATGAACGAACTACACAACCTGACCATTGCAGACATGCGTAGCCGCCTCGATGCCGGCGATGTCACTGCGGTACAACTCACCGATGCGCTGTTGACCCGGATTGCCAGCCATGATGGCTCGATTGGTGCCTATTTACACGTCGACAGCGACGGTGCCCACCAACAAGCGCGCGCCGCAGATGCCCGCATTCAGGCGGGCGAACGGGGTGGCTTGCTGGGGATCCCGTTAGGCATCAAAGACGTCTTGTCGACCACTGGCTTGCCCACCACCAGTGGCTCCAAGGTCCTCGAAAACTACCGCCCGCCCTACGACGCCACTGCCGTTGCCCGCCTCAAGTCCCAAGGGGCCGTGTTGCTCGGCAAGCTCAATTGCGACGAATTCGCCATGGGCTCTTCGACCGAAAATAGCGCCTATCAACTGACCCGCAACCCGTGGAATACCGATTGCGTGCCTGGTGGTTCGAGTGGTGGCTCTGCCGCTGCCGTCGCCGCTGGCTTGGCCGCCGGTACCTTGGGCACCGATACCGGCGGCAGCATCCGCCAACCCGCCTCGCTGTGTGGGATTACCGGCCTCAAACCGACGTATGGCCGGGTATCACGCTATGGCTTGATTGCCTTTGCCTCATCGCTCGACCAAATCGGCCCGATGGCCTGGACCGCCCGAGACTGCGCCATGATGCTCAATGGCATCGCTGGGCATGACGGCTACGATGCTACCTCTGCCCCCACCGCCGTCCCCGATTATGTAGCGGGGTTGGGTGGCTCACTCAAAGGCCTGCGCGTGGGCATTCCCCGTGAATTGTTTGTAGATGGCATGCAAACAGGCACCGAACTCGCAGTGCGTGAGTCGATTCGTGTATTGCAAGATCTCGGCGCTACCATCAAAGAAATCTCGTTGCCCAACAGCCCGCACGCTTTGCCCGTCTACTACATCGTCGCCACCGCTGAGGCCTCTTCTAACCTGGCCCGCTTTGATGGCGTTCGCTACGGCCCGCGGAGCGATGGCGATAGCTACCGTGATGCCCTCGACCAAACCCGGGGCGATTTGTTTGGCCCCGAGGTGCGCCGTCGTATCATGCTCGGTACCTATGTATTGTCGGCTGGGTATTACGATGCCTTTTATAAACGGGCTCAACAAGTACGTACGCTGATTCGCCAAGACTTTACCCACGCCTTTGCGGATGTCGATGTGATTGCCTCCCCTACATCTCCCAATGTGGCGTTTAAGTTTGGCGAAAACAGTGCTGACCCCGTAGCGATGTACCTCCAAGACGTGTGTACCCTGCCCGTCAGCCTCGCTGGTTTGCCTGGCATCTCGGTGCCCTGTGGTTTTGACAATGGCTTGCCAATCGGCTTGCAGTTGATTGGCCAGGCCTTCGCAGAATCAGACATATTGCGCGTTGCTGACGCCTATCAAGGTGCTACCAATTGGCACACCCGCCGTCCTTAAATTGTATCGCATCGTTTGTCGCCGCAGTCAGTATGACTGCGGCGATGTTTTTTGTGGTTGTAGTCAATACCTACGCCAAAACCCCACCGAAACTGCACAATGAATTAAAATCACAGATTGATCGCATAATTTCCGCACTTGGGCGTATCAATGCACCGCCCCACAACCAGCGAGCGGCGTAGATTGGCGTAGGTATTGTTTCCGCATTGTGTTATTTGGATTGGATGGCACGAGATAGCCCATGCGGTTAGCGTACCGTATGGGCTGATGGCGTTGGTTTGTTGCGTATACGAGGAACAAGATGTTGGGTTATTTGTGGAGTGCGCGTTGGGCTGCCTTGATAAACATGTCGTTGGCTGGATTCATGTTATCCCAGGCATCGGTAATCGGGATATCAGGAATAACCCCGACGTTTTCAATGTAGGCACCGTTGGGTTGGCGGTAGAGGAGCTCGGCGAGCCACAGCACCGAGCCATCATCAAAGTCATAGGGGTAGAGATTTTCGCTATTACCAGCGGTGGGTTCACCGATCACCGTAATCGTACGGAGGTGCCGGAGTCCTGCCGTAAACATTTCGGAGGCGCTGGCGGTATTGCGACTCGTCAGTACTGCGATGGGGAGGTCGTCAAATGGTGGCAATGTGTGGTTGGTCGGGACAGTGAGGGGGTAGGTGTTGTTGCGGTCAATTTGGTCACCAATCGTGCCACCATCATGTAACAGGGCAACCACATCGAGCATGGCGTCGATGCTACCGCCGCCGTTTTCGCGGATATCGATGATTAACCCGGTGGGCTGGGTATGTTTAGTGGCCTCATTGAGTGCGTCTATGACGATATCGGCTAAGTTATCGCGATCAAAAGAATCAATGGTCAGTAACACCGTACCATTGTCGAGCATGCTTGCTACCGCTTCAGGGAAGGCATCGCCGGCAATTGCATCGCGTTGCAGGGTGAGTTGTTGTGGGGCATCGTTGCCCCGCTGGAGTGTAATCGTCAAATCGCTGCCAATCGGTCCGCGGATTAAACTACTATAGCCATCTTCATCAAGTTCATAGGTAGTGGTAACCAAGGTGGTGTCAATGACGGTAATCACGTCGTAAGGGCGGAGCCCGGCGTTGTCAGCCGGACCATCATCAGCCACGCGCGTAATCAGCAGTCCGGTAGCGAGTTCACGAATCATAATCCCGATGCCCGCATACCCCGCCTCGCCACTATAGACGGCATCATTGAATGCAGCATCTTGTGGGTCATCAAAGCGACTGTGATCGTCGTTGAGTAAATCGACGACTTCTTTGAGAATGGTATAAAAATGGGCAGTGTCAGGTGCTTGGATTATTTGATCATGGTATTTTGTACGTACCGCTGCCCAATCGACGCCACGGAAATCACGATAGACGTAATGCTCGTTCACTGTATTCCACAGCGTGTCAAACATTTTTTCCCGTTGACTTGTCGACAGTGGTGCTAACGTCGGTGTTTGGACGATGGCAATTTCGGTGGCGAGTGGCGTGTTGGTCGCGTTCTGGAGTGTCGGAGTAGGTGGGGGCATGGTGGGTTGTGGTTGGGGTGTGCCACCACAGGCAACCACTACCCACAACCAAACCAACCACAGTGCATGATAGCCAAAGCGGTGTGTTGTAGTGTGCGTCATGGTTGCCCTCATTTAATGGGTGTAGATCTAGCGATTAGATACAAAAAATACCCGGCTGGCAACGTTATGCGTTGGTCGTTGGTGTCGCTGGTTGCGGAGTAATCGCGGCTAAGCGCCGCGCAAATAGGAACAAACAAATCCCGACGACGATGGTTGCATAGAGCGCTTGTTGCAGTGTTGTTTTTTCGGCAACGATGCCAATCAACGGTGGCCCCACAATAAACGACACATAGCACATCGACATCAATGCCCCCGATAAGGCACTGTTTTGGCCTGGGACGAGTTGCGCGCCGGCGGTCAATGTGGTGGGGATTGGTCCCGCTACACCGAATCCGAGTATGCCCAAGGCAATTACTGCCAACCACAAATCACTGGTAAAGGCGATTACGATGCCAGCAACGGTGATCGCAATGGCCGAAAAAACGACTGACTGCACGACACCAAAGCGCGCCACTACGGCGTTGTTGGTCATTCGCCCAATGAACATCACCGTATTGAAAATCGCAAAACCGGCCCCACCGATGAACGCCGTGGCGCCTAAATCACGCAGGTGCAAGACCGACCAATTGATGGCCAACCCTTCGCCAAAGGCCGCAAAAAAACCAATCATGCTCAATGTCAATACAATTGGGTTGTGGATGAGCAAACGAATGGCGGCTCCCGCTCCTGCGGCGCCTTCTTCGATATGACTGGGTGGGTAGAGCACGAATTGATTAATCACGACAATGACGGCACCGATGGCGACGATAATCTGCAAAATCGTCTGGTAGGTTAACCCCATGCCCAGTAATTGCCCGGTAATCAGTGAACTAAATACGGCACCAACACAAAATGCGGCATGGACTTTGTTCATTACGGTGGTGTTGCGTTCACGCTCCCAGTCCATGGTGACGCTATTGACTGACAATTCGACTGCACCATAACCGATACCATATAACGCACTCACAAAGCCAAAATGCATGGGAGTACGTGCAAATGAGAGGCTGAGTGAGGCCCCAACCAACATCACCAGCCCAAACGTCATGCTATGGTGTTTACCGATGCGTTCGACGAATTGTCCAGCAAACAATAAGATAAACACAGAAATAAACGGAGAAATCAGCGTGAGTGTGCCAAACATGGCTTCACCCATGTGTAAGGCGGGCAGAATTTCGGCCCAGAGTACGCCGTTTGCGCCGATAGAGACCCCGAAAAAGACAAAAATTGCATATATTAATGCATAGACGGTGCGATGATTCCATGGTTTACCCTGCTGCACATGGCCCCCTTGGCGTAGTTGCGATAGATGTATGTAGTATACCAATGAAATGTTAGACACGTCGTCGTTGCATGCAGGAGTGTTTTCGTGGTATATTGAAGCAGATATATTGATGGATGGGCGTAAATGATGGTGTGCTCCCAAACGGTAACTATGATGATGCAGATGCCTTTTCCCGCGTGTTGTTTGTAGTGGCGTTGCCACCCAAGCGCACCGCGGGTACACGTGTACCTGCGGTTTTTTATTTGTGTAGTCAGTTGTGGAGGGATATATGTCAGAACACATTCTCGTTTCAGTCGCATGGCCATATGCCAACGGACCGTTTCACGTCGGGCATATGGCTGGCGTCTACTTGCCGGCGGATATTTTTGCGCGTTACCAACGCTTGCGTGGTCGCCAAGTATTGATGGTATCGGGGTCGGATTGTCATGGTACCCCCATTACCTTGGCCGCTGAAAAAGAAGGCGTGACGCCTCAGACCATCATCAATCGCTACCATCAGAGCTTCATCGAAACATTGCACGCCATGGGTATCACCTTCGATTTGTTTACCCAAACCTACACCACCAACCATTATTCGGCCACCACCGATATTTTTGAGAAGCTCCAAGCCAAAGGCTATATCTACCGTGAAATTGCTATCGGTTCCTATAGCGAATCGTTGCAACGCTTCCTACCCGATCGCTTTGTCGAAGGCACCTGTCCCAACTGTAATTATGCCAAGGCGCGTGGTGACCAATGCGACAAATGTGGCCAATTGCGTGACCCCAAGGAGTTGGGTTCACCGCGCTCGACACTTGATGGCGCACCGGTTATTTTCCGCGATACCGAGCATTTCTTCCTCGATTTGGCAAAACTCGAACCGGCGCTACGTGAATGGCTCGATGCGACGGATCGTGACTATTGGCGCTCCAATACCATGCAATTTACCCAAAACTGGCTCCGTGAAGGCTTGCATGGCCGCGCCATCACTCGCGACCTCGAATGGGGCGTGCCAGTACCTGGGAATGTAGACGGCTTTGCCGACAAACGCATTTATGTGTGGTTTGATGCGGTGATTGGCTACTACTCTGCCTCACTCGAATGGGCCAAACGTACCGGCCAGCCCGAGGCTTGGCGCAAGTGGTGGGATCCGGCTAGTGCCCAACGGAGCTACTACTTCATCGGCAAAGACAACATTCCCTTCCATACCATTATCTGGCCAGCCATGTTGTTGGGGTATGGTGATCGGGCCTTGCCGTATGATGTGCCGGCCAATGAATTCCTCAACCTCGAAGGTCAAAAGATGAGCACCAGCCAAAACTGGGCTTTGTGGATGCCCGACATCATGTCGCGCTACGAGCCAGATTTGGTGCGCTATTATCTGACGGCTGCCGCCCCCGAAGGCCGCGACAGCAATTGGAGCTGGACCGAATTCGTGCAACGTACCAACAGCGAATTAGTCGCTACATGGGGCAATTTGGCCAACCGCGTACTCACCATCGCCCAACGCAACTTTGGTGGTGTACCGACCCCAAATGAACTGAATGCCGCAGATACGACGCTCCTCAATACCATCGAAGCGGGCTTTGTGCGAGTTACTGAGCTCTACGAAGCGGTTAAATTGCGCGGTGCCCTACAAGAAGCAATGGCACTCGCCCAGACCGCCAACCAGTATCTGAGTGAACAAGAGCCGTGGAAGGTGGTCAAAGTTGATCGCGAGCGGGCTGCCACGGTGATTTTTGTGGCGCTCAAAGTGGTTGATACGCTCAATCGGCTCTTTTCGCCCATCATGCCCCACGCCAGCCAAAAACTGCACCAGATGTTGGGCTATGACGATGCGATTGCGCCCCAACCTCAAATCGAATACGAAATCGATCCCGATGGCGCCCAACGCCCCGTCTTGACCGGCCAATACGCCATTGCGGCGCGCTGGCAGATGAGCGAATTGGTGCCAGGGGTTAGCTTGCGCGATCCAGCACCGCTGTTCCGCAAGCTCGACGACAGTGTGGCGGCTGACGAATTAGCCCGCCTGCAAGCCAAATAAACGTTGGTGAGCGCTGCGCCGTATCAGTTGATGCGGCGCATTTTTTTGACAAACAAAATGCAGAAAGAGGGCGCTGATGCGATTTGGACATATCAACATTGTGGCGCGTGATTGGCGGGCCTTGGCGGCGTTTTATTGTGCCCAATTAGGCTGTACGTTGCTGGCTCCCGAACGTGATTTGTCTGGTCCGCTTATCGACGGCGCCCTCGGCGTCAGCGATGCCCGTATCAACGGTGTGCATGTGCGTTTGCCAGGGTATGGCGAGGATGGTCCCACCATCGAGATTTATCGCTACGAGCCGTTAATCGAAGCGGGTCATGCTTCGGTACGCCGCACGGGGTTCGGGCATATCGCCTTCCAAGTAGACGATATCGCCACGGTGCGGGCTGCGATTGTGGCGGCAGGAGGCTCGATTACGGGCGAGGTGGTGACGACGACGGCAGGTACGCGCCAGGTATCGTGGTGCTATGTGACTGATCCCGAGGGTAATGGTATCGAATTACAAACCTGGCATTAGCGTGGCGGTGGTGGTGAGTGGATGGCGGATGGCATTATTGCTATCCGCTGTTTTTTTGTGATGAGTAATTTTTTTGTGAAATTTACCAAAAAACACGCAGTATTATCCAATAATTAGGTTGAATATTGGTAAAAATTCCTAAAAAATAGCGATTGTACGAGGATATGCTCTGTATGGCAAGTCTACAGTTTTTGAAAAGCAAGGAGGATATGATGGGTGATCGTGAATGGTGTCGCAATTGTCGTCATTCGTCGGGGCATCTTGATGCACTGTGGTGTAATCGGCATGATGAATATGTGGATAAACATAGTTGGTGCAAAGATTTCAGTTGGCCAGTTGACAATGGTAATAGTAGTGGTGGTTGTTATATCGCTACTGCGACGCTTGACACCACCAATCGTCCGCAAATGTTGCAGATGCTGCGGGCATGGCGGGCCGAGTGTATGCGTCCTTATCGGCTCGGGCGTTGGCTGGAAGCCCAGTATGATGTGATTGGTCCTCAGGTCGTCCAACAGATGCTCCACAATCCGACATTGCGTGGGCGCTACTTTCGCTGGTTTGTCCAGCCCGCTGTGGCATTGGTGCAACGACGGCCACAATCAAAGATGCCGTGGGTCTATAACTTACCGGTCTATCTGATTTTTGTGGCGGGGTTGATTGCTGGACAAATCCACAAGCGACTCACCACAACGAAATAATTACCTCCCCGTCCAAACAGCGGATATAGCGTGTAGACACACGCTATATCCGCTGTTTTGGTGTATCATATTCACATGTTATACCTTGTTGCAACGCCGATAGGCAATTTAGGCGATATCACCATGCGGGCCCTCGAGGTTTTGCGCACGGTCGATGTCATCGCCAGTGAAGACACCCGCAAGACCCACATCTTGCTCCAACACTACGACATTCGCAAACCGTTGATTGCCGTCCACGAACACAACGAGCGTCGCATGTGCGACCGGATTGTGGGGATGATTCGTGACGGCAAATCGGTGGCCTTGGTCAGCGATGCCGGCACACCGGCCATCTCCGATCCCGGGTTTTTGTTGGTACGGGCCGTGATTGCAGCCGAGCTCCCGCTCACCGCCATTCCCGGGCCGGCGGCCTTGATTCCCGCCTTGATTATGTCGGGGCTGGCAGTGCACGCCTTTACCTACCGCGGCTTCCCCCCGCGCAAGTCCTCCGCCCGCCGGCGCTGGCTGGCCCAAGACGTAGCGACGCCGCATACGCTGATTTTTTATGAAAGTCCCTATCGCATCAAGGCCTTGATTGACGATGCCTTGGCTGTGTATGGTGACCGTCCGGCTGCCTTGGCCAACGATTTGACCAAATTCTACGAACTGATGGTACGGGCGCCCCTCAGCGAAATCGCCATCCACCTAGGCCGCAAAGCCATCAAAGGGGAGTTCGTGTTGTTAATTAGCGGCGCCGATGGGGCACCACCCGAATTTGTCGAAGGAATCGATCGGGATGACGATGATGCGCCTGATCCAGAGGAGGATTATGATGACGACCAGCCTGCGTGACAACTTGGTGACGATGACCTGCGAATTAGTCCGCATTCCCTCGACCCTAGATCGCCCCGATTTGCTCCAAGCAGTGATTGATTATGCCGATGCCAAACTGCGTGACCTCCCCCGTGGCAAAGTGTTTTATGAAACATCCAACAACAAACCCTCCATCGTCTACTCGTTGCGGGGCAACAAGCACGCCAAGCTCATCCTCAACGCCCACCTCGATATCGTACCGGCTCGTGGCGAACAATTCGAGCCCGAGATTCGTGATGGCCGTATCTACGGTCGTGGCACCCAAGACATGAAGGGCGCCGGCGCCGTATTGTTGCAACTCGCCCACGATTTGGCGCAATTGCCCGAACCACCCGACGTCAACTTCCAATTTGTCAGCGACGAAGAAATCGGCGGCATGCACGGTACCAATGTGCTGCTCAATCGCGGCTATACTGGAGATTTCTTTATTACCGCTGAACCCACCGATCTCAATATTTGTTATTTGCACAAGGGCGCCGCCCCCATCGACGTGGTCATCCACGGCGTGCCGGCCCACGGTTCACGTCCATGGAATGGTCGTAACCCCATCCATACCTTGCGCGATGGCTTGATTGCCCTCGAAAAACGCTACCCCACCCCCGATGAAGAAGCCTTTGTCACCACCGTGGTGCCGACGATTATTCATGGTGGTGAAGCGGGCAATCGCATCATGGAAGACGTCACCTTGCACCTCGACATCCGCCGTGTCCCCGAAGAAGACGCCGAAAGTATTTTGGCGGCGGTCAAGTCGTGCTTCCCTGAACACGCCACCGTGACATTGATTGGCTCGGGCGTGCCCCTCAACACCGACCCCAACCACCCTGCAGTGCAACAATTGGCCCAAGTGGTGCGCGACGTCGGCTTGCCAGCCCATTTTTATCGTGAACACTTCGGCACCGATGCCCGCTTCTATAGCGCCAAAGGCACCCCAGCCGTCTGTTGTGGTCCGATTGGCGCCGGCTTGCATTCAGACGAAGAATGGGTCGATATCGATGGCTTGGTCAAAACGTATGAAGTGTTTGCCAAACTCGTGACCTATTATCAGTAGTCAACCCGGGAATACCTGCATGATGGACAATGTGCAGTGCATCGTATAATTGGTACTCCGAGACCCGCATAGATCTGCGTACAGAGAGGTGTGCAATGGCGAATTGGTTGATTGGTTGTGGTCAGATTACTTGGCCACGTGATGTGTCCGAAGAACAAGTATTGGCTGATATTGCGCAGGCTGGCTATGCCGGTGCCCCCGCTTTCCCCAAACCTGCCACCGCGGTGGCAGAGCGGGCCGCCTTGTGGCAACGCTATGGGCTCCAGGCAGCACCTGGCTACTTTGGGGCTGATTTTTGGGATGTGACCAAATATGATGCTATTATGGCCCAAGCCCAATCCTCGGCCGAATTCGCCCGTGACATCGGCTGTAATGCCTGTTATGTGGCTGCCAACGTCGAAGGCCAAACTATCCGCAATGGTCGTTCGCGTATGCAGGCCGCTGGTCACGTCACCGAAGCCGACGGTATGAGCGACGCCGAATGGCGCCAATTTGTGCGGGCGATTAGTGATGTAGGCGCCATCATGAATCGTCATGGGGTCACTGCTGCCTTCCACAATCACGTCGGCAGCGTCATCGAAACCCGTGCCGAGCTCGATCGTCTAATGCAACAAACCGACCCCGCCGTGCTGGCCCTCGGTCCCGATACCGGGCATATGGCCTGGGCCGGTGGCGATGTGACCGATATGGTAAAAACGTATGCCAGCCGCATCGTGACAATGCACCTCAAAGATGTCAACGCAGCGGCCGCTAGCCAGGCTCGTGCCGCCCAACTGGACTATCGTGGTGCCGAAAAAATTGGTGTCTGGACGGAGCTCGGCCAAGGGATGGTCGACTTCCCCACCATTTTTGGGTTGCTCGAAGCCACCAACTTTGCCGGCTGGTTGATTGTCGAAACCGACGTCACTCAATTGGCGACACCACTCGAAAGCGCTGTCCAAAGCCGCAAGTACTTGCAATCACTGGGCATGTAATTCAGTATTCAACAAGGAGGTTGATATGTTGCGTGTAGGAATTATTGGTTGTGGCCGCCCCTGGAAGAGCGAAGGCGCCACTGGGTTTGGGATGTCGCACCAGCATGCCTTTGGCTATCGAGCCACCGGCAAAGTCCAAATCGTGGCTTTGGCTGATTTGGTCCCCGAAAACGCCGAATCCTTCCAGCAAATCCATGGCGGCGATGCCATCTACACTAATTACCACGAGATGCTCGCCAAAGAGAACTTGGATATCGTCAGTATCTCGACCTGGCCGCATATGCATGCCCAAATGGTTATCGACGTTGCCAATGCCAAAGTACGTGCCATCCACTGCGAAAAACCAATGGCGCCCACCTGGGGTGAATGCAAAGCGATGCTGGCCGCCGCTGAAGCCAACGGCGTCCAACTCACCTTTAATCACCAACGCCGTTTTGGTACCCCTTTCCGCGCCGGCAAAGCCTTGCTCGACTCGGGACGGATTGGCAAACTCGAGCGCATCGAAGCCTTTTGTGACAACATGTATGACTGGGGCACGCACTGGTACGACATGGCTTGCTATTTCAACGACGAAACCGACGCCGAGTGGGTACTCGGTCAAATCGATTTGCGTGACCCGCAAACGGTGTTTGGTGTGGCCATCGAGCGGCACGGCGTCAGCATGACCCGCTTCAAAAACGGCGTCACGTTGTTGATGAGCACCGGGCACCAAGCCGGCCCACGCTTCGGTTTGCGTATGATCGGCACCGACGGCATTATCGATGTGGGCGTCGATAATAATGTCAATTTGCGCGTCAAAGGCAAAGGTGACGCCGACTGGGTTATCATCCCCGATAGCGAAGGATTGCACGGCGACGAAAACGTCAAACGGGGCGTGATTGATTTGGTTGATGCTTTGCTTGAAGGGCGCCGGCCCGAATTGTCAGTCTACAATGCCATGCGCGCCACCGAGTTGATTTTTGCCACCTACGAGTCATCACGCTCGCACCGCCGTATCGACTTGCCACTCCAGAGCACGGACTCAGCCTTGCTGAGTATGCTCGGCAAGTAACCCCAATCAACGGATCACCCCAACAAGGCTCCCACCACCCCATCCCAAGTAATTTGGGCCACGGTGGTGGGGCCGTTTTGTCCCAATTGTTGCGCCAAATCAGGCTCATGCATGATGCGATCGAGGGCAGCGGCAATGTCTGTGGGTGTCGGTTGCACAATCAGCCCATTGTGGTTGTGGCGCACAAATTCGAGCGTACCGCCTGCATCGCTGGTGGTGATGACGGGGCGGGCTGCCGCCATCGCTTGAATGGTGGTAAAGCCATAATCTTCGTCAAATGGTGCATAGTAGACTGCCCGGGCTGCGGCATAGAGGGCAAGCAATTCTTCGTCATTGACATAACCACGAAAATCAACAAATGTAGCGATGCCAAGTTCGTGTGCCAATTGGGTAAGTTGTGCTTTGGCGGGACCAGTGCTAGCGAGGATGACCTTGCAGGGCGATTTCATGGCTGCCACGGCATTGAGCAATAAATCGAGGCGTTTGGCGGCATCGAGGCGGGCATCCGAAAAAATATAGTCGCCGTAGGCTTGGGCATAAAACCGCCCCGTGTAGTGGCTGGGGGGGTAGAGTGGCGTAGCTTTGCATTGATTAAAGCGCCATAAGCGCTGAGCCACGTTTTGCGAAATCGCAAAACAGCGGGTGGCTTCGCCGATGGCAGTGCGATCGGCTTGCATCAGTTGTTCCCGCAAGGTGCGATCTTCGGGGGTATTGACGAAATCCGAAAACGGCGTGCCGTACCAATCATAGGCTTGGCGGTGCTGATGCACCAGCCACACCACTTTGCGGGGATGACGCACCATGTACGACGGGAATTTGGTGGCGATGACCAGGTCAACGGGGCGCCCATCGACTTCGCTGAGGTCGATCAAACGCCACGCCAACATACTATCGACGAGGTGGGCATGCGGTTGCCAGCGGTAGGGCAAGGCCACGATATCCACGGTATGTCCGTGGCGTCGCAATGCATCACGTAGCCCTTCGACCAGGAGCTCGGCGCCACCCCGCACAAACGGCACTTGTGATGTACAAATAATAATGCGCATGGGCTAGTCGCCTCGCAATAATGCGCTGGCGGCACGGGTCGCCACATCAGCCCACTGACAATTGGCTAAGACATAATCACGCCCGGATTGCCCCATGGTCTGATTGAGGGCGGGGGCACCGAGCAACACATCTAATCCAGCGGCAAAACGAGCGAAGTCATCGAATGATAATCCACCCTGCGATTCGGTGCCGGCCTGATGGGTGACGGTGCAGGCTTGGTTGACCAAGGTGGGGGTGGCTTGGAGCCATGCTTCCATCAACACAAAGGCAAAACTTTCTTGGGTGCCGGCATGCACGAACACATCCGCCGCCGCAAAGGCATCGGTTTTGGTTTGCTCATCGATAAACCCGACGTCACACACAAAGCGCCGTTGGTAGCGTGATAATTCGAGCGGATCGCGCCCTGCCAGTACCAGCGTGACCATTTTTTGGCGGCGGATAATATATTCTTGGACATAATGGAGGAGCATCGGTATGTTTTTGCTGGCATCACGCCGCCCCGCAAAAAAAAGTATCGGGCCTCGGATGTTGAATCGTTGCCGGAAGCGCGCCCCATCGCCCTGGGCCGTGCAGTCGATGCCGAGGCGGGTCAGCGTGATGCGCTCAGAGGGGATGTGGTATTGGTTGCTGATAAAGTCACGTTCACCGGCGCTATTTGCCAAAATTCCACGGGCATGTTGCATCTGCCACGTGCTGATGCGGTGGTAGGCATAGGGTTCGTCGTGCATGCAAGGGAGCAAAAAACTGCGTTCGGGTGCCAACATGACGCCCCAAATACTACTCGGTAATGGGTAGGGCACAAACAACAAGCGCCGGCCGTGGGATTGAGTGGCAATCTGGGTGAGTAGATCGTTGCTGTAGGCTAGGGCCGCGATGGTGCGGAGTTCTTGGGCATCGGGTTGGATATGCGCGAGGGCGGCACTGATGGCCGGGAAGCGCAAGGCATAACTGGGAATTTGGGCATCGGGTATGGGGGTGTCAATGGCAAAGCGCCGCACCACAATCCCTGCATCGTGACTTTCGCCCAGCGGATAATGGGGTGTGGTTGGGGCAAATAAATCGCGAGCGGTAGTGCTCCACACTTCGACGTGGTGGCCTTGGCTGTGCAATGCGATGGCAAGCTGGCGGGCAGCTTGCTCGGCACCGCCGGCAGTGTCGGGACCATACCAGGTGCTGACGATAGTGATGATGTCGTTATGCATGGGGAATCTGATTGCGTAATTGTTCGAGCGAAATCCGCGTGGCAGTGGTGTAGGTATAGCACAGGTTGAGCGCCGTGTGGCTGGTGCGGTTGTGTGTATTCATTTGGTCGACGATGGGGTTGATATACCAGCGTAACCCAATCCGTTGGATGCGGTGGACGGCATTGGCAATGTGGTCCATCGGTTTGCGGACGGGTAATGGCCAATGCGTGCGGACGGTCATCAGCTGTTGGCGGGTAGCCACGAGTGTCACCAGTGCCTGTTCGCTGGGAGGGATAGCTGGTTCGTGTTGGGCGATATCGGCTTGGATTTGTGGTGCGTCGTTGATCGTAGTCTGTGGGGGGATTGCAGTTGGGGGTGTGCTTGGTGGGGTGGGGGTGCTGAGTCTGGTCTGATAGGCATCGACCAAGGCCTGCATGGTGCGCATCACGGCGTCGTTGTACATGTTTTGTTGTTCGACAATGGGATTGATGTACCAGCGTAATACCCGGCGGATGATTTTTTGGGCCAGGGTCACAAACCGCCCAATGATGCCGGCGTTTTTGAGGGGGAGATGGGCACTGATGACCCGCGTCAATTCCATTTCGTGCAGGGCATCTTGTAAGTCTTGGAGCTCTTCGTGCGCAAATGATACATCATTGGGATTGGTTTGTGTGCGTTGTTGGATGCGGTCGTGCAACGCCGCAATGACGGCTGCCACATCGATAGGGACATTGGGTGCGGAATGCGATTGAGACATACAAACCTCATACAGACAATGATGCCAATTAGGTGATATTGTAGCATGGGCGATTAGGGTAGACGCAGCATGCAGATACTTATTTAGCGTTTATTATCTCGCACAGAGCCCATAGAGGGCGCAGAGGCATTCTGTTAATTGCGGTGCGCCGATAAATGCTGACCTATGCGATATGCACTTTCACTGCGCGCTTCCTCCTTCGTATAGGGCCCACAGCGGGCGCAGAAGCACATTTATTGTGGTGGCGTTCAATATAGGTCTGCTTCGTTTTCCATTTTCTATTCTCCATTTGGTGTATACGCAGTATGCTACGTCTCTATGAATTTCATTTTCCATTATTTCCGATTACGATGAGGGTTAACCGCGACGATTGATCACAGGGCGATTGGCCACGGTGCCCCTCCGCATGTATAGATGCCACAATCGGTGCATATGCACCGTGGATTAATCACTCTTACACATTTTCCATTTTTCATTCTACAATACCTACGCCAATCTAGGCGGCTCGTTGGTTGTGGGGCGGTGCATTGATACG
>JBBAWW010000037.1:8852-28302 GCA_040397035.1 Roseiflexaceae bacterium | reverse complement strand
GCAACAGATTCACTCCGCAAATGATGCGAGCGGCGCATTTGGCGCTCACGCTCGGCGAGCACCCAAATCCGTTGCAGTTGTTCTGACAAATTGACCAATGCAAAGTACGTGCTGAATGATTTCACTAAGGTATTCAGCCCGTTGACATCGAGGCCGGCAATGTGTTTTTGTAATTCGCGGGTACGGGCTGGCGAAGGGTGCGCGCGGAGTTCTTTGCTTAGACGCCGTACCAGCTCTTCGCTGGCAAATGCATCAGGACCTGCTTGGGCTTTAATCACGTCACCCAACAAATCACCTAAAAAATGAATTACCGCCGATAGGCGATCCCGCCCACCGCGGTCGTGTGACTGAGGCATATTGGGACGCTCCATACAAAGACTTATTTGTCTGAATTATAGCATAGACAACCCAAAAATTACGCTGACGATCCCATACATTGTCAATAAAACAATACCAACGCCTATCTATGTCGGGTGTTGACGATTTGGCGGTACATTGATATACACCCAAGCACCAAAATAATACAATCACGCGGTGGGGTTCGTCGGTTTCGCAGTTTTCGCACTACCGCCACCCATTCAGCGCATACGTTGAATGGGCAATCCCGCTGCTAGCGATTTCCTTGATTTGGTTGGAACAATACAAACATATCCATGTATTTTTCTTGTTGTTTGATGAACAGTACCCGCAAATTAACATACCGATATCATTAACGTACCATCTCAATTTTTTGTGATAAATGCTATAATAGATACAAATTCAATTTAGTATTTCGTACAGAAAGTAGCGATGTATGCGTCGTCATTTCACACCACTATGGTACTGGTTCACAATAATTACACTGCTTGTGTCATGTGGCAACAGTAGCGGCAATACGTTGCCTACTATCCCCGCCGGCGAAAATCCCACTGACACCAGCGTAAACGGGACACCAACGAGTAGCGATGCCGTCACCATTACCTATGCGTCATGGGACTACGAACGCGATACCTATGTTAATCTCGCCAAAAAATTCAACGAAACCCACCCCAACATCAACATCGTGATTGTTTCGCTCGATGACGTAACCCAATTACCACCAGACAAAACAGGTAATTATCCGCCTGATTCAACTATCAGCATGTTGCGCCGCATCGCAAGCATTGCAGATACTGCCCCAGCCTCATGGGTCACGCAAGAATCCATTGGCACGCCCTTGGTACTCGATATAAAGCCCTATATGGATGCCGACACCGGGTTTGATCGTACTGATTATTACCCCGGCATCCTCGAACGTTATACCCAAAACGACAGCATGTATACACTGCCACGCAGTATCAGCATCCAGTCGCTCTCCTATAACCAAGATATATTTAGCGCCGAAAACATCCCAACTCCAGCCCAAAGTTGGCAATATAGTGACTTATTGGCTACCGCTGAAAAACTCACCAAAAAAGAAAACAATACGATTACCCGCTATGGTTGGTACGACAATGGGAGTAATTATGTCTTGCTTTATTTACTCGAAGAAGCAGGCGTTGACATCATGTCAATGAAACCAAACGAACTCAAAGCCAATGATTCACGCATCATCGACGCATTCAAAAAATACGCAGATCTGGTTAATCGCGGCGTTGTCTATGCCCAGCCAATGTATGCCATGGCCTATGAAGGCATGGCTGATAGCAAACCAGCCGGCCCCGGCAATCCTTCCGACCCCACTCAAATGGTACGGGACGGCAAAATCGCCATCTGGAACGAAGGAGTTCTTTTTACGGGCGACCCGACGAGTCCTGCCCCTGCATTTACCGTAGGTCATGCCGTACAGCCTTTTACCGCCGCGAGTGATCTTAACCTTGGCAGTGAAGGCTACATGATTAGTGGTGGCACAAAAACCCCAGCGGAAGCATGGACATTTATCGAATGGTTGTCACGCCAAGCCATCACAACCAACAGTGGTCTCATCTATCCCGGCTACCTCAATGCCCGCAAATCATTGGATGCGCAACAAATCGCCAGTGAATCTGATGACAAACAACGGCAATCTAACTATGAATACACCTTAGCGAATTTGCCGGTGCTTACAAACTACCCCAACCAAGATTATACGGTGGCCTATAGCATACTCGGTAGTACCTCCATGTTATTTGAAAATCCCCCCAAAACAGCTGAAGCAGTATTGGCCGCAACGGTTCAAAATATAACAAATTATATTAATGCGAATTCACCATACATGACACCAAGTCCGACCCCCGATATCCGCCCGATTGTGGTTGCAACACCCGAAGCCCAAGTTGCCAGCGCAGATCAAATCGCAATATCATTTGCTTCATATGGGTCGTCGCTCACTGATATGCGCCGCGCCCTCAAAAACTTCAAAACCCAAGAGCCAGGGATTTTTGTCAAACTCATCCAAACCGACAATATCACTACGTCCATGACTATTAGTGAGGCCACAAAACGGAGTGATTGTTTCTTGTGGAATCAAGGCATCCCGGTGTCTGACCAAGATATCGCCACACTCGCCGACATGCAACCGCTCCTTGATGCGGATCCAACCATCAAAGCGAGCGAAGTACCCCAAGCGTTACTTGATATTTATCGCAATAATGGACGATTAATTGGATTCCCGCACAACTACAATACCCGTGGCTTAGTGTATCAACCAACGCTCTTTCGCACCGTGGGGCTCACGCCACCGACAGCAGAATGGACCCCCGATGACTTCCTCAAAGCGGCCAAAGCACTGACCGCTAACGGGGTATTTGGCTATTCCAACATGGCCAACTACACCAGTGATTTATCATTCTGGGTCAATCGTTTTGGCGGATCATTAGTACAAGGCACCGGCAAAGATGTCCGGGCCAACTACAACGACCCCAATACCATCAAAGGTATCGAATGGTGGCTTAAACTCGCCAGCGAACACCGAGTAATGCCCAAACCGGCGTTTGATTATCGCCGTGATGCCAGCAATACCAACGCTGATCTAAGCTGGGAATTGCAATCGCAGGGGAAAATCGCCATGTGGCTAGATACCAGCCTTGGGTCATATGACCCAGCTACTGCATCAACCGACCCTGCATACAAGCCACTATTTTTGGCGGCAATGGCACCACCACCACTTGGCACGATAGGCTTACTCTCTAGTGACATAACCATGTTCGGGTACCACATCGCAGCCACAGCAGCCAACCCACAAGCCTGTGTACGGCTCATCGACTACATGAGTCAGCAGGCAAATATCAACGCCTACGGCAATATCCCGGCACGCACCACCCAAGCCCACGATCCCTTGTTCGAAGAACAAAACCAGTATGTATTGCCATTACGCGACGCATTGGAACCGCTCATGCAAAAGCCACTCAAAGTAACCACCGATAGCAATTCACAATACATGGTAGAACAATACTGGTTAGTTGAGGCCCTTGATACAGTTTTGAACAAAAAAGCTGATTTAACAGGCGCCCTCGCCAAAGCCCAAACTGCCACCAATGCCTACCTCGATTGTGCCGCCAAAATCATCCCCAATACGCCCGCAGGCAAAGGTGACACCAATGCGACCTGTGCCAAGAAGGCTGATCCAAATTACATGGGATATATGACCGATGAAACCATACCTGGAATGGGTCAATAGGATTGTGATGAAATTGACTTTTCTTTCCAAATTATTGTTGGGGTGTGGCGTTGCACTGTGTGTGAGTGCCTGTAGCGGTGGGCAGACGGCGATCCAGGCCACGCCCACTCCGCTCCCCGAAGACCCAGGCTTGACCGAATTGACCTATACGGTGACACAAGGAGTCATCGAACGTGTCATCGAAGAAACCGCCCGGGTCGTCCCGGTACAATCCAATACCCTCAGCTTTGGACGCGATGGCGTCGTCAGCAAAATCCATGTTGCCAGCGGTGATGCGGTTACAAGCGGGCAACTCCTCGCAGAACTAAAGCAAGACGAAGTCGCTGACGAATTGCGCAAAGCCAGCGATGATTTGGATGCTGCCAATCTCGCCTATACGACTGCAGTCAAACTCAATACCAAGCTCATCGATTCCAAACGCAAAGCCGTCACCAACGCCCGTGATGCACTCAATTTGTTGTTGCCAGGGGGCGACAACGATGTTATCAACGCAGCCCAAAAAGCCCTCGACGAAAAACAACGCGCAGTACGCACTACTGACGAAGATACCGCCACCGCCGCAGATGATGCCACCTATGCAATTACCACCGCGACCAATTCCTTGATCGATACCCAATTTTCCTATAGCAAAGCCTATTGGAACCTCGATTGGGTACATCGCTATGGCACCGACCCTGCCAATCCATATATTTATGTCAATGGCAAATATATCCCCAATGTGCTTGATGCCGAAGGGCGTTACAACTACGAAAAAGCCTTTTTGAGTGCTACTGATGCGTTACGGAGTGCCGAAAAAGCAGTCCAATCCGCCCAACGCACTGCCCAACGCACCAAAGAAGAGCGCCAAATCAAACTAGATGATGCCAATGCGGACTTCACCAAAGCCCAAAAAGATCGTGATAAATTGCTGGCAGGAAGCGATAACGCTGATTTGCGTGATGCCCGAACCACGCTCGAAATCGCCGAAGCCGAACTGGCAAGCGCCATGGCAGACACCTTGAGTAGCGAAAAGAAAACCGTCGATGCGGCCAAACGAGCCTATGACAAAGCCCAAAAAGCCGTTGCCGACGGGCAAATTATTGCCACCCAAGCCGGCACCATTGCCTCAATGGCGATTTTTGAAGGCACCAATGTAACGGCATTTACACCCTCAATTGAAGTCGCTGATCCCACCCAAGTTGAGTTTTCGGCATCACTTAGTCCAGACAACATGAAATTACTCAGCGAAGGACAAGCAGTCGAAATTCGTCCAGTAACGAGACCTGACTTGGTGCTATCTGCGGTTATCCGCCGCTTACCCGCACCGTACGGCCAAAACGGCGGGGCGCTCGGTGACCCCGACCAAACTACTCGCTTCACCGTAATCGACAACAAAGGCTTTGTATTGGTGGCCGGGGATACTGTCGCCAAGGTCACAATCATCCTCGAACGCCACGAAAACGTCTTGTGGTTGCCACCTGAAGCAATCCGCACCTTTGGCGAACGTACCTTTGTCATACTCCGTGAAGCAGACCAAGACCGGCGTGTAACCATCGTCACGGGCATTCGCAGTGACCAACAAGTCGAAATCCTCAAGGGGTTGCAACTTGCTGATATTGTGGTTGGGCAATAACCATGAATGCACGTTGGCACGCCGTCCGGTTATTGTTGACTGCCACTTGGCGCCGGACAATCCACGCGCCAGCGGCCACGGTGGCGCTCTTGGTGGCACTTACATTACCGCTCACCCTCGGGTTATTGGTCCCGAGTTATGCCGATGCCGCTGGGTTGCGCATCCTCAATGATCAACTTGCAAATCAAGCCCGCCAAACCCAACGCCCCGCCATGTCACTCCTCTTTCGCCATGTCCGCGGCAGCAAAGCCGCGCCATGGCGGACGATTTTGGCTGCTGATAATTTGGTCGCCCAAAACGCCGCCCAATTCTTAGGCATACCGCTCCAGCGCATTACCCGCCACATTCGCACGATTCCGTTGCAAATCATGCTCGTTGACGGTCAATCCGACGGTATTACGCTCGGAAATGCCGCAATTGCCACCCTCATCGGCGTCGAAGATCACATGCGTGTGGTGGGTGGCCGGCTACCCAAACCAACGACCAACCAAACCGAAGCCATGATTTCACTCAATAACGCCAATACACTTGGCCTCAATGTGGGCGACACGATTGTCGCAAGCACTGCAAACGGCAAACAAAGCATACCCATCATCATCGTTGGATTATGGAAAGTGCTAGACCCCACCAGTCCCGATTGGTTGTATGACCCGAGTACACTTGACTCATTGATATTGGTCGATGCACAGAGCATGCAAACCCAAGTCAGTGCGGCATTCCCCGATGCCGTCGCCCAAGCTGCCTGGTATTTGCAACCTGCAGCGCTGGCACTTGGGCCCGGCGATATCGGCACATTCGAAGCACGCATTCGCACCCTGGCCCAAGAATTAGCCAAAGTCCCCGCCAAACTCGAACGAAGCCCGCTCGAAAGCTTCCACACAGCCCAAACCACCATCACCGCCCTCACCATTCGCACCGGTGCCGTAGCTGCGCCGATTGCGTTGCTGGCGTTGTTTTTTGTGGTGCAACTCGCCACCATCAACTACGAGCGTCGCCGTGACGAATACGCCTTGCTCCGCAGTCGTGGTGTATCAGTGCGCTGGATGGCCGGGGTAAGTATGATTGAATGGCTGTGTTATGTCACATTAACAGCCATCATTGCGATTCCGAGTGCTATTTTTGCCACCCAAATCATGTTGCGCACCCAGTCGTTTTTGCAAATCACCACCATAGCCACACCACTCAGTGGACTCCCAAGTAATGCGTTTGTTGGTTTCGCGGCCATTGCCTTGATTATTATCGGCTTGGGAATTCGCCCCGTGATCATGTCTGGGCGCAACACGCTCAGTACCAGTGGCAAAAGCCGTCGCAGTGACCAGCTCCGCTCTGTCGCCCGCCTCTTAATCGAAGTCTTGGTTGTGGCAGCAGTCGGTTATGGCTATTATCAATTGCAATCGCAACAATCGCGCGAAGGGGATTTGTTTTCGAACCCACTCACCCTTGCGTTACCCGTGATTACCACGCTCGGGATCGCACTCATCGCCAATCGCATTATCCCCTTACTGCTGGTTTTGGCAGAAAAAATCAGCCGGCGCGGTGACAACATTGCGCCAATTCTGGCGCTACAGAGCCTCGCACGCCGTCCAGAGCGCCTACAAACCACCATCCTCTTACTCACGCTGACGCTCGGAGTCGGTGGTTATGTGGCGTCGATGGCTGCTACCGTCGACAAAGCCAGCCTCGATGGCTTGCGCTATCGCATCGCTACCGACACCCAATTCATCGAAACTGCGGCCTCACGCACGACGGCCAGTACTAGCGGCGAACGCTATTTACTCACGCCACTCGGTGCCCACAAAAAAATCCCCGGTATCCTCGATTATGCCCCAGTGGGAATCTATGCTGCCCGTATCAATCTCGGTGGCAAACAAATCGATACCAACTTGATTGGGGTAGACAGACGACGCTTCCCAGCAGTAGTGCCCTACTTCCAAGATGAATGGTTGGGCAACAATAACGCCCTCGGTATCTTGATGAATCAGCTTGCCCGCACGCGTGATGGGGTCATCATTAGCCAAACCATCGCTGGCACCAGTGCCATCGGTGACCGCATTGCAGTTACCTTGGTGGTCGACGATATCGAACAAGAAACACGCATGCGGATTGTAGGCATAGTCACCGGTTGGCCCGGCCAATATGCCGACGACCATCCCTTTGTGGTAACGAATCTATCGTTTATTAGCGACGAAATCGGCTTCATGCCCCCCAGCGATGTGTGGGTGCGACGTGACATCACCGTAACACTCGATGACCTGTATATCGCCGCGCGGAGCGCTGCAATCCCGGTCCTCGACATCATTGATCTCGAAGTGGCCCGCTTACAAGAATTTACCCGCCCCGAACGCCAAGGACTGTTTGGCATGTTGAGTGTGGGCTTTGTGGCAGCCACAGGGTTGAGCATCATGGCTATTTTTGTGAGTGCCCTGGCCACGCTGCGGCAACGCTCCATCGAATTAGGGATGCTCCAAGCGATGGGTATGCCGATGCAAAGTGCCCGGAGTGTCATTATCATCGAACAAAGCATTGTGACTGGCAGTGGCATCATTTGTGGTTTGATTGCGGCAATCGGCACTGCCCGTACTATTTTGCCGTATATCAAAGCCGGCGTCGCCCCTCACCCCGACGTCCCCAGCAATCAGCCGCTCACTGCATGGGGAACATTGTCAGTGATGGTACTGATCTACGCAGTCGCCTTAGCAGGCACCGCACTACTCGCATTCAATACCGTGCAACGCCTGCGTATCGCTGATGCCGTCAAGCTCGGTGACGAAAACTAGTCACATCAATCAACTCCCACAATACCACCCTGCATAACGACACGATACCCCGCAAATACCCGCTATTGAACACTGCAATTTATTGACATGGCAATCCCCCTGTACGATACATACAGGGGGATTGCCGTGATGCACAACCAGCTTAGTAGTCGGTCAAATCATTGTACGCCGCACTATCTGATTCCACCGACGTGTTATTGTCTTGGACATCAGTTTGCGTTTCAAATTCGCCGTCATCATTATAGTCATATTGGAAATCCATTGAATCGTCTTCGCTATCGATTGCATCAATATCGAATGCGACATCAACATCTGCGTCGATCTCAATATCATCAGCAGAATACGCATAATCGCCTTCTTCATCTGATATGATGACGTCCAAATCAAAGTCCCCGTCGACATCTCCGTCGAAGCTAAATTTGTCTGTCTCTTCGTCAAAGAGCATGGCAAATTCGCCGTCTTCTGATATGTCAACATTCGAAAGTTGGGTTGCTGACCCTTTCAGATTGGCGTTTTTTTCATCACCAACAAAAATATCCGGAGATGTCTTGACTGCGCTCTTGATTTTCAGTGACTTGATCGTGTTACCAAAAAAGATCTCACTTTTTTTGGTAGCAGATACCGCCAATTTGTCGATCGTAAGCACTTTGCCATTATCAAATGCACTCACCGAATATTGATATTTTGGATCATTGTTCATCTGCAGAGTAACACTGATGCCATCAGGGATGCGAAAAATCGGCAACCCTTTTTCATCCCATAACGTGGGAGCGCTTTTGAACACGCGTACCGATGCGCCTTCAATTTCGTTAATCAATTCCCCATCGAGATAGCCAATCCGCTTACCGTCTGGGGTCACAAATAAGGTAGAGCCTTTGACCGTGCGATCGGCAACGACATCACCAACCGTCGACACAATAAAGGTCTTGGTGCTTTTGAGGCCGTTTTTTCCACCACAAAAGTCACATTCTTGTGGTTGCATGCGCGGTGCTGATGGGGTGATTTCGAGCTGATCACCGGTATACAATGAACTTTCTTCATCGGGATTGATGGATGCTTGATACGACCATGTTTCTTTTTTGAGGTCGACTTCAATGGTGCGCAATTCGTTGGGCCAATTATTGTCATAAATATTCAGACCAGTTTTGCCGTTACCCAGATCCGTAATCGACACGGGTGTGACGGCATGACCGCCACTACCGTCAGCCATGTAAATCCCGATGGTATAAAACACATTGGCATTTTGCCCTTGGCCCAGCGAGGCAGACAACAATTTGAGAATATCACTCGGCTTACCCGTAATCATATTGCTCATGGTTGGTTCTGTGCTCTGGGTCGCCCACCAATAGGCTATTTCTTGTTGGAGCGGCGTATTGCCATCAAGCGGCAATTCATTGGTCGTCGCAGCCCCAAAGGTATTGGGATCTTCGATTTTGTGGAACATGTGCAGACTAGCGACGGCCATGCCTTCACAATGCCCACCATCCATCGCCTCATTGATTTCTTTCATCCATTGGCGTGCCGGGGATGTGAGGGTACATTTGCCATCTTTGATACGCGTACACACATTATCACCAAATAAGCGTTGCATATCATTGGCTTTGAGATTTGAGACACCAGTATCATTGCCATAGTTTTCAAACGAAAACCCATCTTTATCGACCAAGAAACCGCTATCGGCAGCAAATTTGCCACCTGCAGCGGGGACTTTGGTTGGTTTTTTCTTGGGCGTGGTGGGAGCGAGCGCGGCATCACTTGATTCTGATGTGCTCCCTGACGAATCATTTTCAACGACCACTTCAGTGTCGTCAACCACTGGTTGATTGGCCGTTGTACCACTACTATCACCCATGAATGCATTCCACAGGGCAATCACGATAATAATTAAGACCGACGATACCGTAATTTGTTTGGATTTGCTACGATTTTTGTTTGACACCATGAATTCCTTTCATAATCACCATGCACATACTACCAACCAGAATTACCCTGTTATTCGCGTAATTCTCCAATACGATTATCACTCGATACAACAGCAGTAGGCGGGGTATATTGGCGAATAAGCCAAGAATCGTCCGCATTTTGCGTAGGTACTGGAGTTTTGTCTATCGGCATACGGTCAGTTTGCTCTTCGTTGCTGACAATTGGCGATGGCGTGATTTTTTGTTCATCACCAGTATCTGGCGTATTATTGCGCGTCGTGTCACCACTATCACTACCATCACCGTGATCACCGCGGTCACGCGTAGGGCGCGGGCGCCCGCCGTCACCAACGGGTGTAGGACGTGTGCGGTCATTATCACCACCGCCACCGGGTGTGGGACGCGTACGGTCATTATCACCACCGCCACCGGGTGTGGGACGCGTACGGTCATTATCATCACCGCCACCGGGTGTAGGACGCGTACGGTCGCCATCGTCGTCGTCACCGCTACCCGGCGTAGGACGTGGATTATCATCGCCACCCGGGGTTGGGCGTTGGGTATCATCGCCACCAGCAACATCGGTAGGGGTCAACCCAAGCGTAGTGGTAATCACTGTTGAACCGTCACCTGTTGAAGATTCATCATTGCCGTTATTTTTTGATGAGCCCTCACCGTTGGACGAGTCATTTTTGTCATCACCAGCGGTTGAGGAATCATTCGTGGGCATTAAGCGCGTCGGTAACAGTTTGGTTTGGGTGGGGCGGGGAGGATTGCGGCGCGCCACTGGGGTAGCGGTGGTCATGACAACGGCTGAAGTTGGCTGGACGGGATTATCTTGGACCGGTGCCGGTGCGAGGGCATCGATAATCGGTGCCAATGACTGGTCATCCGTGGTGACAGTCGTTTGTGAAGAAACCAGCTCAGGCTGATTGGAGTCGGCCGCTGATACTTGGACTTGTGCCGATTGGCGGTCACTGGTGAGCATTGCCAACGTCTTGGTTTGTTTATTTGCCGACGCAGCAACTTTGGCCCCTTTTTGTAACACAACGTGCTTGACCGTCATTTCGACATTTTGGTCAGCGTCACTATAGCCCACATAGATATCAGGGCTCGATTGGGTACCACTCGCAATAGCGACCGTACTGCCAATTTGATCCAGTCGGATTTCACTTGCGATTTGCGAATCTACCAACAAGTTTTGCAACGCCACCACTTTACCCTTACCAAAAGCAGTGACATTAATCGGCACGTTTTGGACGCCGGTAATCCGCAACGAACCATCAACACTCGCAGGAATCGACAACATGGGCATCCCAAGTGGTGACCATTGCGCGGGAGCCCCCCGCAAAAAGCCAATCTGGGCGTTGGGGATTTCGTTGTAGACTTTGCCAAGCACAATACCAACCCGGCGCCCGAGCCCATCCACAAAATAGGCCGAAAATTGTTTGCTCAGCGCCGTCGTCACTGTTGCCGAAGAGGAAAAAAAGAACGTCGTTAAATCATCGACACTTTGCACAACCGGGTTACTCGGACAAAAATGACATACTTGCTTTTGCAAGCGTGGTGCTGCCGCAGTTAATTCGAGGGTTTTGGATGTGCGATCACCAGCATACGCTTGCGCCACACCGTCGACATTTGTCGCCGTATACGTCCAGGTGTTTTTGGCAGTATCTACGATAATTTCACGCGTTTCGTTGGGGATATTGTTGTCATAAATTTGGATCGCTACATGCGTCGCATCAATATCACGAAGCCCAATCGGGGTCACGGTGTGCCCACCATTGAAATCAGTCTGATAAATACCAATCGTATACAATTGCGCTACATCGGCATCTTTGTGTAACCCTGCACGCAATAAACCAACGGCTTCGACTGGATCTGTTACCACCCGATGCGCCCGGGTGGGGAAGGTGGCTTGGGTGGCCCACCAATAGGCAATTTCGCGTTGGAGCGGCGGATTGTCTGCTAATTGCAACGCGGCCACACTATCGCCACCAAACATTTTTGGGTTAATCACGCCATAATAAAAATATTGGCTCAACACCGCCATGCCTTCGCAATGGCCGGTTTGCATGGCACGGTTGATTTCTTCCATCCAAATCCGAGCCGCCGGAATCAACGTACATGATTTGCTGGCAACCATACAGACAGCATCACCAAACAAGCGTTGCATATCGCTATTGGTGAGGTTACTAATATCTGCGTTGGCACCATAATTGCGAAACGAAAACCCATCGCGTTGCGGATTAAAACCAATTTGCACTGAGGCAAATGAAGATACTGCATCGCGTGAAATTTGTACAGCAGTAGGCACCACCGTCGTAGCTGGTGTCGCACAGCTGGCCAGTAGACCACACATAAATAATATTAAAATGACGGTGCGTCGCCCCATAACATGCAACTCCTTATATATAGGTACTATAGCATCGTCTACGCCTATTGGTCAATTATTTGCATACACAAACAAACATATGCCCGTACCGACAGCATCTACTCTGGTCTAGACGGCACATATGGCTGTTTTGTTCCATGACAGCATCACGTACTTTTATAATCCCCACATTGCCATATTTTGTGTAAGAATAGAGACACAATAAACAAAGGAATCAATATGAGCAACGAACGACTCGAATCCCTCATCGGCGGTTCACCTGCCTTGTTTGACATCATCTCTAAAGCCGCCGGCCCCAGTGGTGAGCTCCCCCTCACCGAAGATATGCTCCGCGACAGTCCCAGTGGCGATTTGTTTGGCTGGACCCAAAACGTCGGCATGGGCTGGGAGCCTGCCGAGCTCACCCGCACCCAAGTACTCATCCTCAGTACCCAAGGGGGCATCCGCGAAAACGACGGCAGAGCCATCGCCCTCGGCTACCATACGGGGCATTGGGAAATAGGCTTGCAAATGCGGGCCGCTGCCGAAACACTACGGGCCAACAACGCCATGCCCTTTGCAGGCTATGTCACTGACCCCTGCGATGGCCGTACCCAAGGCACCGAAGGGATGTTCGACAGCCTGCCCTATCGCAATGACGCGGCTATCGTATTTCGCCGACTCATCCGCTCACTCCCCACCCGCCATGCCGTCATCGGTGTGGCCACCTGCGACAAAGGGCTGCCCGCCATGCTCATCGCCTTGGCTGGCACCCCCAACCTGCCCACCATCCTCGTACCGGGTGGCGTCACCTTGCCCCCTACTGATGGCGAAGACGCCGGCAAAGTGCAGACCATCGGAGCGCGCTTCGCCCAAGGCGAATTGTCGCTCCAAGAGGCCGCCGCCCTTGGCTGCCGGGCCTGTGGCTCCCCCGGCGGTGGCTGTCAGTTCCTCGGTACTGCCGCCACATCACAAGTGGTCGCCGAAGCGTTAGGAATTGCCTTGCCGCACTCGGCGCTGGCTCCGTCAGGACAACCGATATGGCTTGAGTTAGCGACTGCATCTGCACATGCCGTCCTCGCCCTGCAGAAACGCAAAATCACCACCAAGCAAATCATTACACCGACCGCAATCCAGAACGCCATGGTAGTACATGCGGCCTTTGGTGGTTCGACCAACTTGCTGTTGCACATCCCCGCAATTGCCCACGCCGCCGGCTTACCGCGCCCGACGGTCCAAGACTGGGAACGCATCAATCGCCAAGTGCCCCGCCTCGTCGATGTACTCCCCAACGGCCCGCGCAACCATGTCACCGTCCAAGCCTATATGGCGGGCGGCGTACCCGAAGTAATGCTCCATTTACGCGATTTGGGATTGCTCGATACGTCGGTACTCACGGTGAGTGGCGAAACACTCGATAGTGTGCTTGATTGGTGGCAACATTCCACCCGCCGCGCTACGGTGCGCCAAATGCTCCGCGAGCGCGACGGTGTCAATCCCGATGATGTGATTATGTCACCCAGCCTAGCCCAAGCCCGCGGACTCACCTCAACCGTCACCTTCCCCCAAGGCAATCTGGCCCCCGAAGGCTCGGTCATCAAAAGTACCGCCATCGATGCCCGGGTGGTGGATGCTGATGGGGTGTACCGCAAAATCGGTTCGGCCAAGGTGTTTTTGCGCGAGCGTGACGCCGTGCGGGCCATCAAAGGCCAAGGCGACAAACAAGTGGTCCCCGGCGACATCATCGTGTTGATTTGTGGTGGGCCGCTTGGGACGGGTATGGAAGAAACCTACCAAGTCACCTCGGCACTCAAACATCTCCGTTGGGGTCGCGAAGTGGCCGTCATCACTGACGCACGCTTTTCGGGAGTCAGTACCGGCGCCTGTATCGGCCATGTGGGACCTGAAGCCTTGGCTGGTGGACCAATTGGCAAAGTACGCGATGGTGACATGATCGAAATCATCGTCGACCGCAATAATTTGGTGGGGAGTGTCAATTTGATTGGTGAAAACAACGTCGCCGTTGATTGGCAAACCGGCGCTGCCATTCTGGCTGCCCGTGGCATGCGCAGCGATTTACAAGCCCACCCCAATTTACCCGACGACACTCGTTTGTGGGCGGCGTTGCAACACGTCAGTGGCGGCACTTGGGGTGGTTGTGTCTATGATGCCGACAGCATCATCGCCCGCCTAACCAACCCGCAATAACATAAAAAATCGGGGTGTGGCAGAAGTTACCACACCCCCCAATAATGATTAGCGTTTAGACGCACGATAGCCGGCTTGCTCGGCAGCTGCGGGGGTATCGAAACAAATCACCGCACTATTGCGGGTCATGGCATAAAACGCCCCCGTTGGCACATGATAAATCATCGTTTTGGGGTTGGCTTTGACTTGCCCGTCTTGACACGGGAAGCTCGGCACAGGGGTCTCGGTCAATGCCGCAGTGATTTGTACCACTTTCACTATCACCACTGCCGTCGGCGTGCTATTGACGGTATCAGTCACCGCCACTACTTGGGTTGTGGTAGGTGCAGATGCGACGGGTAGGGGTGTCGCACTTGCCGTATGCACCACACTGCCCCCTTTGATGCGGAGCGTTGGTGCGGGGATGGTTGCCGTAGGCGCAGCCGCCGCCTGTGCTGGAATGTACTGCCAAAAATAGATTCCAATCACGAAGATGGCAATCAGCAAACTCGCACCAGCAATCATATAGAGCACCGGTGATTTGGTTGGTACCTGGACAGGGAGTTGATACCGTTGAGTGCGCATTTCGTCGCGGAGCGCAACCACGACGTTGACATTGCTGGCGCGAATAGCAGTCAACAAGCGGGCAATGTTGTCGGCAAGTCGATCAACATCATCGGCCGAAAGTGGGGATTGATGGGCCCAGCGATTACGAATCGTGCGTAGCTCAAACAATTGACTGCGTTCGTTGGGGGTCAACACCCGACTAAAGGTGGAGTCCCAGTGCGCCAAAATCACACGTACCAAGGCCGTCGCATCGAGTTGGGCCTGTTGACTGTCAACAGGCAAGCGCACCTCAGGAGTATTACGGAGCACACTATACCACTCAGTGCCATGGGTTGTTTTGAGCACCGCCATCACAAATGGGGCATATCCCTGGCGGAATTCCGCGAGGAGTTGATCTATTTGAATGCGTCGCACCGGATCACTGGTCATACCAAGCATCTCCTCTTTGCGATGATACTGCACATCACATCAATTGTATGGACTGCGATTCACGGCTGTGCAGGGAGTTTTTTCATACATCCATCATACACTCTGCTCATGAAAACGATTACGAAACGCGGCATACACGGGAGTCATTGGGGCAATATCGGGTATCGCAAAATCGATAATCGCAAATGCGCGTGTGGCACGGGACTCTAACGCCACTTGAAAAGCGGTGGCAATTAATTCCGGAGTGTGGCCAAATTCCCCCGTCCCCCATGCACCAAGAATCAACACATTGGCATTGGTCGTAGCTGCCGCTTCGATGATCCGGGTTGCACGGCGTGCCATTTGGAGCGGGATTTCGGCTTCACGCTGCGGCATATATAACTGCACATTCGTGGCATGCACCGCTGCTGCACTAATCATGGCATAGTGCAACGGCGTTTCGAGCAAATCACCTTCGTGGCCACGAAATACCGGTACGTGGGGAGTAACAATCACGGTATCGTCATAAAATGGATTCGTCCGATGGGTACGATTGCGATACCACGAATGGGTGCCAAGGCAATGTATCAATCCAGATGACCGTGCCAAAGCAGCTTCTTGGGATTGCACGCCGTGCAACCAGCCACCACCCAGATTGCGCGGGTTGGTAAAATTCAACACCGCCACCCGATAGCCCCGCCGTTGCCGCGCATGTGCGACCATTAATGCAGTTTGATTGTGGACAAAGGTTATCGCTTGCGAGTATTTGGCAGTCCCTTGTGGAATCACCGTATCGGGTCGAAACGTCACCATCTGCGCATGCGCTTGGTGTAACGACTCTTGTATATCGTGCTCCGTACCCGCTTCGGTAATATAACTTCCGCGCGTAATAATTTGCTGCGTCGCACGGCCAACCATTTCTGCCGCATCTATATCCATTAAAAAATCTTCTTTGGTAAGCACCGGAAGACTCAATGTTAACTTACGCCGCATACTTACTCCGACATTCATTGAAGTGATCCCACATGGCTCACCCCGGTTACACTATAAACTGCATCATATCGTTTTTTCACGACCACATATGTGGTCGTGAGAAAACTTTGGTATAATTAACGTATTACGCTAGATTATATTGTAGAGGGGGAAATTCAAATGTCAAATTATCGAATTTTTTACCATCCCGACACCATAAGCACGACCCATTCATTTGATACCACGCGCAAAGGAGCAGATGTCGCTGAAGCATTAGCAAGCCAAGGATGGCTGATTAGTACACCGACGCCGTTGAGTGTCGCTGAAGCAACGCAAACACATAGCGCAGACTATGTCGATGCGATAGTACGTGGGACACCCCGTGATTTAGCCAAATCGCAAGGATTTCCGTGGGATGCGCAGATGTGGCACTCAGTAGCTGCCCAAAACGGGGCCTTGCGCGATGCAGTCCTGAGCGCCATCACGGGGATACCGGCATATGCAGTAAGTGCAGGGTTCCATCATGCCCGGAGCAATCACGGAGCGGGGTTTTGCACCTTAAATGGGTTGGCGATAGGGGCAGATATTGCCTTAAAAAACGGTGTCCGCAAGGTGTTTATCCTCGATGTAGATGCGCATTGTGGCGGTGGCACCTATAGTATGGTACACGATTATGCACACATCGTACACCTTGACTTATCTGTGCATCGATTTGATCAATATACACCAGTATCGCCACACCAGTTATTGTTTGTCAATCATGCCAGCGATTATCTCACACGCCTACAACAGCTGCTGAGCTATGCAGAAGTTGACGTACAAGCCGGTGACTTGGTGATTTACAATGCCGGGATGGATCCCTATGAAGGCTGTGACCTCGGTGGGATGCCTGGCATAGATGGAGTGCTCTTGCAAGAACGTGAAGCGTTGGTGACGGCGTGGATCCGCCGGCATCAGCTCCACGTGGCAGCGTGTCTGGCTGGTGGCTATAACGGTCCGGATTTCTCCCATCAAGAGCTCATCGCCATGCACGTCATGAGTGTCACGACACTCTTGCAGTAAGCGTAATCGCAACAATGCTTAGTGGTAGTATGTGTGACCGGCAAAGTGATACCAAAACGGCGAGACGTGGGATTGGGTGGGATTGATATCCGATATGGCAAAATCAATCACAGCCAGCCCCCGTGGATGAATCGTGGCCAAGGTTTGGGCAAATAACTGGGCAAGTAATTCGGCGTCACTCTGCATCGAAATGTTTACGACCAGCACATTGGCACCCAGCCCACTTGCCGTCTGAATGACGTGGGTAAACCAACGCTGGAATTTGCCCGGGTCAATGTGCAAAAACGGTCCTAGCCGCTGCGGATAATTGAATTGCGTGGTAATTGCATCGACATACCACGGTCGTGCCAGTAAATCGCCCGCACACGTGCGAAACACGGGTAATTGCGGAGTGACCACGAGCGCATCATCAGCATTTTCACGTTGGCGATACAAGCCGTTTTGGATAACACAATCGGCAATCCCGGATGCAAACAATAACGCATTGTCCGGCATGCGGGCAGCAATAGTCGCAGGATGACACAACCACAACGGCGTGGCATTGACCAAGGCCACGCGGTAGCCACGCCGATACCAGGCAGCGCCCACGGTCAATGCGGTCTGATTATGCACCATTGTGACCGTTTGTGGAAAAGAACGCCGTGGCGGCAACAATGCATCCACAGGGATCCGGCGCGTAGTAGCCCGCGTTTGGGCGTGCGCCTGCGCAATCGAAACGGTGGCTTGATTGGCCTTCATATACCATCCCCGTGCGACGATTTCCTGCGTGGCAAATACCAAGCGTTGTTGCACAGTGGAGTGTATGTTGATCGAATCAAGGTCGAGCGGGGGCAAATGAAGTGCAGGAACATTCATATCACAGCCTTCATATTCAGTGATTTCCCAAACCATTTTCAATTTCTGGGTATATCTTGTTTTAGCACGGAAAAAACGAATTATTTTCGGCATTTTTGACGAATTAGCACAATAGTAACGAACAAGGGCCAACGATAGCAACACACCGCAATAAACAGCGTGTGCCGTAGTATTGGGCAATAAGCGAAAGGAGCCGGTACACCGGCTCCTTTCGCACACAAACCAATAAGCTAACACCAACGAGTGCTATTTATTCTGGCAACAGCACCGTATCGATTACGTGAATCACGCCGTTGCTGGTCATGACGTCAGTAATGATTACTTGCACGTTTTCGTTCAGGTACACTTTGCCATACTTCACGGAAATCTTGATTGCATTACCTGCAAAGGCAGTATCAGCCATCTTGCCATCGAGGGTGACCACATCGGCGGCCATGACCTTGCCTGGGACTACGTGGTAGAGCAAGGTGTTCTTCAGGGTCTCGAGGTTCTCAGGTTTGAGCAAGGTTTCTACGGTGCCAGCGGGCAATTTGGCGAATGCCTCGTCGGTAGGAGCAAAGACGGTGAAGGGTCCGGCGCCTTTGAGGGTATCAACCAAACCGGCGGCCTGCACTGCAGCTACCAAGGTGGTGAAGCGACCATCGGCTACTGCGGTATCAACGATGTCCGCGAGCTTGGCTGGGGGCATCAGTACCGTGTCGATTACGTGGATTACGCCGTTGCTGGTTACGATATCGGTGATGATTACTTGCACGTTTTCGTTCAAGAAAACTTTACCGTCTTTTACCGAAATGTTGACGGCGCTGCCAGCAACAGTGTCGGCCGTTTTGCCATCAAGGGTGACCACATCAGCTGCCATCACGTTGCCTGAGACTACGTGGTAAAGCAAGATGTTCTTGAGGGTCTCGAGGTTCTCTGGCTTGAGCAGGTTTGCTACGGTGCCAGCGGGCAATTTGGCGAACGCCTCGTCGGTAGGAGCGAAGACGGTGAAGGGTCCTGCGCCTTTGAGGGTATCAACCAAACCGGCAGCTTGCACTGCAGCCACCAAGGTGGTGAAGCGACCATCGGCTACTGCGGTATCAACGATGTCCGCGAGCT
>JBBAWW010000037.1:0-8752 GCA_040397035.1 Roseiflexaceae bacterium | reverse complement strand
ACCAAGGTGGTGAAGCGACCATCGGCTACTGCGGTATCAACGATGTCCGCGAGCTTGGCTGGGGGCATCAGTACCGTGTCGATTACGTGGATTACGCCGTTGCTGGTTACGATATCGGTGATGATTACTTGCACGTTTTCGTTCAAGAAAACTTTACCGTCTTTTACCGAAATGTTGACGGCGCTGCCAGCAACAGTGTCGGCCGTTTTGCCATCAAGGGTGACCACATCAGCTGCCATCACGTTGCCTGAGACTACGTGGTAAAGCAAGATGTTCTTGAGGGTCTCGAGGTTCTCAGGCTTGAGCAGGTTTGCTACGGTGCCAGCGGGCAATTTGGCGAATGCCTCGTCGGTAGGAGCGAAGACGGTGAAGGGTCCTGCACCTTTGAGGGTATCGACCAGACCGGCAGCTTGCACTGCAGCCACCAAGGTGGTGAAGCGACCATCCGCCACTGCGGTATCAACGATGTCCATGGCAGCGGGGACAGCAGTAGCAGGAACGACTGTTGCCGTAGGGGCGGCGGCGGGGGCTGTGGCACAAGCGACCAAAACGAGCGAAGTGAACAACAATACGAACAGTGAACCAATTTGCAAACGTTTCAACGCGACTCCATTTCGTTTGGGTGATTATTTACCCTAGACTAAGATTACTTGTACATACTTCATAAAATTTATCGTACATACATTAGTAACTATATGCAAAAAGTGTATATAGTCAAGCGTTTTTTGGCTCTATAATCAAACGCTCATGCAGTAATAAACATGGTTAAGAATATTGTTCTCACCAAAGAACACGTGCATCCCCTGTTATTTTGGAGACACGGTAGCGAGGGAATAAATGTATTCAGGCTGTTTTAAACGGCTATAGTAACAAAAAATCTGTGCTTGCGGTAGCATTTTTTATGAATTGTCTAGTTACCACAACCAACATTGAAAGAGAAAAAGTGTATCGAAATTGTATTCATAAACAGTTTTTGTTCTCATCGCATAATTATCAAATTCTAAGCAAAGTAGACAGTTCACTTTGCGAATGCGCCCCCTCAATTACCTCATCTAATCGAAAACGAACATCATACGCGGTCATCGGCGTACGCGTGCAACCGCTACTATTATCACGGGAATGCCGGTGTCTATGTGAGCACGGGGTTACGTCATGCGGTGTAATCGTTATACCGTAGCCACAAAATTACAATTTGGCCCACCAAGGCACTAACGAGGGTGGCGCCTTGCGTTTGGATTTACTGGTGGTACTCGTACGCACTGGCGCCGGCCAATCACGAATCTGCGGGTCATTGATTATGTCATCTAACTGAGGTTGATTGGGTAAATAGTGTGTGAGTTGCTGGCGCAATACCGGCGATGCCCCATTGCGGAGCAATGAATCGTGTAGGTTGCTCAACGGCTTACCCCGCTGCACCGCCACCACATGGTGCATGATGGCCACCGTCGGCTTGAGGTGCATTTCTTCGACAAAGCGCGATACTTCGGGGGTAGTGCTGTTAGCTTGATCGCCGGCACGCGGGCTGAGCGACACGCCGATATAGACTTCGCGCTTGGCGCGGGTGATGGCCACATAAAACAACCGCCGTTCGGTTTCGACCACGCTCCCACCGCGGGTGGGGGGCGCGGCACTCTGGGTTTTGTCCCACACCGTCAATTCTTCGCTGAGGAGCACTGGCATATAGCCCTCGTGGGCCCGTGGGATAAATACATAGTCGTATTCGAGGCCTTTGGTACGATAAATGGTGGTAAATAATATCTGATGCTCGAGTGGTGCATTAAAGGTATGATCGAGCCCGGCAAAATGGGTGACAAAATCACCGACAGCTAGCCCAGTATCACGGGCAAAGCCAATGAATTGATTGACACAATTAATGCGGTCGCTCGATTCAGCACCGATGCCATAATAATTATGGAAGTGTTCCATGTAATTGGTACTATCGACGATGATTTGCAGGGCCTGATAGGCCGGCTAGGACGTGCGCCACAATTCATCCACCCGCATCAATACGGCGATGAGTTGGGCCATACGCTCGCGACCGGGGCGGTTGAGGGGTGATTGAGTGGGATTAGTAAGGCCATGGAGTAATTCCCCCAGTGACATGCCATAACGTTGGGCATCAGCGAGTGATTTTTTGATGGTATCAAGCGCCAAATAACGGTTGGGTAGATTGATAATCGACATCAACACCCGACCGACTTGCTCATCGACCAAATCGTGCCATTGTTGGCCAGCCTTGAGGTAATCGACCAAGGTAGCCACTTCACGGCGCTCAAAAAAAGGTTTGCGCCCCAACACACGATAAGGAATTTGGCGGGCCAGACAGGCTGCTTCGAGGCCCTGCATTTGACTAAACGTCCGCCCTAGCACTACCACTTGACTGGGGTCTTGGGTGCGCTGGACTAGCGATACCGACTGGGTACACAGCATGGTGTCGAGTTCACTGGTTTGTTCGGCCTGCTCATGCACCACAAACACATCGGTAGGATGCAAGATGTTGTGGGCGGTGAGTGGTTTGGCGACTCTGCTGGTGTTTTGGCTGATGACATTCAGTGCTACTTGGGCAAGCAGTGGACCAAACCGGGATGAATGTGACAAGGTGTAGTCGCTGACTGGTTTGCCAAACACGTGGCCAGTCATGGTTTGCAAAATAAAATCGGGGCGAGCACCCCGCCATTCGTAGATGGTTTGGTCGTCGTCACCAACCACCATCACATCGGTATGCGGATTGACAAGGAGTTCGATCAAGCGTTGTTGGCCAGCATTGACGTCTTGGTATTCGTCGACAATCACGTGGCGCAAATGGTTGGCGATTTGCTTGCGAAACTCGGGGAAGGTGGTGAGTAGTTCCACCGCAATCGGCACAAAATCATCAAACCCGGCGGCATGGCGTTTGTGGCGCTCGGCTTCAAACCGGATATAGACATCGACCAAGCCTAGTTCGCCACTACTGGTGGCACGGGCACGATCGGGAGGGATGAGTTCGCCTTTCCAGAGGCCGATGGCCATCAGCGCCATTTCGGCATCGATGGTATTGAGGGGGAAAACCCCTTCTTTTTCGAGGGCTTGGATGGTACGGTTGGCAAGGATGTGCCCCATCTCGCTGTCGTCGGCAGTCCACAATTCTCGCGGTTCGGGCATGAGTCCAGCTTCGACGGCGCGGCGCATGATTTTGAAGGCAAACGAGTGGAAGGTATCTACACCCGGGTGCTGTGATTGAGCGAGACCGATATCGAGCAACTTAGTGGTAAATTGTTGGCGCGCCAGCACGTTGAACATCACGATTTGGATGGCGTGGCGCGGCGTACCAGCTTGGAGTAATTGTTTGACACGATGTGCCATGGTGGTGGTTTTGCCAGAGCCGGCCACCGCCAACACACGGGCGTGGAAGCCGGTGGGATGAGCGACGACGGCTTGTTGTTCTGGGGTGAGTTAATGCATGCTATTCATGGATTAATCATAGCATGGAGGGGGGATTTTTTCAGGGGGGAGTGGGGAGAAAAATCGATCAGTGGCCTCCCCCCCAACATGCATCCCCACCGCCTGCATGCTATAATTAGCGTAATAACGGTATTACGCACCACGTTGCAAGAGGCACTATGCGAAATGTATTTGAGTATGCGGTTCCCCAGGCGTTGTATCATCGCGACTTCATCGATTATGTCACCCAACAAGCCGGCACTCGCCGTGCCTTAATTATCACCGCCAGCCGCACCCACGCCACTTGGTTGCGCCAACAATTCACGCACCAGCCCCATACACAAATCGAAGTCAGTACACTCCAGACGTTGCTAATGAAGCAACTCAAGCGTACTGCACCACGCGCCGTGATTAGCGCGACCAGTCGTATGGTGGTGGTCAATACGGCGTGGGGACAGGTGGGAGGCGCACTGTACCAACAATACGGGCACAATCGCGGGGCGCTGAATGAAATCGCCCAAGCACTCAGCTGGATGTCGAGCCAACGCCAGCGCTGGGGCCAGATTGACCTCGACATGCACCACGAGCTCGCCCAAACCTATGCTCGCTATGCAGCCATCCTCGATGAGCAAGGGGTTGTCGCCTATGATGATGTAGCCTTGCATGTCTGCGACAATCAATCGACGCCCCTGCCCTACGACGTCGTCGTGGCAGGCGAATTACACCACGCCAGTACGGCCCAACTCCATGCCCTCGCCCAACTCATCCAGCCGATTGAGACGGTGACACTAGCGGGCTGGGTGCATGCTAGTCATTGCGCACCAGAATTAGCCTATGTCCACAATTGGTTATGTCAATTCTCGCCACCGCAACCATGGCCTGCATCCCATCACCACACCGGCCATCTGGTGGCGCACCGCATCCTCGGACAGCAAACCGCCAACCCAGCGTTGACGCTGGTTGGGATGCCCAGCAACGGGGCCTGGGTAGCAGGCGTACCCACCATCGTCGACGAATGTCAGGCGATTGCCCAACTCGCCTACCAGCGGCTCGCCACCCAGCGTAGCGTCGCCATTGTCTGTAGTGATGAATCTCTCGTACCGCATGTACGAGCAGCACTCATCGGGCAGGGGATTCCGTTGGCACCACTTGTGCCACCGAGCAACCAAAATCCCTTGATTCAATTGGGGCGGGGAGCACTACGCTGGCCCACCGTCAGCGACCTCTTGCAACAACGCGCGCTGCTCAATCAATTATTGCAATTGCCGTTTTGGGGGCTTAGTAGTGCCCAAGCCCGCCAAGCCAGTCGCGACAGCGCCAACCCCCATACCGAAGCGCTTACCGCCAAACTCAATGCCGTCGACATCCAGCGCCCCATCGCTCCCCAAATCTCTGCGTTAATCAAATGGAGTAACGCACTTATGTGGGCGTGGCTCAACAACACCATTGCCGTCGATGTACGCGATGCCTGGCTACGCGATTATCACGGCTGGCTGGCCCGCATCGAGGAAGTCGATCGCACCGCCCTATCTGAAAAAATCGCTGGGGCGCAACGTGAACAATTAATCAGTAGTATCGACAGTTTGCCCAACACCCTCGATGCCATGTACCGCACCACCTTGCCGCTCACCATCCATAGCCGCACCGGTGCATTGGCCAACGCCGACTGTGTCATCGTTATGGGCATGAGCGAGCATGTGGCGCCACGCACCGCCTTTGGCTATCAACTCTTCCCAGAGCAGATGTTGTGTGCGGCGTTTGTGGCATCACACCGCCCCCAGCCACCATTACGCACCGCGGTCCACGCCTGGCGTGAGCGTGAGGAGCGCCGCGTGGCAGCGTTGTGTGGTAGTCAGGCCCACGAAGTGGTGTTTACCATGGCGCATCACGGCGTCAATGGAGCGACCCAACTCGCCTCACCGTATTTTGAACGCATCCTCCATGGCATGGCGAACTTTACCGCCAATGGGGAGTTGGTAGTACACAACGAGGCACCAATCACCCGCATCGACGGCGCAGTAATGCCCGTCGCCCACAATCCGGCACCAGTGGCGACGCCGGTGCTACAAGTGATGCACGACAATAGTTTTTCGGCCAGCCAAATCAGTAATTATCTGGGCTGTCCACGGCGCTATTTTTATGAAAAAATCGTCCGGATTAGCGATGACGACGATGATGATAGCCGCGACGAGCGCAATCTCGATACCGGCAGCCTGATCCACGAAATCCTGTGTGCCGCCCTCGGCAATGGCCAAACCAGTGACGTCGATTTACGCCACGAATCAGCGAGTACATTCACCAAACGCTTGGTCCAATTGCCCCAGCGCACCAGCCAAATCCTGGCTGCCGCCTGGCAAGGCGAGCCGGTCGCGCTGGGTGCGGGCACCAGTTATATGCCCACCCAGCGCTGGAGCAACCGCTTTGGCGAAGGACTCCGCCAACGCAGTAGTTTACGCAAAATCGCACAGCTCCTAGAGCGCTGGGTGACCATCGAACATACACTCCACAAACAAACCACACGGCGACCAGTCTTGCTCGAGCAGCAACTCAGCATGACCCTCAACGGCAAACGCATCAATGCCCGTATCGACCGCATCGACCTCGTGACCATCAGTAGTACCGAGAGCTATTATGAAATCATCGACTACAAAAGTGGCACGACCAAAGCCTATTCAGCCCTCATCAAGGCCTTTTTACCCAAAAACGACGAAAAACCGACTAATTATCAAATCCCACTCTACTTGTTGGGGTTGGCACAATCCGAATGGCGCCTGACCCCAGCCGCTACGCAGATGCGGATGTATTATCTCGCCATCCCACGAGAAAAAGACGCCGATAGTGATCCAACCCGTGTCACCATCCTCACAGATCAGCCAACTGGTATGCGCAAAAAAGGGAATAGCCACATCGGTATCCAGCTCAGCACCAGCGACCTGCACGGTACAATTGCACTACAACTCGACCGTATCATGGACCAGATGCGGCAGACGCCCTACCCCACCACCCCTAGTCGTGGCTGCAATTATTGTCCTTTTGCCGTGATTTGTGACGACGCCACGCCGACCAATTATTAATCCCTGAGAGCACACCAAAAGGAGACACTGATGACGACATTCGCCCCCAACATCCACCAACACCAAGCGCTCAACGCGCCCCTCAATAGCACCGTCTGTATCATTGCGGGCGCCGGTACCGGCAAAACCGAAACGTTGGCGAATCGCTACGTCAAAATCTTGACCGAAACACCCGGCCTGCATCCTCGCAATATCGTGGTGCTGACCTTTACCGAAAAAGCCGCCACCGAAATGCGGGCGCGCATGATGTACAAAGTCACTCACGCAAGCGACCTCAATCTGAGTCGGGTTGATATGGCCGAAGCACATATTTCGACCTTCCATTCCTTTGCAGCCCGCCTCGCGCTCAGCCAAAGCATCGCCCTCAACCTCGACCCCGACGAGCCGTTTTGCGATGAACGTGATGCGCTCTTGATTGCCGAAGAATGCTGGGAGCGGTTTTTGGCATATGGATGGCAAGAAGCCTACGCCCACCTCTATAGCATCATCGACAATGTAGACTGGAATGATGCGTCACTTGCCAAACTCATCACCCAAATGCTAGACGATGCCAAAGGAATGGGGTTCACCAGCGCCCAACTCGCCGATCGCCTTGCCCAAACCATGGCACTGAGCGACACCCATGCCTTACTCGGTCAAGCCATGCAGTGGAATTTTGTGGCCCGCAGTATGCAACTCAGCCAACAGGGGCAAATCGACCTCGACGACCTCATCAACGTAATCCCATGGTTGATTACTCAATTCCCCCAACTCTGTGGCGATGTACGCTTTGTGATGGTCGACGAATACCAAGACACCAGCGCCGTCCAAGCCAATTTGCTGGCCAGCATTACCCCCCATACCAACGCCCAACCATCCCGCCGCACAGTGGTGGGCGACCCCCGCCAAGCGATTTATCTGTGGCGCCAAGCCCAAGTGCAAAACATTATCGATATCCGCGAAGCCAGCACACACAAGATTGATTTGATCGAAAATCACCGCTCGTTCAAACCCATCCTCGACCTCGCCAATATTGGGCTCAACAGTTATCAATTCGCTACTCCACCCGAGTTTGACCGCACCAAAACCCTGGTCCCCGCCCGGCATGATGCCGATAAAATCGCCCCCGATTGTGTGCGCTATTATCGTTATCCCGACCAAGCTGCCGAAGCAACGGCTATCGTCGCCCGTATGCAAGAACTGCACACCAATTACGGTGTGGCCTATGGTGACATGGCGATTTTGTTGCGCCGGCGAAACCATCTCGATGTCTATGCTGACGCCATGCAACAAGCCGGGATTCCCTTTGACCGTGGCAAAAACAATCCTTTTTATGAGCGGCCATTGATTCTCGATGCCATCCATACCGCCAGCGCCATCATTGACCCCAGCAACGAAATGGCACTGACGCGAGCCCTGTTACAGGCAACCCACACCATCGACGACGTCGGCTTGGCGCATATGCGCCAGCAACACCGCGACGTGTCGCTCTGGCAGATGCTGTTAGCCCATCAACACGACATCACGCCGATTGGCACATTTGTGCAACGACAACAGCACCTCGCCGTCCAACAATGGCAACTAGCCCCCGCCGAATGGCTCCATGAAGTGATTTTGCGCTGTGGGTTGTGGCAGCGTGACGGTGCCTACGGCCAACGCATGCTCACCAAGCTCGTCAACGATTGTCGGGCATTGCCAGCCGCCAATGTCCCCGATTTGTTGGGGCAACTGGTCGAGCGCATGCGCGATGATCCCGAAAGCGCCGCCCCCGAGCTCAAAACCGACGCCAATGCGGTGCAAATTATGACCGTCCACGCCGCCAAAGGGCTTGAATTTGGTGCAGTGTTTATTCCCGATGCACATGCCTTTAGCTTGCGCGCCGAAAAAGCCCCAACCTTTCAGCCTGGCTATTTGGTCGACCCGACGCATCCCGACGCGACCCAACACCGCATGACCCACGAACTCGAACGCCAGCACTACAACGAATTGTTGGCATTGTGGTATGTGGCCTTGACCCGCGCCAAGCATTGGCTAATGGTGAGTGCGCATGTTCCATCCAAAAATAATAATTCACAATTTACCGTGACCTTCGACTACCTACAACAACTTCCCATTGCAGGCGTCGATTGCCGTGATATCGAAATCGTCCCCTCCTTCCGCGCCCAACCATTGCCGATGACATCCTCTGTCAATACCACGCACACAGATCCGTTGCCCTATAAACGGATTATCAATTTGTCGCCATCGGCCATCCACGAACTGACCCAATGCCCACGGCG
>JBBAWW010000036.1:5878-28526 GCA_040397035.1 Roseiflexaceae bacterium | reverse complement strand
CGTATCAATGCACCGCCGTACAATCAACAAGCGGCGTAGATTGGCGTAGATATTGCTCTATAATAACTCTTTTTTGGCGTATGCAATACGCCAAAAAAAGAGGAAGGGCGAACCATGCCGGCGAATTCATTCGCCGCTATTCGCCCTTAGGAGGAAGGGTGTCGGTGTCGGTGTAGTAGTAGGGGCGAACCATGCCGGCGAATGAATTCGCCGCTATTCGCCCTTAGGAAGTATGAATCTCCCTGGCTTGCCAGCCAACGATTGTCGCGGGTTAACCGTGTAAGAATATGTTGTATCACCAATAATCGCAGGTTCGAGGCATGTCCTCGAACACCACCCATATCCTCATTTTGCGAGTTCAGGTAGAATAAAGAGAGTGATTGATGCAAACGAAAGTCGGTGGTGACTGATATGCGAATTATCATTGTCGGTGCAGGATTGGCTGGGTTAGTCGCTGCTCGTGCATTACAACAATTTGGTCACGAAATCACCCTAATTGAAGCGAGTGATGGAATTGGTGGCCGAGTCCGTTCTGATATGGTCGACGGATTCACCCTCGATCGTGGCTTCCAAGTACTGTTTGACGCATACCCCGCGGTGCAACGCTGGTTGTCGTTGCCTGCGCTCGAGTTATGTGCCTTTGATCCAGGGGCAGTGATTTGTCGCCAAGGTCAGGCATCGGTGTTGACAGATCCCCTGCGTGATTTACCAGCCAGTTGGGCGGCCATCTGGTCTAATGCCGCCACGCCCCTCGATAAATTTCGGTTGTTGCTGTTGAGTCGGTCGCTAACGCGCTGGAGCATCGCACAGCTGTGGCAAGGCCCGGATACGAGTACATTGAAGTATTTGCGCCGGCAAGGATTTAGCACGCGAGTGATTGAGTGGTTTTTTGCGCCGTTTTATGGCGGTATTTTTCTTGATCGCAGTTTGGCGACTAGTGCTAAATGTTTTTTGTTTGACTTAAAAATGTTAGCCGAAGGACGCACCGTCATCCCTGCCCGGGGTATGGGCGTTATCACCCAACAATTGGCGAGTGGGCTTGCCCCCGACCAAACCACACTTCGGTGTAATACGTCGGTAGAGGGGTTGGTGCACGAAGATACGCGGGTCGTTGGGGTGCGCCTCAACGACGGGCAAGCCCTATTGGCCGATGTGGTGGTGTTGGCAGTGCCAGCCCCCATCGCCCAGCAATTAGCAGGATTGACGTTGCCCAGTGAGGCCAAAGGCACTACGACCCTCTACTGGGAAAGTGATACTGCCCTGACGACCAATCGCAAACTCTGGCTCAACGCCAACGACGATGCCTTTGTCAACAACGCCTGTCAGCTCAGCGCAATCGCACCCCACTACGCCCCCGCCGGCCGCCATTTGCTGAGTGCGAGTGTGTTGGGCGTGCCCGAGTACAGCGATGACGAGTTTTATACTGCCGCCGAAGCCGATTTGCAACGCATGCTCGATTATGATCCCAGCGCCCAACAAGCATTTAGCCGCTACCGCCGTCTGCGTATCTACCGCATTCCCTACGCCCAATTTGCCCAACCGCCTAGCATTCACCCAACGTTGCCTGCCAATCGCACCAGCCAAGCAGGATTGTACCTCGCTGGGGAATATACCGAAGCCAGTAGTATCGACGCGGCCATGATTAGTGGCGAGAAAGTGGCCAAAATCGTCCACCACGACCTCACCACCCCGAACGATTAGCGCAACGTCTGTTGCAAGGCGGCGACGGCCTGGGCGATATTGCGGTCGGGGAAGAAAAAGGCACTGCCCACCACTACATCATCGACCCCCGCTGCCGCTACCGTCGCCAACGTGTCGAGCCCGATGCCGCCATCGACTTGGATGGCGGTGGTGAGTTGCTGGCGGTCAATGAACTCCCGTAGTTGGCGGATTTTGGCCGTCGATTGTGGGATGTATTTTTGACCACCGAAACCGGGATTGACCGTCATCACCAACACCGTATCAATTAACTCCACCACATCATAAATCGCACTGAGCGGTGTGGCCGGATTAATCGCCACCCCCACATGGGCACCAGTAGCGCGGATGAGTTGGATGGTGCGATGCAGGTGGGGCGAGGCTTCGAGGTGCACGCTGATTTGGTTGGCGCCGGCCTGCGCCATCGCCTCCACATAGCGTTCGGGTTCGACAATCATCAAGTGGCAATCGAGGTAGGCACTAGCCCCGAGGTGGGCCCGCAGGGCGGCCACCACGGGCATCCCCATGGTGATATTGGGCACAAAACGTCCGTCCATCACATCGACATGCAGGCGATCGCCACCCCCAGCCAAAGCTGCCTGGGCGTCAGCCCCTAGGGTGGCGAAATTGGCCGACAACAACGAAGGACTTAGTCTGATCGGGCGATTTTGGGCATGATACACAAGCATGTGATGATATTCCTTGCAGGCAAAAACAGTGCTTCTTTTATAACATGATTTCAGTCGTGCAGGTACGACGCCCAAAAAAAGCCGAGCGCAACAATCGTTGCGCTCGGCTTTTTGACGAAAAGACCTATTGTGGCGTCAAGCGCAAGGTGTAGGCCGCTGATGGCGCCAGATGTGACGGGATGTCGATGGCGATGCCGTCGCCGACTCGCTGCCATGCCAAGGCTCCCTGATGACCCAGCAACGTCACAATTGTGTGGTCGGCGACGGGCATGGCGGGGATGACGATGCGCCCAGCGGGGGTACCGAGCATGGTGGCGTACAAGGTGTGGTCTTTGTGGGTAAAGCGCACTGCTAGTCCGCTAGCGGTGGTTGCTTCCGCACGTGTCCACGGCGTGGTGGCATAGATAGCCTCGCCATTGATTGCCAGCCACGCCCCCAGCGCCAGCAAGCGCTCGGCTTGGGCGGCAGGGATGGTGCCGTCCCCTTGTGGTCCCACGTTGATGAGCAAGTTGCCGTTTTTGCTGACGATATCGATAAATGAGTGGATGAGTGCCACCGGCGACAACATTTCGGTGTCTGATTCGTTGCGATTATACCCAAACGAAAATCCCAGCCCGCGACAGGATTCCCATTTATCCGCCTGAATCGTGTCAAAGACGGCGTATTCGGGCGTGCGGTAGTCGGCATGTGGTGGTTTGGGGGATATTCCTTGGCTAATCTGGGCCACTTGGTCGGGGCTGGCTTGGGTGAAGCGGTCGTTGATGACTCCTTCGGGGACGGCGTTGTAGTAATCGGCAAACAAGGCCCCCACGTCAGATCCCATCGGGTAGCCGATGTCGTTCCACATACAAGCGGGGCGGTAACGGTTTGTCAATTCGCGCCAGTGGGCATCGGCATAGGCCACGTATTCGGAGCTTTGGGGGATTGCCACAAACAAATCATTGATGTCTTGGATGACATGCGGGTTAAACGTCCAGTCCAGCCCCCCCGAATAATAGAGCCCCATGGTCAAACCTTGGGCGCGGACGGCATCACTCAAGTCGCCCACCAAATCGCGGGTGACTTGGTAATCGGGGATAAACGGGTTGGGTTGTTCACTGGGCCACAACAAAAACCCGTCGTGGTGTTTGGTCGTCAGTACCACGTATTTGGCACCAGCGTTGGCAAACAATTCAGCCCAGGCTGCCGGATCCCACTGTGCCGTGCCGGCATTGAAGTCTGCGGCAAAGCCAGCATACGGCTTGTCGCCGTACTGTTCGGCATGGTAGGCCGCAGTGGCACCGTTGGGTACCTGCAGCGAATTCATGTACCATTCGGCGTATGGGTTACGGGCAAACCACGCTTGCCATCCTTCACTGGCAATCACATCATGGAGCGCTCCGGTGGTAGGTGCCCAGCCTGGCACTGAATAAAGCCCCCAGTGAATAAAAATCCCTAACTTTGCTTCGTGGAACCAGGCCGGTACTTGATGGGCTTGGACAGCAGTCAATGTACGATCAAACCGCATAGCTACTTCCTTTCGTTGTTTATACTTCACAGACGATAATCGCATTAAAGCGAATCTTGGATACCGTTAATTGCCACGCTCCCGCTTGCCCTGCCACGTGTAGCGGCGATTGATCATCAGCCAAATAGGCGTTGCTGATGCGCGCATCGATGCCGAGGGTCACGGTGATATCGTGTAAGGGAATGGGGTCTTCGAGGTATTCCATGTGAGGCGTCGCCCGCCGATTGGGCGAATAATTGCAGATATGCACCATATAACGGGCGGGGTGATGTTCCGTCTGTTGTTGGTACGTCACCAACACCTCACTACTCAGCGGTGCAGTGCTTTTGGTCAAACGGACTGGCAATAACTCGTCAATAATCGCCCGCAACAGCTCACGATAAATCCAATAGCCACTTTTGAAATAACTACTAAAAACGGGAAAACTAATCGCTGCCATGTTGTCGTTTTGCACCACTGCCGCATAGTCGCTGGCATGGTCAAACGGTGATTGGGCATGGCTGGTGTAGTGGGCCGCACTGCGCTGGAAGAGCGGCTCGCCCACCGTCGCGCGCTGAAGCAGAGTTGTCTGCCACTGGGCGGTACCATAGTACAAGGCGTATTCGTAGGCCGGTAAATGCGGGTAGTGGGTGTGGTCAAGCAACAAATATGCCGGCGCAAACGGTGATTCACCGTGATACGTCAACCCCAACTGGGCGTTCCAACAGTGATTCGCAGCGCCGTTGATTGCGCGATGACTAGCAATCACGCGACCACCATTGGCGAGATACTGATTGAGTTGGTTGGCTAAGGCTGAGCTGACGACGAGGCTGTCGGGTAACACAATCAGGCGATAGCGCCCAAGGTTGGCACCCCCTTCGATGATGTCGAATTGCACCTGTAATTCGCCCAGTAGCTTGACGGCGCCATACACCGCCCCTTCTTTTTCGTGGCGTCCATCCCCACCAATCACCAGATTATCGCCGATGTCGGTGAGAGGTAGATTGTCGACGACGATAGCGACTTCGGTGACTGGGGCTGCCTGTTGCAACCATGGCTCAATCGATTTGATGTAACCATAGCCTACCCCGATGCTCTGATAGACGGCTGGGTCGAGCCGGCCATGGGGTGGTGGTTGGTCACCAATCGAAATTTGCGCACCTTGGGCTACAATACTCGGCAATTCGCTCATCAGTTGATTGGGGTGCTTGAGCCCACCATAATCGGCCCACGACCGATGAAAGCGCCCCGTCATCCCCACCACACTCTGGCCGAAGGTGCGGGCATAGCGCACATTGGTGGGGTAGTACAAATAACCCCAGCCACCCGTCGGTAACGCTTCGATATCGACGTTGTCAATGCCCACAATCCGCTCACCCAGACCAATACTGGTTTGGTTGTTTTGATCGACTTGATAGTTGGGGTTGATTTGGTGGGCCACATCGTGGCATTTTTTCATGAAGTCTGTTAGCAAGTGTTGTTTGTGCTGGCGTTGTGTGGCCAAATCAAACGGGTCGAGCCCGTGGGCATGGAAGTACGCCAAGCATTTGGGGCAATAACATTCGCCCCCAATCGGGAACGGCATATCGTACCATGGACCATCGAGGTCGTATTTGGTCAAAAATTCTTTGGTGTGATCGAGCACCTGTTGCACGAAATCGCTATTCATCAGACAAATCGCCGTCCACCCCGGTGTCTCGTTGAATTTGGGCAGGTAGGTGGTGCGATCGCGCTTCCAGACCAGCCATTCGGGGTGGCGCTCGGCCAAATAATGATCCCAGGTCACACAATAGTAGGCGTAGACCTTGATGTCACGTTTGCGACAGGCGGCGATTTGGGCCCCCATCAAATCAAAATCCAAGCCGGGGTGCATGGGGCCACTTTCGCTCGGATAATAAAAATAGCCGTGCATGTCTTTGGCAAAAACCACCACCGCGTCGACGTTGCCCGCCAGCAACGTGTCGCCGAATTCGTCGGCATCGAAGCGCTCACCAATCCGCGGGATGTGCTGCGAATTGTGGAAGTCGAGGTGGATTTTGCGAAATCGGCGAGGCGGCTGACGGAAAAAATGCGGGTCAATCCAGTAGGGTTGCATCGGCGACTCCTTTGGCGCACATGAATGCGTTATGCGCTGCCCAAGACCGCACGACATGCCGCTGCGGCATCATCGAGGGCTTGTTGGACACTTTTTGTGCCTTGGACTGCGGCCCAGGTCATCTGACTAAAAACCTCATTCAGCGCCGGGTATTGTGGCAATGCCGGCAATGTGTCAATGCCGGTATGCACTTGCTCCATCACCTCGTAGTATTGGAATTGGGCGCGAATCTCGGGGTCGTCCCAAGTCGATTTGCGCACGCCACTGCCCCCTGCCAACGAGGTGATTTTGTCCATGGCCGGTGTGGCAGTTTCTTGTAAAAACTGATAGGCGAGGGCTTGGTTTGTGCTCCCCGCACAAATCCCCAGCACCCAATAGACATTGAGGCTGGCATGGCGCCCTTGGTTGCTATCGCCCCGTGGGATGGTGGTACAACGGGTTTGGTTGATGATGCGACTAGGGGGCAATTGCGCCACCGACATGAACCCCGCCCAATTGAGCATCATTGCTCCTTCACCAGCCGCATACGCCACCCCTGCCGCCACACTATCGTAGCCGAGGGCTCTGGGCGAGGTAATCTGCATCGTCGTCAGACTATCCACATAAAACTGCAATGCCTCAGTGCCGATAGCATCGTTGAAACACGGCGCCCCGTTGGCATCAAACAAGCTGCCACCCCGACTCCACAAATGAATGAAAAAATCGTAGACGTTGTTGTGGCCATCGTTGAGCCCGGCAAGCACCGCCCCATACAAGCCTTGGTCTGGGCGGGTAAAAAACTGCGCCACCTCGCGGAATTCGGCCCACGTCTGTGGCACCCGCAGGCTGCGGCCATATTTGGCGCGGAACATTTGGTGCTCGCCCACGTCGTCAAACAAATCGGTGCGGTAGTGAAACATCTCGGGGCCATCGTGGTAGGGCAACCCATACACCCGCCCGTGGGCGTCGCGTTGTAATGCCAGCAACGATTCACTCCAACCCGTCGGCCAATCGGCCGGTGGGTCTGTGGCAATGAATTCGTCGAGACAAATCAAGCCGTGGCGGGTTTGTAGGTCGGGCAGCCAATCGGTGAGGATTAACATAATGTCGTATTCACCACTATGCACTCCCCCATCCGTAACCATTTCGGCGTAGAGTTCTTCGGGGCCGGCATGGCTACTCGTAATCGTGACATCGGGATGGAGCGTCGTGAAGTGGGCAATTTGTTGGCTGAGTGCTCGTTCAAACCCGTCAAACGAACGATATTTGATAGCTAACCTGCGCATGGTGCGCTCCTTTCCCCCGTTCATGTGCTAGCGACCACCCATACCGGTCAATGATACCCCTTGCACAAACAGTTTTTGTGAAAAGAAGAACATCAGCAATACCGGGATGAGGGTGATAATCGACACCGCCATCAGCAAATTAAACTGGGTGAAGTTTTGGCCACGGAACAAGTTGAGCCCCAGTGCCAACGTATATAATTCGGTCGAACGCAGATAAATCAGTGGGTCGAGCAAATTACTCCAGTTGCCAATAAAGGCAAAAATTGCCACACTTGCCAGCGCTGGTTGCGACAGGGGCAAAATTATTTGGGTCAAAATCTGCCAATTATTGGCACCATCAATGCGGGCAGAATGATCGAGGTCGAGGGGGATTCCCATAAAGAATTGACGTAACAAGAAAATAAAAAAGGCATAACCAAACCAGGCCGGCAACACCAGTGGCCAGAGGGTGTTGGTCAGCCCTGCGGCACTAAACATCAAAAACCGTGGAATGATGGTGACTTCACGGGGGATCATCAACGTGGCGAGCAGGAGCAAAAACAGAATATTCCGCCCACGTCCTTGCAAGCGAGCGAACCCAAAGGCCACTAGTGAGCACGACAAAACGTTTCCTGCCACATTGGATAACGTGACGATTAACGAATTGACGAGGAAGGTGTTGAACGGCAATACCCGCCACCCTTTGGGGTAATTGGTCCATTCAAAACTATTGGGAAAAAATGAGGGTGGGTAGGTGAATACGTCTTGGGACAATTTGAGCGATGTCGACACCATCCACAAAAACGGCAAAATAAAACTAATCGACAACCCGAGCAACAAGACATAGGTGATTACTTTGCCGGCGAATGCGCGGCCACGAATCCCTAATTGGCGTTTGGGATAAACCACGGGTGTTTGCATAGCGCCACCTTTTATTATTTCAAGTCGCCTTCGTAATAAACCCAGTAGCGGGCCACAATAAATTGCACCACTGTAATCAAAATAATCACCACCAGCAATACCCATGCAAGCGCAGAGGCGTAGCCCATTTGGAAATTGATAAATGCCGTGCGGTAAATATACAATCCATACACCAAGGTCGCATTGGCAGGCCCACCATTGGTCATCACATAGACCGTCACAAAGCCTTGGATTGAGGCAATGAATCCGACAATCAGGTTGTACAAAATAACCGGCGACATCATGGGCACGGTGACCGTCCAAAATTTCTGAAAGGTGTCAGCGCCGTCTATTTCGGCGGCCTCATATAAATGGGTGGGGACGCTTTGTAGTCCGGCCAAATAAATGACCATTGACCCCCCGGCGCTCCACAAACTCATCAAAATCAATGACGGCATGGCCCACTGCGGTTGTACTAACCAGCCCGGGCCTTTGATGCCAAACCATGCCAAAAACGAATTAATCAATCCGAAATCTTGGTGGAGAATCATAATCCACAAAATCGCCACCGCAATCCCACTGACCACTGATGGCAAATAAAAAATCGTGCGAAATAATGACATGCCCCAGACGTTTTGATTGAGCAACAAGGCTAACAAAAACGAAACAATCGTACCTAGTCCGACACTGCCTAGGCCGTAATAAAGCGAATTCCCCATCGCTTTATAAAAAACCGAATCGGCTATTAAACGACTGTAATTGAGGGTGCCCACATAGGCTGGGGCACTGAGTGCCGACCAATTGGTAAAGCTAATCCCAAACGAGGCGATAATTGCACCAGCATCAAAGAGCAGAAATCCAATAATCCACGGCAAAATAAACAAATAAAACGAGCGTTCTTCTTTGCGGGCCATGCCTCCGATTTTAGGTTTTCTGTTGGGGGGCGTGGTAATGGGGGTGGGTTGCGCATTGGTCATGGCACATCCTCCGCATGGTGTGGTATAAAAGTGGTCATTTGCGACATAAATGTGCGTCTGTTGGCTAGTTTCCCAACCAACAGACGCGAATGGGGGAGCTACTTACGGTTTTCGGTAATAATCGGGTCTACGGCAGCAAAGATTTCATCCAAGGCATCTTTGACGCTCTTTTGACCGGCGACCACTAAATCCCAGATTGGACCAGCGGTTTGGGTCACCCGTGGACCGGTGGGTTGGTCGAGGATGTCGTGGGTGCCAATCCCTTGGCTCATGGCTTCTTCGACGTTTTTGGCGCCAGCGGGAGCAAACTTCGAGCCGAGGTAGGCTGGCCATGCCGACAAGCGTGACGGGCTGCCACGTCCGGTGCTGGCCCACATGTAGGTTTGACCGGCGGTGGAGAGGTACTCGTTCATGTAGAGCCAGGCTGCATCGGTCTGCTTGCTGTCCCGGGTAATCATGTAGGCACTACCGGCCGAGAAGGTGGTGTGTGCCTTGGGACCCTTGGGCCACTTGGCAATGTCCCACTTGAACTTTGAACCGGCTTGAATCGGTGGTGTGGCCCATGATCCTTGTAACGTCATGGCGATTTTGCCGAACTGGAAGGATGGCCACGCCACGTTTTGCAAATCGGCGGGGCTGGGAATTGCCCCTTTGGTGCGTAATTCTTCCCACCATTCCATGGCGGTAACGGCATCGGGCTTGTTGATCAAGCACTCGTCTTCTTTGGGCTCGCTCAAGTATTGTGCCCCAAATGGGAACAAGTAGTTGGGGGCCATCAACGAATCACCTGGGCTGGGCAATTCACCCAAACCAAAGATTTTGTTGGGGCCTTCACCCTTGGTCAATTTGATGGCTACAGCCTTTAACTTCTCGAGATCCCATGAATCATCGGGGTAGGCTTCGCCGGCGGCATCAAACAACTCTTTGTTGTAGTACAGGTTGCCCGGACCCTCATCGTACGGGATCCCCCAAAGTTTGCCGTCGTATTGGTACGAAACCAATGATGGCTTGGTGAAATCGCTGAGGTTGAAGTCTTTCTCTTTGGCGACATAGTCATCCAAGGCAATGTACAAGCCACTGCGGATGGTCTCTTGGGCCCATGAGAACTGGGTGTAGAGGATGTCTGGCATCGCATTACCTGCTGCGGCTGCCGTGTACTTTTGGCGATATTCGCCCCAAGGGGTGTTTTCGGCTTTGACGGTGATGTTGGGATGGCGTTGCATAAACAATTTGTCAAACTGCAACTGCCGCTCAAAGAATACGGCATCCCACGTGTGACCCACACTGATTTCGATTTTGTCGCCTGGTTCGGCAACTGCGCTCTTGGGCCATGCCCCGGTGTCGCCTGCGGTGATGTCAAAGATGCTTTCCGAGGTTGGCTCAGCTGCGGCATCGCCACCAGCATCTTTGGCTGGTTCGCTACTAGTCTGACCACATGCTGCCAGCAGCATCCCCATGCTAGCTGCGCCAAGTCCCATGCGTAAGCCGATACGCAAGACGTCACGGCGACTAAATCCCTTACGTTGTAATTCCTGCGCCAACGCTTCTTCGTGTTTGCCCATGATCTGCACTCCTTTGTGATAGATAAACATCCATTGCATATATGCTGCTGAGCAACGTCGCTCAGTAGATACCATATCAAATGAGAAGCCCCTGTTCACCGAGAGTAATCGCTGTAGCGTTTCCACGGAATCGATGTCGAGTCGTTACTCCTTTTTATAAATCGTGCGGGTTGATACTCATACCGTGCTGTGCCGACGCATATGCTCCATGCACAAGCTGTAAGGTACCGATATTGTCTGCCCCACTAGTAATGGGGGGATGACCATGCTGAATCGCATCCATTAGTGATGCCATCGGCCCAATGAATGCATCGGGAATCCACAATCCCTCGAGCGGAATGTCCACCAACTGCTTGCCATGCAACCCTATCGCCAATGTGTCAGGCTGACCTGTGGGGTAGTTGTAGAGCAAGCCAATCGTCCCCTTGATAATCCCTTTGCTCCCCAAAAACCGATAGGTGGCATAGACGTCTTGCGAGTCATCGTGATGGTTGACCATCACCACCACCTGCAGTTGCGACGCATAATCAAGCACGGTGACCGTTTTGGTTTCGGCGCGCTCGGCTTGGCCTGGGTATTGACTATGCCGACTGGTAATCAACGCCGGATCCTCAAACAAATAGCGCAAACTATCGAGGTAATGGATGCTGTGATACATCACATCGAGGTGCGCCGAATCACGCAACCACGGCCACATATGCCACGGTGTGCGGGTCGATACCTGAATCTGGGCGTCGGTAGGCTCGCCGATATACCCTCGGGCAAGCAAATCTTTGCTGGCAGCGATTCCTGCGCTCCAACGCATTTGTTGATTGACGGCGACGTGCTTACCGGCTGCGACCCCGGCCGCCACAATTGCCCGGGCATCGTCGAGCGTCTCGGCCATTGGTTTCTGGCACAAAATATGCTTGCCAGCCGCCAGTACCTGCGCGGCAATCGCCCGTTGCTCCCATGCCGGGACGGCGATATCGACAATCTCAATCCGTGGGTCGGCGAGTAATGCTGCAATGTCTGGGTAGGTCGTGCCGATGCCGTGACGCTGAGCCGTCTCGTGCATCGCCGTCGGATTGACATCGTAGCATCCGATGATGTTGAGTTGATGTGCCTTGTATGCCGGGAGGTGGGCGTAATTCATAATTCCGCCACAGCCAATAATCCCAATGCCGTAATCATGGCGTGGGGGGAGTTGTGGTTTATAGGTGAGTTCAAACGCGTCGTTGCGTTGTGTCATACCGCACCCTCTTTAATACCTGCGATGCATGGAAATATATATAATTTTATTGGAACTGCGTGTGATTGCCCTATTTTATTCCCATAAAAAGGATTTGTCAATACATAGCACTCGTTATTTTATAAAATATATCAATTCACGGTTGTTTTGTCACCAAATACAGGTGCTCACACGCCAATACCACTTCATTGTGTTGGTTGCGCACGCTGAGTTGTTCAACTAACACGCCGACGTCAGTGCGTTTGGCATGGGCACGTTTTTCGCTAATCGTCGCAGTAATCGTGATTGTATCACTGATAAACACCGGTTTGACAAATCGCAGCCGGTCGTAGCCATACGACATGGCGTGGGGATTAATCGCCCCCGCCGTCATCCCCACCGCCACACTAAAAATCAGCGTGCCATGGGCAATGCGTTGGCCAAACGGCTGAGTTTTGCACCATTCAGCGTCCATATGGTGGGGGTAGAAGTCGCCAGTCTGGCCGGCATGCGTGACGATGTCACTTTCGGTGATGGTGCGCCCAAACGAAACCCGTTGTTCATCGATTATATAATCGTCAAAAAACCGGGGAATAATCATAGTACTCTCCCTTTAGTTGGGTAAATCAAAATCATGCCGAATCGTGGCGTTGTCTGCCCCAATCGTCGGTGCCCCTTTGGCGGCAGTCAAGCGTTGCCCGTCGATGCGGATCGGGCAACGCGTGGTTTGCAATTGGGCGCCGTTGGGGCGTTGCACGGTTTGGACCATGCCGAGCACTTTAAAGGCGTCGTGGTCGAGTAATTGTCGCCAGGTAAGCACATTGGCGCACCAATAATCGGCCGGTTCGAGGCGGGCTAGCCAGTCCGCCGTGGGTCGAGTGCGTAAGTGGTCCACGAGGATTGATTTGATGGTGTCGCGTTGACTAAACCAGCTCTGGGGGTCGGCAAATTGACTTAATGCCGGGCATTCGAGTAATTGCGCTAGGGTGATAATCGAGCCCATTGCCAACGCGAGGTAGCCATCTGCGGTGGCGTAGATGCCGTAAGGTGCGCCGAGGTAGGCGTGGGCGTTGTTGACACTACTGCGTTGCGGTGCGCGCCCGCCATCATTGAGGTGGGTGGTGAGCACTTCAAATTGCAAGTCGAGCACCGATTCGAGCAAACTTACTTCGACATGCCCACCGATGCCCTTAATGCCGCGGCGTACCAAGCAGGCCAAAATTCCTTGCGCCAAATGTGCTCCGGTCATCAAATCAGCCACCGCCAACCCAAACGGCGTAGGTGGTTGATCGGCATTGCCGTTGAGCCACGCCAAGCCAGATAATGATTGGACCAGCAAATCTTGACCCGGTTTGTCCTTCCATGGTCCGGTGGTGCCGTAACCCGTGATAGAGCCATAGACGATGCGCGGATTGATGGCGGCCACGCTGGCGTAATCGAGCCTCAGCCGTTGGATGACCCCCGGCCGGAAGTTTTGGATGATAACATCGGCGTGGCGGATGAGTTCTCGTACTGCGGCATGGTCGTGGGGGTTTTTGAAGTCCGCCGCGAAACTTTCTTTGTTGCGATTGATGGAATGAAACAACGTGCTATCGCCGTCCAGTGCTAGATTACTAATATAAAGCTGGCGACCTAGATCACCCCCTTGCGGGCGTTCGATTTTGATGACCCGCGCCCCCAAATCGGCCAAACGTAATGCACACGATGGCCCCGCCAAAAACTGACTCATGTCGAGGACAACTAATCCATCGAGTGGCAACATGCCGGCCTCCCTGTTATCACGCTAGGCGTGATGTACGATATAGGTCATTGATTTGTTGGACATACGGCGTCACATCACCGCCATTGCGCAAATAGGTGTGCACAATCGGGCCAGCCTCGTCTTGGAAGTGCAGGTAGCCGTTGTAGCGTGGCCGGAGATAGGCGTTATCGAGGGTGTGCAGGGTATTGACAAAAAAATCATTGCATTGCTGATTGACCAGCGGCGATTCCCAGGCCCCACGGTGGCCTGGTTGTCCGCCACTGGTGAAATATACATTGGCTTGGCAAATGGGGTCTGCCACCATGCGGGCATACTCCACCGCTATGTCGATATGGTTGCACTGCTGCGAAATCGCCAACCCTGTCCCTCCCAAGGTCGAGCGTAGCTGTTGTCCATCGTGCCAATGCACCAAATTGCCAAACGTGAGGGTAGTGGCGGCATAGTGGGCGCGGGCGTAATTGGCGTAACCATAGGCAAATGGGCAGTAAGCCACGTCGCCTCGGGCTAGCGCTTCGTAGGTGGCAATCGGGTTGCGGGTTAAGCAGACGGGGTCGCAGGCAGTTACCAGCTCGCGCAAGTGTAGTAGCGCTTGGGCGCCGATACCTTCGCTGACCATCATGTCAGTGCCTTGGAAGGGCTCTTCGCCTAGGGCAATGCAGAGCATATACATGTTCATCAAGCTATCAATCGGGATGGCCGGTACTGCCACTTGGCCTTGGCGTGCGAGCACGAGTAATTCTTGCCAGTTTTGGGGTGGGGTAGCGAGCAAATCAGCCCGCCAGGCACTGACCGGTGTGGCGGCATCTATCGGCAAGGCCCATAAATGATCGTTGTACCAGTAGCTGGGGTATGATGCCCCCACGCTGTGGGCAGCTTGATCTGCGAGGTAGGCCTGATCGAGGTGTTGGTCGAGTGCTACGAGCACGAGGTGATGAGCCGCATAGCCCACAAACGGGTGGTCGATGACCAGTAAATCAAAGGTTTGTGCCAGTACTTGGATGGGTTGATCCGCAAAGGCTTGGAGCGACCGTTTTTCCCAGATGATTTCTACATCGGGATGGAGCTCTTGGAAGCGTTGGGCGCTGGCCACCATGGGCAAGTAGCCACGGGTGTGGTTCCAGGCAATTCCACGGAGTGTGGTCGTCATTGCTACTACCTCTTTGTAGATTACTCGGTTGATTGATAGGCGTTGATCTATGTTGTGGCGGCGCCGCCTGTATCATGTAATTCGAGGCGTTCCCGCAAGCCGGCGGTGGTTTGGTGGATGCGGTAGCGTACCATCAGTGCCAGTGAATCCCCGTCACGCCGCCGGCACGCCGCCAGCATGGCCCGGTTTTCGAATTGGGATTCTTGGTAGCGCTCCGGAATCAAATCAATCTGGAGCCGGCGGTAGCGATCACTCTGATCCCACAATTGTTGGATGATGCGGATGAGATTGCGCCGTTGCGTGGCATGATAGAGCGTAAAGTGGAATTCACGCGTGTGTTGCAAAAATACATCGGGTGCATGATTGCCAATGTCAATATCGATTTGACTAATCAATGATTCCAATGACGTAATCGTCGCAGCAGTCATGTTTTTGACTGCGAGTTGGGCTGCTTGCTCTTCGAGGACTTCGCGCATGTAATAAATGTCGATCATTTCGCTCAGCGAAATCGGCTCTACAAATACACCCCGATGCGGCACGATATGCACGAGTCCACTCGATTGTAAGCGGGCTAATGCTTCACGTACCGGCACTAAGCTGACCCCGAATTGGCGTGATACTTCAGCCTGATCAATCCGCTCCCCTGGGGCAATCGTGCCGTTCAATATTCGTGTGCGCAAATGGGTCAAAACTTTGTCCGTAATGGTAAATACCGTGTCACTCATGTTGTACCAAGTATCCCTTTTTGTAGCGGTTACACAAAATTATATAATTTATAAAAAATTTGTCAATCGAAAAGCAAATATTAGACAAAGTTTCATTGTTTCGCACAGAGGAAGGAGAATGGATGTAGGGGCGAATCATGCCGGCGAATTCATTCGCCGCTATTTGCCCTTATGGTATATATCGTGGTACCGTAGCCAATTGCCGCTGGCCTCCGCGTGCTCCGCGCCTCCGCGTGAGATAAATGGCAGCGCGCATTCGCAGCTATGCATCGTATAGCAAGCCGAGGAGATTCCACGCTACGGGTGCCAGCACCCGGCATGGAATGACGCCGGGGCGGGAGTGCCTGCAAGAATTGCGTAGTGCTACAATAGCGCTATGATTTGTTTTTGCCCAAAAAGGATACACATATGCAAGATCCCCGGATTGCCAAATTGGCGCAATTATTGGTACAGCATTCGATGCGTGTCGCCCAAGACGAAAAGGTACTAATCGAAAGCTTCGACATCCCCACCGAAATGACCGTGGCCTTGATTCGTGCCGTTGCCGAGGCCGGTGGCTACCCTCTCGTGAGCACCTATAGCCAACTGGTGCTGCGGGCACTCTACCAAGTCGCCACTGTCGAACAAATGCAAACCATTGGTGCCGTTGAACGCGCCCGCATGGAAGCCGTGCAGTGCTATGTGGGGATGCGTGGCTCCTACAATACCACCGAGATGGGTGATGTCCCTCGCGACCGCATGGAGCTCTACGAAAAGCACTGGTGGAACCATGTGCACTCGGCAGTGCGTGTCCCTCACACCAAATGGGTGGTATTACGCTGGCCCACGCCCTCCATGGCCCAATCAGCCGGGATGAGCACTGAGGCCTTCGAGGATTTTTACTTTAATGTCTGTAGTGGTGTCGATTATGTGGCCATGCAAAATGCCATGGAGCCCCTCAAAGAACTGATGCTCCAAACTGACCGCGTGCACATCAAAGGCCCTGGCACTGATTTACGTTTTAGCATCAAGGGTGTGGGTGTGGTGCCCTGCTTTGGTGAGCGCAATATCCCCGACGGCGAGATTTATACCTGCCCGGTGATTGATTCGGCTGAAGGAGTGGTGTCGTACAATTGTGAGTCGCTGTACCGTGGCACGCTGTTTACCAATGTGCGCTTTGAATTCAGCCAAGGCAAAATCGTCGCTGCCCAAGCGGGCGCCAATACGGCCAAGCTCAACGAAATCCTCGATGTCGATGCCGGCGCGCGTTACCTCGGTGAATGGTCGCTGGGTGTCAACCCCTATATCACCAACCCCATGTGCGATACGTTATTTGACGAAAAAATCGCCGGCTCGTTCCATTTGACCCCTGGCCAATGCTACAAAGAAGCCTCCAACGGTAACAACAGCCAAATCCACTGGGATATCGTTTGCCGCCAAGATGCGGCCGTGGGTGGTGGCGAAATCTGGTTTGACGGTGCCCTGATCCGCAAAGATGGCCGCTTTGTATTGCCCGCCCTGCAAGGCCTCAACCCCGAAGCCTTGACGCGCTAATTTACGAACGCGCAAGCAGCCCGTGCACCCCTGTCAGGCACTATGCCTAGCAGGGGTTTTTTGACGTATAATCCACTGACCGGTCGGTAAGTAGTGAAAAGTGGGTTGAGTATGAGTGATCGTGAACGCAATCGCTTGTTATTGGTGTTGTTTCTTGGGGTGCTGATGGCGGCCCTCGACATTGCGGTGACGGGGCCGGCATTGCCCGCCATCCGGGCGTAATTTGGCATGGATGTGGCTACGGCGTCGTGGATTTTTGGGATATATATTGTTGCCAATTTGGTGTCATCACCGTTACTCGCCAAGGCGTCGGATCGCTTTGGGCGGCGCACCAGCTTTCTCGCGAGTGTGCTGTTATTCGGGATTGGCTCGATTATTGTGGCTACATCGGTTGATGTCACGATGTTGTTGATTGGGCGGGCGATTCAAGGCTTTGGCGTCGGTGGTATTTTTCCGGTGGCGAGTGCAGTGGTCGGTGACGTTTTCCCGGTCGAGCAACGAGGGCGGGCGTTGGGGATGATTGGTGCCGTGTTTGGGATTGCCTTTTTGCTTGGTCCCATCATTGGTGGTGTGTTGTTGTTGTTTGGCTGGCAATGGTTGTTTTGGGTCAATCTGCCCATCATGCTCTTGATTATCGGATTAGGTGTGCGCTTGTTGCCAACCGGTGGTGGCAATGCGGGTGGGGCGTTTGACTGGTTGGGGAGCATCGTACTCAGTACGATTTTGATTTTGAGTGCCTTGACGCTCCAAGGGGTAGGTGACCTGTCAACCAAGGTGGTAGCTTGAGCACCGCCATGATTGGCATGGTTGCGGCGGTGATTGTATTGTTGCCCGTATTTGTCTGGGTTGAGCGGCGGGCTGCTGACCCAGTCGTGCAGATGGTGTTGTTTGCGCGCCGGCAGGTCATCGTGATTTTGGCATTTGCCTTTGGGGCGGGGATGGCCGAAGCGGTGACGTTGTACCTGCCATCGCTACTGGTGAGTGCGCATGGCATGAATGAATCAGCCGCGAGCTTTCAATTAATCCCGCTGGTACTGGCCATGGCGGTGGCGTCGCCGTTATCGGGGCGCATCCTTGACAAACAAGGTGCCAAGCCGGTCGTACTGGGGGGCGTGGCGTTGATGGCGACGGGGTTATTGGTATTGGGGGTAATGCCCCGTGACCTCACCATGTACTATGTTTTTTCGGTGTTGTTTGGCTTTGGGATTGCGGTATTGTTGGGGGCATCGTTGCGCTATATGATGCTCGGTGAAACCGAGCCCAGCCAGCGTGCCCCCGCCCAAGCGATTTTGATCATCGTGATTAGTGTGGGCCAAATGATTGGTGCCGCTTTGATGGGGTGGTGGCAGTGAGCCAAGCCGACACCACTGCGGGTTATGCCTTGGCGATGTTGGTGACGTCCATGGTGATGCTGGCGATGTTGGTGGTAGGGATTTGGTTGCACCCCCGCATGCAAACGGCGCCGGAATCAGCGGCGGCGTAAGATAATTCCGATTATAATAGCGGAGACAAAGTAGTTTGTAGTGGTTTGAAAGGGTAGTAATGAACGCATATAGCATTTTCTTGACGATTCATTCATGGACACGCTGGGCCGTATTGATTACCGCCGTATTGGCGATTGTCACGGCATGGCAGGGGTGGTCGGGTGGGGTGGCCTGGACTGCCACCAAAGCCCGGTTTGCCTCGTGGTTTGTCAATGCCACCAGCATTCAGTTGGTGATTGGCTTGATTTTGTATGGTGCCTTGAGCCCCATCACCCTCAACGCCTTCAGTGATTTTGGGGCGGCCATGAAGGACGACGTCAGTCGTTTTTGGGCCGTTGAGCACATGCTGACGATGTTGATTGCGGTGGCACTGGTGCATATCGGTTCTGGGCGCATTCGCAAGGGTGCCGACGACAAAGCCAAGCACCGCGCCGCGGCGATCTTTTTCACCATTGCATTTGTGGTTATCATGGCGTCCATCCCGTGGAGCGGTGTTAACGTTCGTCCCCTCTTCCGCGGGTTCTAATGACTATCGATCTCCGTGAAAAAATCATGACCGAGGCAGCGACACGGTTCGTCGCCTCGGGTTATCATGCTGTCTCTATGCGCGAGATTGCTGAGGCGGTAGGTGCCTCCAAAGCGGCAATTTATTATTATTTTACTGACAAAGAAGCGCTATTACTTGCGATTATGGAGCATTCGCTCACGCAGTTGATTCTCATCATGCAAGCCGGCGCCAACGCCCACACCGACACCGAGCAACAACTCATCGCCATGGTGCAGGGGTTGTTGGGGCTCGACGCCGTGCAGCGGGCTGCCATGCGTCTGGCCATGTTTGAATTGCAACATTTGGGTGAAGCCGAGCGCAAACAATTTGGCATGCGCTATGAGCGTGAATTCATCGAATGCATCCGGGCGGTGCTCCGGGCTGGTCAAGCCAGTGGTCAGATCCGCGTGATGGATGTGCAGGCGGCTACCTGGGCCTTGCTGGGCTTGCTCTACCCTTTTTCGTTGACTCAATCACGGGGGCACGATGTCCCCACGCTCAGTCGTACGTTGGTCGATTTGTTTCTACATGGCGTGGGGCGCTGAGGGTGCAACGCCTTGGATTTGGCTAAGGAGTGCCGCTGGTGTGAGATCAGCGAGGCTCTGCAATCGGATAGTTACTGCCGGCATCCAGGCATCCAGTAAGGCTGGAATGGGGACTGCCACACAGCGCATGCCGGCACGGGCGGCTGCGGTGGCACCATGGGCTGAGTCTTCAAATACCAAGCATTGGGCCGGATTGATGGCGATGTTTTGGGCGGCCAACAAAAAAATCTCGGGTGATGGTTTGACCTGCGAGACATCGTCACGGGTGACGACGGTGGCAAAGCGCTGGATGAGCTGGTGGTGGGTCAGCCATTTGCTGACCCAGGCTCGGTCGCCACTCGAGCCAACGGCGAGGGTGATATTGTGGGCATCGGCGTAGTCGAGTAACTCCACCACCCCTAGGCGCAGTGTCTGCGCCATACAATGCTCCATGTAGCGCTCGTGATTGAGGGCCTTCCAATGGGCGCGGTCTACGGGGTGACCGGTGGCGATTTCGAGGGCATCATAGCCATCAAACCCGCCCACTGTCCCCAAGCCTTTGCGCCATTCGGCCAGGTCGAGGGTGACGCCGTGGGCTTGCCACATGGCACTCACCACAATGAAATCTTGGGATTCGGTATCCAAAATCGTTCCGTCAAAATCAAAAATAAAGGCATGAATTGGCATATTGTCCTCACAGTTCACTTGTTGTTGTTATTGTACTGTGACTTTCGCCAGCATATGATTAATTTGGCGGTGATGTTTGGTTAATTCATTGTGCGAACATCCGCCGATTCGGTGAAGGTGTCATGGCATAATAAAACGAGCAGTGCAATTGCCCGCTACGCTCGGTGGGTGTGATGAGATAATTGTGGGCAACGGGATTGTTGATTCATCGTGCCAGAAGGACAAAAAATGCTAGGGAGCGAACGATTACACGGCAACGTGATAGCCGTGACGGGCGGCGGCCAGCGCCTCGGTGCCGCCATTGTACGCCTGGCCGCTCAGGCCGGCATGCGGGTGGCCTTGCAGTATCACCGTTCGCAGGCTGCGGCGCAGGCCTTGGTGGCCGAATTAACTGCCACCGGCGCACAGGTCTGGGCCTGGCAGGGTGATTTCACCCAGCCCGGCGTCCCGGCAGCGTTTATCGATGCAACCATCGCCCACTATGGCACCCTCGATGTGCTGGTCAACAATGCCGGTATGTGGCGTGCCACCCCCATCGGGCAGGTAACTGCCACCGATTGGGATGAATTACTCACCCTCAATGTAACAGCCGCCTTTGCCACCATCCAACAGGCCACGCCCATGTTGACCCAGACCAGTGGCGCCGTTGTCAATATCTGCGATGCGGGCGTCTATCGTCCGTGGCGCAACTATACACCCTATTTGGCTAGCAAAGGCGCACTCGTCACGATGACGATGGCCCTCGCCAAAGAACTTGCGCCGGCGGTGCGGATCAATGGCGTGGCGCCTGGGCTGGCACTGCTTCCCGCCGAATGGGATGCGGCACGCATTCGCCAAGCCACCCAACATATCCCACTGCAAACCCATGGCTCGGCCCGCGATATCGCCGAAGCAGTGCTCTTTTTGGCGGCGGCACCGTTTATTACTGGAGTGATACTGCCTGTTGACGGCGGAGTCGCGTTGCGTGGATAGCAGTGGCTGATATTTGATGCGGTGGGCAATCGGACAATAGCGTGGATTGGCAGAGATGGCGATTGGTGCAAAAACAGAGCCCACTACGGTATTTCACCGTAGTGGGCGGTGCGATTCATAATGGGTTACTTGGGGCGAATTTGTCCACTCGGCGCGCGATTATCATTATTTTCCGTGCTTTGTGTGGTGTTTTCTTGGCGTTCTTTGACTACTGCAATCGCTGCATCGGTCAGGCGTGTCCCCCAAAACGTCATCAAGGTGGCAAACAACAGCACATGCAAAATAATTACTAGTGATGATGCAACGAATAAAAGCGAGGCGATCAGAATCATAATTAATGACGCCCCGGCAATCGTAAACATCAACCCGGCGGCATTGCGCATCGTGACACTGAGTGATGCTTCGGGTTGGATTTCGCTCAGTGGCAGTAAGTATGCGAGATAGCCTAACCAGAGAATCGATAAATCAAAAAACAAAATAGTCAATACCAGCGGCATGGTGGCGGTATTACTATAAAACCACATGTTGAAGATACAGGTATAGAATACAATCGCCCACACATAGTGCAAAATGATGCGCTTGCGCAGATTGATCCATAAGCTATCCCACACGTTGCGGATACTGACCGCGCGGCCGTCGGCAATCCGCCGTGCCAAGTGTGCCAGCCCGCCGTTGGCAATCGCCAAGGGTAATGGGGCGAGTACTGCCAAAATAAATGCGCCGACGTAGTATTTGGCAGTGAAGTTGCCATACAGCAGAATTGGGAGTGGCAGGGCAACCAGGCACCACAAGACATTCATAAAGACGTTGAGAAACAGCTCTTCAAAATAGTCTTTGCATCCTGCCCAAAAAGTCCGAAACGCTAACATGGGTTACTCCTTGCGTGTTGACGGGGTGCGTTGAGCCATAATTGTAGCGAGACGTTGAATCTCGCGGTATTCTTGCCACGGCCACGGTGCTGGTATCAACCACGCAGTGAGGTGCGCAATTGATGCCGTCCGCCGTGATTGAATCGCCCGGCGTTGGGTAAGTAGTGTTGGTACGTCGGTGAGGATACTCAGGCGCCCTGCGATCCCCGCCCACTGGCCACCGATTGCAAGTGCCACACTCGCAGCAATGTCGTAGCAAATGATGGCAGGCCCGTAGCGACACCACAATGCAGTTGGTAAACAACGGATGAGTGTGCGCCAGCGATTTCGGCCGAGTAATCGTTGTTTGAACGGGGACCCTTGCCCGCTGGTGGCCGAATAAACATGGCGGATATGGGCGGTGGGCAGGTGGATACTTTGCCATCCGCGCAACAGCGCCCGCCACGCCAAATCGACATCTTCGAGATAATTAAAAAAATCATCGGCAAAAAAACCAATGTCGTCAATCATTGCCCGGCGCAACAATACCGCTCCGCC
>JBBAWW010000036.1:0-5778 GCA_040397035.1 Roseiflexaceae bacterium | reverse complement strand
TGTGGAGCCATGCCACGCTGCCGTCATGCGAACCATTATCAACCACGATAACCTGATCGTTGGCCTCAATCGCCACCTGTAAGTGGGCCAAGCATGGTTGCAATAGATGCCGCCCGTTCCAATTGACAATCACAACCGATATCGCCGGATTGTTCATGGAGTGTTGCCACGCAACATATGCCACCAGCGCATCCAATTGGGCTCAATAGGGGCGACTATGGTTGGCGGCGTCGTATTTGGGTTAATCGTATTTGTGAGGGTGGTCGTAGTGGTGATGGTGCTGACGGTGCTACTTACGACTTGGTCAGGGAAGGTGGGCATCAATACCGTATCACCAGCCCGGGCATAGCCGAGTTGCTCACGGGCGATTTGCTCAGCATAGTCGTTTGACTCAACATATTCGACGCTTTGTTGGAGTGTGGCATTTTCGCTTCTGAGACGCGCTACATCGGCACGCACTTCCTCGCGGAATTGTTCGAGTTGGGCTTGCCGAATGATTTGATTCACAAAACTATACAAGAAAAAAGCCCCCATTACCAACACAATCAGTGTGGCAGGAGACATACGCCGACGGCCAAACAACAATGGTATGCGCCAAATTGATTGGCGCATACCTGGTTTGGATGTACTATGCGTGCGCGGACGTTGCGTCATATGGACACCGATGTACGATTATTTGTCGCCACGATTGGTGCGGGGGGCTTCGAGCAACAACGGTTCGTCGGCGTTGGCTGACATGGTGCTTTGACCACGGAACAAACCGCCTGGCTCGATGTGCAATGCGGATGTCATGATGTCGCCCCATACCTTACCGGTTGGCGAAATCTCGAGTTGATCGACGACGGTGATTTCACCACGGACTGCTCCAGATACATGACAGTTTTGTGACTTGATGGTGGCGATGACCCGACCGGTCTCGCCGATAATCAAATTACCAAGCACTTCGACGTCACCTTCGACGGTGCCGTCAATCCGCATGTTGCCGTCTGACTTGATCGTCCCGACAAAGCTGGTGTTGCTTCCGATGACTGTTTCGGGCTTGGTGTTGCTCACCGTGGTGATTGCAGTCTGGGTTTTTTTTCCACCGAACATGAAGTTCCTCCGTCTAGTGTCAGGCAATTACGTTGTGCGAGCAAGATTGAACATATGATAACGCGATTGCCGACAAATACACACTATTCAGCACCCACATGAGCCTGTTACGCCGTTATTATAAGTCAGTGGCGTGGCAGTGGCAAGCACCAAAGTTATCAAACAGATGACAGAAACATTGGTTTTTGCCCTGGTTTATGATAAATTCATAACAAAATGTGCCGTTCACTCGTCTTTCTCTCGTATCGAAATAAAGTCATAGATTGATAAATAATGCAGTCTAATCATCAATATTCCTGTTGACAGCATATTTTTGCGTAGGCTGTCTTATGGAAATGTGAGAAACTGTTAATTTTTCTGCATATTTCAATACTCATCCAAAATCAACGCCGAAACTGCATGGATTTGCGGGTTTTTGTGCGATTTTCGGCATACTGTTGCACTATCGTTGCGTAGCATTAATCAATATGTGGTTATCCCTTGTACCCATGGGTCGCCAAAAACTGTCTGTCGGCACGGCTCAGCGGCGCCGTCGCCAGCATATCAGGCCGGCGTTGCAAGGTACGCAACAGCCGTTGTTGCCGGCGCCAAATGGCGATGTCGCCATGGTGGCCGCTGGCCAGTACTGCGGGAATTTCTTGGCCTTCCCAGTTGGCTGGGCGGGTATAGTGCGGGTATTCGAGTAGCCCATCACTGTGTGATTCTTCGGCCACTGATTCAGTTTTGATAACCCCATCGACATAGCGCGCGACCGCATCGATGATTACCATAGCCGCCAACTCACCACCAGTCAACACATAATCGCCAATCGAGATTTCTTGGTGTACAAAGGTGGTACGTACCCGCTCATCGATTCCTTCGTAATGCCCACAAATCAACATCATGCGCGGGATCTGACTAAGCCGAAGCACCAGCGCCTGATTAAATACCTCGCCATCTGGTGACAAATAAATCACATGTGGCGGGGTGGCATCAGCTGCCGATACCGTTCTGATACACGCCGCGAGCGGAGCAGTTTTCATCACCATCCCTGCCCCACCCCCATACGGCGTATCGTCGCAGGTGCGGTGGCGATCACTGGCATGGTCGCGGATATCGTGCACGTGCACGGCCAGCTTGTCGGCTTGAATGGCTCGTTTGATAATACTGGTATTAAATGGACTGGTAAACATATCGGGGAAGAGCGTCAGTACATCAAACCGCATTGGCACACACTCCAATTTCGACATCAACTTGTAATGATTATTTGCGTAATTATCCAGTATAATAGCACACATGTGCTATCACATGACGGCGTGCTTGTATTGTACTATACCGCATACGACTGATGTGTGACCTGAGTGATGATTCTTTAAATGGAGGTTTTCTATGGCAATCCAAATTGGTGATATGGCGCCTGATTTTGCCTTGCAGGCCGATGATGGCACCACGGTGCAGTTGTCCGCGTTGCGAGGGCGTACCGTGATTATCTACTTTTATCCCAAAGACGACACCCCTGGCTGCACCACCCAATCGTGTGGTTTCCGTGATCGCTATGCTGAAGTCACCGCTGCCGATGCCATCGTCCTCGGTATCAGCCCCGATTCGGTCAAGTCGCACGTGGCCTTCAAACGTAAATTCGATTTGCCCTTCCCACTGCTGGCTGACAGCGATCACACCGTGTGTGAAGCCTATGGTGTCTGGTCCGAAAAAAGCATGTACGGCAAAAAATACATGGGCGTGACCCGTAGCCACGTGGTCGTCGGCCCCGATGGCACGTTGGCCGATGTCCAAATCAAAGTCAGCCCCGAAGAAAGCATCACCCGCGCCTTGCAACAATTGACGAAGTAGGAGGAAGCAGATGGCTCCACGAATTATTACCGGCGAAAGCACCCGCCGCCTGCGTTGGATTGTCACCCTCCAAGGAGGCCTCGAAGCCTTGTTCCGCACCCGCCGTGACGTATTGATCGCTGGTGGCGTGTCGTGGTACACCACGCCTACCGCCACTACCTTTGCCACCCCCGACGTCTTTGTGGCCTACGGTGTGGCCCGTGGCGAGCGTACCGCCTATCGCCAATGGGACGAAGCCAACATCGCACCCCACGTCGTTTTTGACGCCTTTGCCCCTGGTATGAGCATGGTGACGATTTGTCGCCGCCTCAAGTTTTATGAGCGCGCCGGCGTCGAAGAATACTACATGTATGACCCCGATGCCGGTGAAGCCATGGGCTGGGTCCACAACGGCCAACAATTCGAAGAAGTCGACACCCTGCATGGCTGGCAAAGCCCCCGCCTCGGGGTGCGCTTTGTGATCGAAAACGGCGAATTATCGTTGAGCCGCCCCGATGGTGTGCGCTTCATGAGCTATGTCGAACTAGCCGAATCCTACGAACGTGACCACGAACGCGCCAACCAAGAACACGAGCGCGCCGAACAAGAACGCGCCCGCGCCGATCATCATGCCGCCCGCGAAAAAATGCTGATGGCGCGCTTACGTGCCTTGGGCTTTAACCCTGACGACGTCACCTCCGATAATTTCGCCGAAAGCATTGATACTAGCGAAACCCAATCGGTCGAATAATCCCCCCACCAAATCCCCCGCCGCTCATTACGAAGCGACGGGGGATTTTTTATTGCGTATATTTACGGTTGCTTCGCGTCCGCGATTGTGGTGAACGCCGGCAGAGTGCGCTATCAACGGCGGCCGTTTCAATCAAAAACCCTTGCAGACTCACATGAAGCGGGATGCCCTGTTCCCGCGCCCACTCACACAGTTGCGCTGGACTAATGTGACAGCGTTGGGCGGCCACGGTAATCGTTTCGAGCGCTTGGCGTCGCAGGGTGTGGTGGATCACTGCGCTGAGCCCCGGCCAGTTGGTACTGTTGGTCATTGGCATGCTCCTTGACCCATTCCAAAAACGTCTGACGCTGACAGCGCCACATTCGTGTGCCCCCCAAACAACTGCCCGGCAAGGCATCGTTGGCGATCTGGTACAACAGCCACGCCAGCGGGATGCCACAGCGCGTGACCACATCGCTCAGCGTCAAGACCTCGGGGAAGGCGGCGATGCCACCCTGCTGGATGATTTGTGCCAGCGCGTGGGGGGCAGGGTGGTCGGTAGGGAGTTTCATGGTTGACATGCGTACCTCCTCACATACACGATTGCGATTAGACTGAATGGGATGTGCATACTCTAATGCATCACTCTTCCCCCGTATATCCCCCAAACAATTGCAATCATATCCCCTATTTTTTTGTCTTCTTTTTTGGAAAAAACTCCGGCGCGGGTAGGTGAATAAGTGGCCGTGCCGGTGGATGGTTCGGTTGCGCAACAACCCCCCACAGACCATGCGCCAGCGCGCGGTCTGTGGGGGGCAGGATCATTCCCCCAAACTACATCATGCCGGCGTCATCATCGTCATGCTCGTCGGCATGGGCGGTGAGAATCATTAGGCCGCTATCGCTCGGCATCATCGACATGGCCCGGAAGCGGTGATCGCGGCTGGGTTGGGCGGTATTCGCCGCACAGGGGGTACCAAACTTGGGTAGCGCATAGGGCATGTGGGTGCTGCCACGTGCCAAAATATGCAAGTAGTTGGCCAAATCACCATCCCATTGTGCCCCATGATTCCACGGCACCGCCGCCCGCGCATTGCAGTAGTGCGCCACAAACGAGCGACGCAAGCGATCGTGGCTATTGTTGGTGTGTGAGCGGTGTAATACATGCCCACCAAAAAAGACCACATCGCCGGGGTCGGCTTCGACTTTGACTTCGCGACCGGGGTATTTGGCGGCGATTTTGGTCAGGCCGTTTTTGTGTACGTCGGTGTTACTGGCGCCATAGATGGGTTGCATGTCGGCGATGAGCTGGTCTCCATTGGGGGATTGGCCGTCGCTATCGGGGTAGACCGGTTCGTTTTGGGAACCGACCGTCATCCACAAACAGCCGTTTTCTTCATCGGCACGGTCAATCGCCAACCAAGCGCCAATCAAGGTGTCGGGGAATGTGGGAATATAATAGCTGTCTTGGTGGTAGCCTTGGCCTGGCTGACCCGGTTGTTTGAAAAAGAGCATCGTTTGCAGTCCCAGTACATCGGGCCCAATCAAGACTTCAAGCACATCGAGGATGCGGGGATGGAGCAAATAGCGCTCGTGAATCTCGGATACACGGTGAAGCATGTGCACCCGTAACCAGTATTGCACCCGTTGTTCGGGGGTAAGGTGGGCGGGGGGAAGTGGCACGCCTTCGATAACTTCGTTGCCTTGGCGCAGGTTTTCGGTATGTTGGACCAATTCAGTGATTTCGGCCGGTGATACTAACCCTTTGACGACCAGGTAGCCTTGTTCGCGGAAGCGCACATATTCGTCAACACTGACGTGGTATTGGTCGGTGCGGGTTTGGGCAACACTGCTCATGACGACTCCTTTGTGATTGAGTGAACCAGTGATTCACTTAATCATAGCATATTCAGTGGCCCTGCTATTTCCCGCGCGTAGTCATTGACCATCGGCAGTCAGGCGCTTTTTGGCAAAATAGTGCGGAAATAATGCCATTTGTTTGACATAATAAATTGATTGTAATCGTATTGTAATCTAAAAAAAGAGGTATAAAGGGCAAAAAAGGGGATTTAGGGCATTGGGATGGGAAAAGTTGGATTTGACACCACTGCTTGCGTATGGTATTATTCTAACTCGCCAGCATATTA
>JBBAWW010000035.1:0-28635 GCA_040397035.1 Roseiflexaceae bacterium | reverse complement strand
GCGTCATTGTAGGGCGCCCCCGTCATTGTATGGCAAGCAGAGGAGATTCCACGCTGCGGTTGCCGTCGCAACCGGCATGGAATGACGCTGGGAGCACTTTTCAAAACTCGATTTGCATTTTTCCAAAAAGCATGTTAAAGTTTACTCTGTTGTGACTTTGTAGCTCAGTGGATTAGAGCGCTTCCCTGCGGAGGAAGAGGCCGTGCGTTCGAGTCGCACCAGAGTCACCAGTACAAAAGCGGCTGATGCCATACGCGTCAGTCGCTTTTCACAATCAGGGAAGGTGGCGGAGCGGTTGAACGTGCTCGTCTCGAACACGAGTAGGGTGAGAGCCCTCGAGAGTTCGAATCTCTCCCTTCCCGCCAATTGGCGCATCGTCCCGTTGCTGTAATAATGCAACGGGGCGTTGTGCATTATGCGAGGGAATGTATGCCTACTAAATACCACAAACCACGCGCATTAACTCCAGGTGACACCGTCGCCGTGATTTCACCATCATGGGGTGGTCCTAGTGAGTTCCCCCACATATTCGAGGCTGGGCTTCACATCTTGCACGGCTGGGGTTTGCGTACCAAAGAATACCCCTCAACCCGCCTACCGGCTGCTGAACTCGCTCGCCAACCCGCCTTGCGCGCCCACGATGTCAATAGTGCCTTTGGCGATGACTCCGTGGCGGCGATTTGGGCATCAATTGGTGGCGACGACAGCGTGCTGTTATTGCCCCACCTCAACAAACAACTCATCGCCGCCAACCCCAAAATCCTGATTGGATTTTCTGATACCACCACCTTACTAGTCTATGCCCATTTATTGGCAGGGATGGTCACCTTCCATGGGCCAAGTGTGATGGCCGGCATCGCCCAACTCAGTAAATTCCCGCAACGCCACCGCGCCCACATCCACGATATGCTGTTTGCCCACAAATCATTACTGACCTACAAACCCTATTCACACTATAGTGATGGCTATCGTGATTGGAGCGACCCCAGCTATGGAGCTGCGCTCAAGCCATTGCAATTCAGCCGTGGCTGGCAGTTTTTACAAGGGAATGGAATTCATCACGGCGAAACATTTGGTGGCTGTATCGAAGTATTAGAGTGGCTCAAGGGTTCCCCCTATTGGCCCACTGCTGATTTTTGGCAGGGCAAAATATTATTTCTCGAAACATCCGAAGAAAAACCAAGTATCACCGATGTCACCCGCTGGCTACGGAGCTACGGCATCCAAGCCGTTTTTCACAAAGTGGCGGGAGTGCTCATCGGCCGGGGCCGAGATTATACCTTGGGCGAACAAATCGCCCTCGATGTGGCGGTGTTGCAAGTCATCCGCGATGAATTCGGCGCCACCACCATCCCCATCGTCACCAACGTCGACATCGGCCATACCGATCCCCAATTCATCGTTCCGCTTGGTATCAGCATGCAAATCGATTGCCATGAACAACGTATCAGCCTAACAGAGCCGTGGCTCAGTTAGGCTGATTGACACAAACGATTATGCGGAAACTGACATCACACCCCGATAGCGGTCGGCGGTGGCGTCGGTCGGTAGACGAGTAATGCCATCGCAATCCCCAACAACACCGTCAGACCCGCCGCCCAACTCCCTGCCTGCATCGGGGTAATCGATGGATCGAGAGCGGGGTGGAAGCCATACCCATAGTCAACATAGACCGACAACGCCAACCATGCTACCGCCATCAGGCGCATCGGCACGGGTACCGTCATCAACGCAGGCCACAACAGCACCCCTTGGAACATCAGGCCGAGATGCACGAGTACCAAGCCAATTTCGATCGGCAGGTATTCGCCGGTGGTAGCCCACTTGGTACCCCAAAAAATCACCGTCCAGATACCGTATTTGATGCACGACACACTTGCGAGGGCCGTAAACCAATCGGGGGCATAGCCGTAGCGCAAGCGCAGGTACGCGATAATCGCCAGCAAGGCTGCCAATGGACAATCCGGGATAAACAGCCACGCCCACCAAGGGGCACTTTGCAACTGCGGACCATACCAGATAACGGTGCCGATGGCAAACCCCAGCACATCAAAAAAGATACAGGCCCAAAAAATCAATGGAATGCCGGTGATTATGCCATATAATCGCCGCAAGATATCTTCACTCAATTGCCAAAACTGACTCATGCAGGATCTTCTTTCTGCGTGGTAATCAAGCGAATCGGCACGCCGCCGACGATTGCACCAGCCGGCACATCACGATTCACCAAACTCCCTGCCGATATGGTGGCACCATCACCAATCACCACCCCCGGCAACACTGTGGTATTGGCGCCAATCATTACATCGCGCCCAATCACCACCGGTCCCCGGCGCCATTCGTGCCGCAAAAACTCGTGGCACAAAATCGTACTGTGGTAGCCAATGATGGTGTCTTCGCCGATGGTAATATCTTGGGGGAAAAAAATATCCAACATCACCATCAAGCCAATCGAGGCATAGGCACCGATTTTGACGCCAATCAGTTGATACAACCAGCGTTTCGCTTCGAGCCACGGCACATAGCGTGCCAATTGAATAATCAACGAATGCCACGTCACCCGCCACATTCCACCCGTCACCTGTGGGAAGTAGCGCAAACTATTGTGCACTCCTGGTGACGGATGGATTTGTAGGCGCGCCCGCCGGGCAGCGGTAGTACCCAACACAGGGAGCACTGATTACGCTCCGGGGGTTTCGACAACGCTGGCGTTGATGATTTGGTCGCCTTGGCGCAACCCTAACACCACATCCATGTCTTTGGTCAAACCAAATACCGTGTGGCGGCCATCGAGGTGCGCCGTGCTGTCACGACTATGCACCAAAAAGAACTGGCTACCGTTGGTGTTGGAGCCGGCATTGGCCATCGACAAGGCCCCTGCTTGGTGTTGCAAGGTATTGCCGGCAAATTCGTCTTCGAACTTATAGCCGGGGCCGCCACGACCCGTACCGGTGGGGTCGCCACCTTGGGTCATGAAACCAGCCATGACGCGATGGAAGGCCACGCCATCATAAAATCCCTGACGAATCAAAAAGACGAAATTATTGACCGTTTTGGGGGCTTGTTGGGGGTACAACTCAATCACTACATCACCTTTGCTGGTGCTCAGTGTGGCCACATAGTGATTTTTGACGTCGATTTCCATTGCTGGCGGAGTGCTCCATTGTTTGGGATTCGTCACGATATTCATCCTTTTGATACAAAAAACAATTGCCATATACGATTATAACGTAGAGCCAATAGGTTGTGCTATGCTACTGTTATTCTTGTTGGAACCACAGAGGAGTCGTACCACATGCGCAATCCCACTCGTATCGGCATTATCGGCGCTGGCGCAATCGCCATGCATGGCCACATCCCCGGCTTCAAACGGCATAGTGACGCCCAAGTCGTGGCCGTTTGTGACACCAACAGCGAGCGCGCCAACGCCCTCGCCACGAGTCACGGTATCCCCACCGTCTATACTAATTGGCGCGAAATCATCGCCGACCCCACCATCGACGCCGTTACCGTCGCCCTCCCCAATGCCCTGCATGCCGAAGTATCCATCGCCGCCCTCAATGCGGGCAAGCATGTGTTGTGTGAAAAACCCTTGGCGATGACTGTCGCCCAAGGCGAAGAAATGGTTGCCACCGCTCATCACCACGGGCGCGTGCTGGCCATCAATATGAGCAACCGCCCCCGTGGCGAAGTGCAATATATGCGCGCCAAAGTCGCCGAAGGGCGCATCGGCACCATCAGCTATGCCTCGGGGCGGATGATCCGCCGCGCCGGTATCCCCGGCTTTGGCAGCTGGTTTACCCGCAAAGAATTATCCGGCGGCGGTGCCTTGCTCGATATCGGCGTACATATGCTCGATATGGTGCTCTACATCCTCGGCAATCCGACCGTCAGTGCGGTCCGGGGCGAAGTGCAATCGGTGCATGGTCCACAACGTCGCGGCCTCGGCGGCTGGGGCTCAGACCGCGTGATGGATGGTACGTTTGATGTCGATGATTTGGCATCGCTGCATTTGCGCCTCGCCGATGGGGGCTTGGTCACCATCGAAGTCACCTGGGCGTTTTATGGCCAAAACGAAGAACGCATCCAAGTGGTCGGTAACCAAGGGGGCTTTGACTTCTTCCCCACCTTGTACGGCACCGACAAGCCTTTGCGGTTTTATAGTGATGACAATGGCAGCCCCATCGAAACTATCCCCACGTTGCCTAGTTTGGCCGAGCCAGCCCACAACGCCATCTATCGGCGCTTTGTCGATACGATTCGCGGGACGGGCAGTGTGGTGGCTAGTGGCGCTGATGGCTTGGCGATTTTGCGCTTACTCGATGCCACCTATCGCTCAGCCGCTGAGAAACGCGAAATCACGCTATAACCTGTCTTCAAAATATGGTGGTGGAGGATTGCTTCACTACCATATTTCACCGTTTGTTAATCTTGATTTGACCAAAAAAACCTTACAAATCATTTATCATACAGTCACACAGAGTTTTTCTATCAAAAGGGAGTCGTTATGACTCGTGTACGCCGCACCACCACCAAACAGACCAATCCACCACCACGTCTACTCAATCGCGAACAAAGCTGGATTGAATTTAATGCACGCGTACTCGAGGAAGCCCTCGATCCTCAGACTTCTCTGCTCGAGCGTGTCAAGTTTTTGGCGATTGTCAGCACCAACATGGATGAGTTTTTTATGATCCGGGTGGCGGGGCTGCATCAACAGCGCCGTGCCGGCGTGCAAACCACCTCGCCTGATGGATTGACGCCCTCAGAGCAACTCACGGCTATCCGCAAAGCGGTAACAATCCAACTCAATCAACAGCGCCAATGCTGGCAAGAAGACATTACGCCCAAATTGCGTGAACAAGGCATTTGGTTACTCGATTATGCCGAGTTAGGCGAGACCCAGCGCCAACAAATGGATGAATATTTTGTCAATCAAATCCAGCCGGTATTGACCCCATTGGCGTTTGATGCCAGCCATCCCTTCCCATTGATTTCGAATTTGAGTCTCAATTTGGCGGTGGTGATTGGCAACGAACAAAGCGAACGCTTTGTGCGGGTCAAGGTGCCGGCCGTGTTACCACGCCTCATCCCAATCACCCCCAATGCCGAACAAACACCAGCGGGACTCACTGTAGCGCAATGCAGTTGTTTTGTCTGGATTGAGCAAATTATTGCAGCCAATTTATATCGGCTCTTTCCGACCGAACTAGTGCGCGAAGTGCATCCCTTCCGGATTACCCGCAATGCTGACTTCGAAATCGAAGAAGACGAAGCCGATGATTTGCTCCAAGCCATCGAAGAAAACATCCGGCAACGGCGGTTTGGGGCAGTGGTACGCCTTGCCATCCAACCAGGCATGCCCGCTCGATTGCAACAACTATTATTACAAAACCTCAACCTTGATCCGGATGAATTGTATGAAATCCGTGGCCAACTAGGCTTGTCGGTGTTGATGCAACTCCTCAAAATCAATCGCCCTGACCTCAAAGACGAACCAGACGTACCCCGCATCCCCACTTCATTCCGGGAATTAACGCAACCCCAGGCCTTGTGGGATGTCTTGCGTCAGCGCGATATACTATTGCACCATCCCTATGACTCGTTTCAGCCGGTGATTGACTTCATCGAAACCGCTGCTACCGACCCCAATGTGCTAGCCATCAAACAAGCGCTCTACCGTGTGGGCAGTAATTCACCGATTGTACGGGCACTCATGCACGCCCGTGACCTCGATAAACAGGTGACGGTACTCGTCGAGCTCAAGGCTCGTTTTGACGAAGAAAACAACATCACCTGGGCGCGGGCACTCGAACGTGCGGGCGTGCATGTGGTGTATGGAGTACCCAATCTCAAGACCCACGCCAAGATGGCGATGGTGGTGCGCCGCGAGGGGGATTTGTTGCGCCGCTATGTGCATGTAGGTACCGGGAATTACAATGAGGGCACGGCGCGGGTCTATACCGATCTCGGGTTACTGACGAGTAATCCTGATATTACCGCCGATGTAGCCGATGTCTTTAATTATTTGACCGGGTATGCCAAACACGACCACTATCGGGCATTGTTGGTGGCGCCGGTCAATCTGCGCACGCAACTTTCAGCGATGATTGAACGCGAAATCACGCACGCCAACGCTGGGGCACCAGCCCACATCATTTTCAAAGCCAACTCATTGGTCGACCAAAAAATCATTGAACTGCTCTATAAAGCATCCCAAGCGGGTGTCGAAATCGACCTCATCATCCGCGGGATGTGTGCCTTGCGCCCAAATATGCCAGGTGTCAGCGAGCGCATCCGCGTGCGCAGCATCGTGGGTCGCTACCTCGAGCATAGTCGCATCTATTGGTTCGCCAATAATCATCATCCTGAAGTCTATGTGGGTAGTGCCGACATCATGGAACGCAACCTCGACCGCCGCGTCGAGTCATTGTTCCCCATTCGTGATGCCCAAATCAGCTTGTGGATGCGTGAAAGATTACTCGACGCCTATTTACGTGACACCGCCCGTACCCGTGTTTTGCAGTATGATGGGAGTTGGATACGGTTACCCAATACCACTGCTGCATTTGATAGTCAACAGTTCTTTCGATCATTAACAACCATGGAGTAATAATGCCTAATCCGCGAATTATCAATATCACCATTTGGTTAGCCATTGTCGGCATTGGGGTGTTTTTAATAGAGCGTTTTGCCGTAGTCACCGAATTACTTGCAACTCCGCTTTTGATGTTTATCATCGCGTGGTTAATTGCCTTGATTATTGAGCCGTTGTATGACTGGCTCGAACAGTTGCATATTGCCCGCCGATTTGCCGTACCCGTCATCTACGTGGCGTTATTGACGCTATTGACGGTGGCGATTTTTGCGTTTATTCCGGTTACCTATACCCAGCTCAATTCGCTCGGCCAAAATGTGCCGAATTATTTGAACCTAGTCACGCTCTTTTTTGCTGACATCGAAACACAACTCAGTAGTGTGGGACTCAATACCGACCTGACTGCGGTATTTCGCCCCGAAGCAATTGCCGCCCAGCTCGGGACCCTCGGTGGCAGTGCCATCCAACAATCACTTGGCTTGGCGGGTGGGATTGCGTCAATTGCGTTTAATATTGTGATTGTGTTGATTTTGAGTTACTACATGGCAGTCGATGGTCCACAGTTGTATACGCGGTTATTGAATTTGTGCCCTGCCGATTGGCAACCCGAAGCTCGTACATTTGGCAACATTATCAGCCAAACCTTTGGTGGCTATATGCGTGCCCAAATCCTGAGTTCGTTGCTGTATGCCATTCTCAATGCCATTGTCATGGCGGCATTTGGACTCAACAGCATCACCCTTACGACTGTTATTGTCAGTATTGTGGTGATTGTGCCGTTGGTTGGTGGCGCCGCGGCATTGATTCCGCCCATTGTCGTGGCAGGGGTCAACAAACCCGAAATCATCATTCCATTTGTGATTGTGATGCTGGTCGTGCAACAAATCCTCTTCAATATGATTTTGCCCCGCATTCTTGGACGAATTGTGGGCTTGCACCCGCTGTTAGTCTTTGCCGCGTTGTTGATTGGAAGTGTTGTCGCTGGACCGTGGGGGATTTTGTTTGGGATTCCACTTGCAGGGGCAGCGGCTTCGATCGCCAATTATTTTTATTTGCGCAATCAATCAACTCTGATTGCCCAAAAATTTAATTCTACCGAACAATCGTAACTATTACATCATAGATTGTGTCATCTGGTGGATGACACAATGCATACAACCCCCAAAAATTGTCATCATTCAGTAATTTATCATGAAATCATCAGATAAACCATACAAGCAGAAATATCGGGTATGGTAGAATATTTGTGTGTATTTTTCTACTCTCTTATAGTCAAGGAGCGCAGTCTTGTATCGACGTTTCCTGTCATCAATGGCGTTGCTTGTTGCACTAGTAACGAGCACGCTCGGGTTGCCGAGTGTAGTACTAGCCGTGCCACACAGTGCCGGTGAAGTCCCTGCATCACAACTGTACGCAGCATCACGGACATTTAGCGAAACCGGCTTTACCGTTGCCAATTACTTCTACAAAACGTGGAAGGCGACGCCCAATGCCTTGTTTGTGTACGGGTTGCCGATTTCACAACCATTCATCGAAGAAAGCATTTCATCACCGGGTGAATTTTATCGCGTGCAATATTTTGAGCGCGCCATCCTCGAAGAGCATCCCGACAATTTCGGCACACCCTACTACATCCTCGGGCGCTTGTTGGGGAGCAAACTCGCCTCAGCACGTGGTGGCGAAACTGCCTTCAAGGCAGTAGCCAACCCAGGTGACGGGACGTTTGATAGTGCATCAGGACATACGCTACGTAATTCACCAGCACCATTCCGGACGTTTTACACCAAAAACGGTGGTTTAGCGGTGTTTGGTCGGCCGTTGTCTGAGCAATTCCAAGAAGTCAACAAAGCCAATGGCAAGACGTATTGGGTACAGTATTTCGAACGTCAGCGCATGGAATGGCACCCCGAAGAAACGAATCCCAACTACCAAATTTTGTTGGGATTGTTGGGTAATGAGTACCGCGACACCAATCATGCAGGGAGCCCGGCATTTGTGGCTGGGGCGAGCTTGCCAAACGAATTATCGGGCGGTGGGAATGTCAGTAGTGGCAATGGTTCAACCGCTTCTTCAGGTTTTGTGTATGGCTTCAATGCCCTTTTGTATGAACAGCAGATATCGACACCAATACCAGGCATGCGGATGAAGACATTACAATTGGCCAAAGACGCCGGTATGCCGTGGATCCGCATCCAAGTGCGTTGGATGGATTTGCATGACCGTTCGGGCGCCATTTATTGGGGTGAGCTTGACAATATCGTCAGTGATGCAAACAGCCAAGGGGTCAAATTGCTGATAAGCGTCGTCAAAGCACCGAGCTGGGCCAGCAATAATAGCAACGGCATGCCCTTACGTGCCTACTTCAACGACTTTAATTTCTTCATGGGATCAATGGCAGGACGCTACAAAGGACGCGTCCAAGCCTACGAAATCTGGAATGAAGAGAACCTCGCCCACGAGAACGCCGGACGAGTGGCCAACGCATCGTTTTACATGGACATGTTAGTTGGGGCATCGAATGCGATTCGCACCAATGACCCCTCGGCATTGATTGTATCAGGTGCGCCATCGGCAACCGAAACCAATGTATCGTCGATTGCTATCAGTGATATCACCTTCCTTGATCAAATGTTTAGTGATCCTCGCTTCAACGGATCAGTCGATATTGTGGGTGTCCACCCCGGTGGCGCCAGCAATCCGCCAGATACGATGTGGCCCAGCAATCCCGGACCCGGACCCAATTATGTCACCAGCGGCGAATTCTACTTCCGGCGGATCGAAACAGTGCGTGATTTGATGGTGAGCAAAGGCTTGAACAACAAGCCGATGTGGGTGACGGAGTTTGGTTGGGCAACCCGCAACAACACGCCTGGCTATGGATTTGGTAACTCGATTTCTTACCAAATGCAAGCAGACTACATCGTGCGCGCATTCCAACTCGCCAAAACCAACTACAGTCCGTGGTTGACAGGGATGTTTTTGTGGCAGTTGAATTATGCGGTATCGTGGAAGGCGAACAACAACGAGTTGCATGAACAAGCCTCGTATGGTGTCATTAATGGAGATTACAGCCTACGACCGGCCTATTTAGCGCTCCAGGCAATGCCAAAATAACGCTATATCGTGTATGATTAGCGTAGTGTGGGGTATACGTGTGCACCGGTACCCGTATACCTCCGATGTGAACCACCTTCCCAGTTGCTTCACGAGATTCGCTTCGTCACCATTTGGAGATTTTTCATGATACGATCCGGTTATATGAGCAAAGTACTCTTGTTGCTTTGTCTCGTACCCCTCCTCATCGCCTGTGGTGCAGGCGCGGCAAGTGAACCTACTGCAGTCCCAGCAGTAGTAGCCACTGCGATACCTGCCACCGAGACTGCAGTACCCACTGAAGTGCCGACTGCAACCAACACCCCCGAGCCCACTGCAGAGCCCACGCCTGTCCCCGGCGAGCCGCTCAAATCCAAAACTATGCAATTCGGTATCGTCAATCACTTGTACTACACCGACCGCGAACGGGTACTCGCATTGACCAACATTGCCGGGTTTGACTGGGTGCGCCAACAAATCGTCTGGAAAGACCTCGAAGGACCAGAACCAGGCCAATACATGTGGTCCAAAGAGCTTGACGATATCATTGATGACGTCAATTCCCATAACCTCAAGTTGTTGATTAGCATCGTGCAAGCTCCGTCGTTTTATAGTGCAAACAATGGTCTGCCCGAAGACCCAGTTGCCATGGGCAACTTTGTCGAAGCCATGATGCAACGCTATGGCAACAAAATCCATGCCGTCGAAATCTGGAACGAACAAAACCTCGCCCACGAAAACGGTGGCAAAATCGTCCCCGCCGATGCCGGACGCTACGTTGAACTGCTCGCAGAGTGCTATACCCGCATCAAAGCAGTTGAACCACGCACCATTGTCGTGTCGGGTGCACCTTCTTCGACCGGTGTCACCAGCCCTGAATTGGCCGTGGCAGACGAAATCTACTACCGTGAAATGTATCGCTACAAAGACGGCATGATCAAAGAATACTTTGACGTACAAGCCGTCCATCCCGGTGGCTCCGCCAACCCGCCCGAAACCATGTGGCCAGACAACCCTAGCAACGCCGAAGGTTGGACCACTGACGCCACGTTCTACTTCCGCCATGTCGAAGACGTGCGTAAATTCATGGTCGAAGAAGGGGTCGGCGATCATCAGCTCTGGATAACGGAGTACGGCTGGGCTACCGAAAACGTCACCCCAGGCTATGAATTCGGCAATCAAGTAACCCTTGACCAACAAGGCGAATACATCCTCGGGGCCATGCAATGGGCCTACAAAAACTACCGCAACGATGATGGCTCACCATGGCTCGGCAACATGTTCCTCTGGAATATGAACTTCGCCGTGTTGTGGGGTGCCCAAGACCAACCGCTCCACGAACAAGCATCGTTCGGTATCCTCAATCCTGACTGGAGCCCACGCCCTGGCTTTAACGCCGTCCAAGGGTTCATGGCCACCATCAAGGCCGAAGGCCGCCGCTAATCTGTCCATCGGTTTCACACAGCCCTCGGCACCATGCCGAGGGCTGTTTTTATCTGTTTTTTGCGGCATCACACGCGCACGTCATATACCGAAATGAATACGGTATAATTTATGCATATTCTGATTATTTAGGGATTTTCATGCAACGGCTATACCTATATATCATCATCGGGATCCTGCTCGCCAGCCTCGTCCCCACCACCGCATTGGCCGCCCCCCACAGCCCCCAAGAAGTCCCCGCATCGCTCAAAACGAGTGGCAGTCGCGCCTTTAGCGAAACCGGCTTTACCGTCGCCAACTACTTCTACAAAACGTGGAAAGCCACACCCAACGCCTTGTTTGTCTACGGAATGCCCATCTCACAACCATTTATCGAAGAAAGTATCAGCAACCCGGGTGAATATTACCGCGTGCAATACTTCGAACGGGCCATCCTCGAAGAAAATCCCGACCTCGCCAGCACTTCCTATTACGTCCAAGGCCGGTTGTTGGGCAGCGCATTGGTGGCCATGCGCCGTACCGAGACAGCTTTTGTACCGGTAGCCAACCCCAACGATGGCTCGTTTGATACGGTGACCCAACACACGTTGCGTAATAATCCGGCCCCATTTGGTGATTTTTTTCGCCAAAACGGTGGGCTCAAAGTGTTTGGGCGCCCCTTGTCAGAACAATTCCAAGAAGTCAACAAAGCCGACGGCAAGCGCTATTGGGTGCAATACTTCGAACGCCAACGCATGGAATGGCACCCCGACGAACCCAACCCTCAATATCGCATTTTGCTGGGCTTGTTGGGGAGCGAATATCGTGACCAACACCACGGTGGCGATACCGCATTTAACCCCAAAGGAATCGTCAACGAAACCGCAGCCCTCGTTGATACCGGCGCCACCAACCCGCTGCCCGGCTTTACGTATGGATTTAATGCCGTATTGTATGGTGAAGGCTATGGTACCGTCTGGCAAGACCGCCGCCGGGTCATGAGCCTAGCCATGAATGCCGGCATGCCATGGATCCGCCAACAAGTACGCTGGATGGATTTACACGATAAGTCGGGAGTTATTCATTGGGGTGAACTCGACAACATCGTCGCAGATGCCGGCAAGTGGCAAACCAATTTGCTCTTCAGTGTCGTGGCAGCTCCTCGTTGGGCCACGGACAATGGGCTCCATGGCATGCCCAACCGTGCCAATTTCGCCACCTTCAATTACTTTATGGCACAGATGGCCAAGCGCTACAAAGGGCGAGTCAAAGCCTACGAAATCTGGAACGAACAAAATCTCGCCACCGAAAACGGCGGCACCGTCAGTAGTGTCACCGATTACATGGACTTGCTCGTTGGCGCATCACAAGCCATCAAAGCGGCAGATCCGCAAGCCTTGATTGTCTCTGGAGCACTCGCCTCTACCGAAACGAATTGGCCCACAGTCGCCATGAGTGACGTACGCTACTACGACGGCATGTTCCGTGACCCGCGCTTTACCCAAGTGGTCGACATTGTGGGCGTCCACCCCGGTGGCGCCAGCAATCCCCCCGAAACATTATGGCCCGACCAACCCGGCCCAGGACCAAACTTCATTACCAGCCGTGAATTCTATTTCCGCCGGGTCGAAGACGTGCGCACCCTGATGATCAAAAACGGTCTGAGCTCCAAACCGGTCTGGGTTACCGAATTCGGCTGGGCAACTGCCAATACCAGTCAGTACTATGAATACGGCAATCAGATTAGTTTTGACCAACAAGCCGACTACATCGTGCGCGCAGTCAATTATTCCCGCGTCCACTACAGCAATTGGTTGACCGGGATGTTTGTCTGGAATCTCAACTTTGCGATCCCCTGGAATGCCGAAGGCAACCTGCTCCACGAACAAGCCTCTTTCGGCGTGCTCAATGGCGACTGGAGCCCCCGTCCCGCCTATATCGCCCTCAAGAACATGCCCAAGTAAGCTATATCAAGAAAGAGCGCCGTGAACACCCCCAAACGGATCATCCCATGGAACGACATCGGGCTCCTCGCTACCATCCTCATCTGGGCCGGCAATATGTCGATTGTCAAACAGAGTTTTGCCAGCATGCCCCCATTGGCATTCAACAGCGTGCGCTTCTTTTTTGTGCCTATTCTGATGCTTAGTATCGTCTGGTTTGTCGAAAAAAGCATCACCATCGAGCGTGGTCTGTGGCGCGATGCCATCCTCGTCGGGTTGATTGGCAACGCCGGCTACCAAGTATTTTTCATGATAGGCCTAAGCATGACCAGTGCTGCCACCTCAGCACTCTTGATTGCTACCACCCCCATTTGGGTAGCGCTGATTAGCCAAATCCGCGGTTGGGAAAAACTCTCCCGCACCGGTTGGATTGGTATTGTTATCTCGTTTATTGGCGTCTTTGTGATTTTGTTTAATGGTGCCGCCATGAACACAAACAGCATTATCGGCAATATTTTGATTTTGATTTCCTCGATGTGCTGGGCCTATTACACCATCGGTGCCAAACCAATGCTGGCCAAATACTCACCCCTACGGGTCACCGCCGTCACCTTGACCATCGGCGGGATTCCCTTGATTTTGATTGGGCTCAGTGAAGTGCTCACCGTCAATTGGGTGGCGGTACCGTGGCAAGGCTGGGCCGGCATGGCCTACTCGGTGGTGCTGTCGATCGCCCTGGCCTATATTTTGTGGTACAACGGGGTGGTCAAAGTAGGCCCAACCCGTACCGGTATTTATGCCAGCTTGTTACCAGCAGCGGGGGTAATCTCCGCATATCTTATCCTCGGCGACCCCATCACCACCCGTGACATGATTGGCACGGTGGCGATTGTGGGGGGCTTGCTACTCACCCGCCGCGGCTAAATAATCGACCAAAAAACTGGGGGTGACGCACCAGCGTCACCCCCAGTTTAATTGTATTTATGCTAAATCGTGTTGCCAGGCCGCCACCAGTGCGGGCAAGTCGGCATAGACCAGATCGGGTTTGACGGCCGATGTAGCCACATCGTCAGTGGTCGCCACCCCGGTAAGTACCAACCCCGACGTCAAGCCAGCCGCGAGCGACCCCGCCACGTCGGTATCGAGGCGATCACCAATGGTCAAGGTACGCTTCGCATCGACACCCAGTAATTTGATGGCGATATGGAACATGGTAGCGCCCGGTTTGCCGATGATAAACGGCGCGACCCCCGTGGCCGCCTGCAAAAAGGCCAGCAAGGCGCCACAGCCCGGTACCAGCCCCTCGGCCACGGGCAACGACACGTCGGGATTGGTGCCGATGAAGCGCGCGCCGGCGTTGATCAGCAAACAGGCTTGGCGCAACTTGGCGTAGGTAATCTCGGTATCGAGACCCACAATTACATATGCCGGCGCATCGGCACTTTCGACATAATAGCCATCGGCAAACAAGGCCGTACGCAAGCCATTCATGCCAATACAAAAAATCTTGGTGCCTTGGGGGGCTTGCGATTCGAGCCACAAACGCGTCCCAATCGGTGAATTAATGATGTTGGCGGCTGGGTAGGTGACATCCATGTCGGCCAGTTTTTGCGAAAACTGCTCCGGTGTCATGGTGGCATTGTTGGTGATACACGCCGTCATGATGCCGTTTTTGGCACAGAAATCAAACAATTCTGCCACCCCAGGCATCCGTTCGTGACCACGATACAACACCCCATCCATGTCGAGGAGCAAGGCATGATAATTGCGTAAATTCATCTATTTCTTTCCTCTGCAAATGCTGATGGAACCTACATTCGTTCTGCAACCCCGATACCCAACAACCCTAGGCCATTTTTGAGGGCTTGGGCCGTCGCCACCGTCAGAGCCAAACGGGCGGTGCGCAAGGCTTCATCTTCGGCTTTGGCCACCGGACAGTCGCGATAAAACCCCGCAAAGGTGCGGGCGGTATCGTAGCACCATTCGGCAATCACAAAGGTGGCGTAGCGGTCGGCGGCATCACGCACCGAACTGGGCATTTTGGCTAATTGACGTACCAAATCGAGCTCTGATGGATGGCTCAACAACGTCGCATCACAGGCCGGGATGATGGCAGAGACTTGATCCCCCAAAATCCGGCGCGCGATGGAACGGCAGCGGGCATACATGTATTGGATGTAGGGGGCGCTATTGCCTTCGATGGCCAACATGCGGTCCCATTCGAGGGTGATGTTGCGACGGGAATCTTGGTAGAGGTCATTGTACATCACCGCCCCGATGCCTACTTTTTCGGCCACATCGGCCCGCTCGGCTTCGCTCAAATCGGGGCTCGAGGCATCCACCACTTGACGGGCGCGGTCACGGGCATCGTTGAGCAAGTCGGTGAGATAAATCATGTTGCCGGCCCGGGTCGAGAGTGGTTTGCCGTGTTGGTCAAAAATCGTGCCGAATTTGACATGCGACAATTCCACCCCAGCTGGCACATATCCAATGGCCCGTGACAAGGCAAACAATTGCCGGAAGTGGAGCTCTTGGGGGGAGCCGACGACATAGATAATCTGGCTAGGGGTGAATGTTTGCATGCGGTATTTGATACAGCCCATGTCGCGGGTGTGGTACAGCGTGCCCGTATCACTGCGTTGCAACAAAAAGGTGGGCATGTTTTGTTCGAGTTCATTGACCACCACGGCGCCACCTTCATCGCGGTGGGCCAGCCCGCTAGCCAACGCCTCGGCGATGACGCCGGCATTAAGCGGGGCATAGAAACTCTCGCCGTAGGCGTGGTCGAACTTCACCCCCAGCCGGTCATAGTTTTCTTGAATGGCGGTCAAGGTCAAATCGACCATCCACTGCCACAATTCGGTCGCCGTCGGGTCACCTTGCTCGAGTTTGAGCGACCACATGCGGGCGGCATCGTGGAGCGATTCGTCTTCTTTGGCTTCACGCGAATACTGGGCATACAATTTGTCGAGTTGCGCCAAGGCTTCTTCGTCGTGGCCAGTCGGTTTGCCCCATTTGACGATAGCAGCGATATTCATGCCGAATTGTTTGCCGTAGTCGCCGAGGTGATTATCGCCAATCACGGTATAACCGAGGAATTTGAAAATGTTGTAGAGCGCTTGGCCGATAATCGTCGAGCGGATATGCCCCACGTGCATCAATTTGGCGATATTGACCGACGAATAATCGATGACGATGCGCTGGTTGGCGCCCAAATCATCGCTGCCGTAGCGATCCCCGAGGCGGGCGACGTCAGCCAACACACTGGCTACATAGTTGGGGGCATTGATAGAAAAATTCAAAAACGGCCCGGCCGCTGTGGACGTGGTCAGCAACGAATCGGTGCCAAAGCCAATCTGGCCGGCCAATTCGGTGGCGAGTTGAGGCGGCGCCATTTGACGATCGCGGGCAGCTTTAAAGGTGGGGAAGGCCAAATCGGCCGGGATATTGGGTTTGGGGGCCACCAATTCAATCTGGGCGGCGCTGGCCAAGCTGGTGGCTACAATGGCCTCACGGGCTTGGCGAATCAAACGGTCTTGCGTATATTCCATATCACACAATCCTTTCGGGTTATGAACTACATCTCTTAATCTTGCCAAAACGGCGCAACCCAGCCCCGTTGTGTCAATACCGCCCGCAATTCGAGCATGGCGGTGTAAGTGGGGAGCACATAGACAACCTGCCCAGTAACGGCAGCGGCCAATATGGCATCCAAGGCATCGGCGCTGCGATCGATGCGCTGGATTTGCTGGCGATCAACGCCGGCATACTGCATGCGCACCTGCATATCGGCAGCCCGGGTGCCACTCACGATAATCTGTTGGGTGGTGCCAGATAGCCGCTCAAAATCAGCATCCCACAACCACGATACGTCGGTGCCATCGGCGTCGCGATCGTTGATGATAATCAACAATTGCACCGGGGCCGCCCAGGCATCGACCAGCATGCGGATAGTTTCACTGGCGCCCACGGGGTTTTTTATCAACGCCATCACCAACTGATGCTCACCCGCCGTAATCACCTCGTAGCGTCCAAAGGCGGCCTGCATCTGTGCCAAAGCAGCCGCCACCACCGGCGCCACCCCTAATTGATCGGCGCAGGCATAGGTTGCCAAGGCATTGGTGGCATTGTACAAGCCCGGCAAGGGCACCTGGAGCGTGCAGGAGACGTGGGGCGTACGCACGGTGACGTGGGAGCCTACTAGTCCTTGGGGGGTCACCTGAGTGAGCGCATAGGCCGGTTGTGGGCGCGCGAAATCACAGTTGGGGCAATGATAATGCCCGATATGCGCATAAAACCGCACGCTATAGACTAGCGCCGCGCCACAACGACAAAACCCGGCATCGGCCAAGTGTGCCACACTGTCACGAGCACTAGCGACGTCGTCATTGCCGTAGCCCACGGTACGACACGTCAGGCTATTGGCCAAACGCACCAGCGACGGATCGTCGGCGTGGTAGAGCACGACGGTGCTGGTGGGGAGGGTATGCAAGGCCGCTGCCCAGTTATTGGCGATGGTATCGACTTCGCCATAGCGGTCGAGTTGATCGCGGAACAAGTTATGCAAGACCACGAGGCGCGGTTGGGTTTCACGCACGATTTGCGGCAAGGCCGCCTCGTCGCATTCAAACAAGGCCACATCATACGCCACCCGGCCACGCCAATCGGCCCCCATCAAGACGGTGGCGGTGACCCCCGAGGTCAAATTGGCTCCCGAACGGTTGTGGAGCACCCGCCAACCTGCCGCCACCAACGTATCGGCAATCATGCGGATGGTGGTGGTTTTGCCATTGGTACCGGCCACACAAATCACCCCGCGCGGCAATTGCCGCGTCAGGTGCGTCAACACATGTGGCGCCACGCGCCGGGCAATCACCCCCGGCATGGTGGTACCACCACCACGCCCCAACAGCCGACTCAGCAATCCAGCCAGCCGCCCCAACCAAATCGCCACCACGTCACGCATCACACCGACACCCTCCGCTTATCGCGTTCTGTGGATATTATACCGTCTGTGCGTGACTCCTACATGACATTCGCTCACACCCGCCGCACAAAGGCACCCGTCCATTCGGGTACAATCGCCGTACCATCGGGCTGAGCAGTACCAGTCAACGCCATGCCAAAGAAAAATTCGGTTAATTCGGTCGCCTCGGCAACAGATGCAAAACGATAATCGGTACACACCGGTGTGGGCACAAAACCAAACTCGTTTGCAAACAGCGCATAACATTCCGCCAAGGCGGCAGTGGGTGGCGCAGGCTGGTCTGCACCGGACCCGAGGGTTTCGAAAATAATCGCCACCCCGCCGGGACGCAATACGCGGAGCATTTCGCCGATGGCGGCCCGCACATCGGCTTGCCACGCGCCGGGAATCCACTCGGTGGCATGCCCAAAGCTCCAGCCGGCGGTGACGAGATCGACACAGGCAGCGGGCAACGGCAAATCACGATTGTCGGCCGTCACAAAGGTGGTGGTGGCTGGCAAAATCTGCCGCGCCACCGTCAACATGGCCGGCGCGCGGTCGCTGACCGTCAAGTGGCGCACATGCGGCGCCAGCAAGGCGGCCACCCGCCCCGTGCCACAGCCCATGTCGAGGGCTTCGACGTGGGTGAGGTCACAGTGACGGCGGATTTCGGCCAAGAGATTGCCTTGGTAATCCTCACGCGACACTAGTAGGTGGTAGCGCTGGGCATGCGATTCGTCTTGGTAGATATCACGGTAATCAGGCATGGGAATTGCTTTCACTGTTGGTCAAAAACAGATTGACGCGCGCCAGCACACCCGCAACCAGATGCAGATGGTCGGGGTGGCATTGCCACACCAGCCCATTGCGATCGGTGGTGGCACAGCGCGCCAGCACCGCCTGATGTGCCCGTGGCAGATATGGAATCTCCACTACCACATCGCCGGTTGCACTGGCACGCAAGGCAATCGGGTCGTGCGTATAAGTGCTTGCTTGGGACAGTCCTTGCAACACGGCGCTATCTTCGTCAAGCGGGGTGTACTGCAACGTATGCGTCCCTTGTACTTGACTGCGATACCATTCGGCGAGGCCACGCCCGCGCCGGCGCCGCACCATACAGCCTGGGTAGAGCCAGACGCCTTGCTGGTCAGCGTGGGAGACCGTCTCACACGCCACTACCCCACGCTGGCGTGGATCATAGAAGCTCCAGCGCTCGCTGGGGTGCCCCAACGGTTGCCAGCGTGCCTCATCAGCGATGGGAAAGGGGGTGGGTAAAGCGGGTAACGATTCCGTCAAGGATTCGATGGTGACCATCACCAAGCCCCGTTCGGCCAAACGTGCCATCAGACCATCACGCCGCCATGACGTCATCACAAAGCGGTTGCCCTCGACATCACCTTCACCACGGATAAACGGCCGCACGCGAATGTCGTGCACCATAAAGTGGTTAGGCGCGTATTCTTCGAGGGCACCGTGGCGCACGTTATTCGCCTTCATTCAAGCGTTCACCAATCAAATCAGGGCGATTGGCATCGAGTTGGGCTTTGCCACAATTCACCAACAAATCATGGCGTTGTTGGGCCATTTCGACCAAATGGGTGCGCTCGTGATGCACCATCCAATTGCCTTGGTGGAGCAAATTAATCTGGCCGTACGACACGTGGGTGGCGGGGCGGTGCCAGGCTGCGCTGGTCAAGCCCCGCAACGACAACAAACAATCGCGGCGTGATTCGTGGAAGGCCTCGAGGATGAAATTGATGTCCCGATCACGGTAATGCACCGCCGCATTGAGGCGGGGCGGATGCGCCGCCGGTAATTCGGGATTGTTGGTGTCGAGGATTAAGCGTACCCGCTCACAAAAAACCAAATTCATATCGTTGAGGTGCCCGAGCACTTCTTTGAGTGAGGGAGCGTTGTCGTTGCCAGCACAGACCAATATTGACTCGTCGAGATCATGCATCATGGCCCGCAGGGTGGCTTCGCTATGCTCGAGGGCATGCATGATGGCATGCGGTCCGAGTATGCCCATCGCTTCGATGACCAAAAACTGTTTGTGCGCTTCGGGGACGGTGTCGCAGATAGGACAGGCGCCAATCAATGCGCCTTCGCGGGTTTCACCACAGGTGGTGCACACATACAAATCACCCAATTCGTTGGCCAGCAAGTCACGGCCTAGGGCAATGGCTTGGGCGGCACGACCGAGTAATTCACGCGAACGTTCCGAAGTACCGGTGATGCGTTGCATGGCAACCACTTGGCGTTCATCCCCATTGAGGGCTTGGTCGACGTTGCGGGCGGTTACGCCAACACCATCTACCGCAAAAAAGGCTCGCATCGCCCGAGCGCCGCGGGCTTCACACAAGGCATCAAAGAGGCGCGCGATGTTAAACCGGCGTTCGTGGCGAGCCTTGGCAGCCCAAGCCCGATACGCGACCTGCCCCATACTGGCACTGGTGAAGAGTTGATGCAACTCTTGTTCCGACATGTTCATGTAATTTCCTCAGCAACATCTCACAAAAAATGGGTACGACGGTGTCGCATCATTGCGCCTCCATACTATAATAGGATAATCACATTCTGTGAATAGGCAAATGGAAAATACGTGCGTACAGTTTTTGTACATGATTACCTCAATCAATACGGTGGCGCCGAGCGTGTGCTGGAAGCACTCCACGATTTGACCCCCAGCGCCCCCGTCTATACCTCCATCTATGCCAGCGAAGCGATGCCGGCCAGCTACCGCCAGTGGGACATCCACACCTCGTGGATGCAACACTTGCCGGCCTGGCGGCGCTTCTTCCGCCACTACTTCTTTCTCTACCCTTGGGCCTTCGAATCATTCGACCTGCGCGACTACGACGTGGTCATCAGTAGTAGTAGTGCCTATGCCAAAGGGGTCATGCCACGGGCGGGCGCCATCCACATCTGTTATTGCCACACCCCAATGCGCTTTGCGTGGCAAACCGATAATTACGTCGCCCGCGAAAACATCCGCGGCATCACTCGCACAATCATGCAGTTCCTGCTGGGGTTTGTGCGGCGCTGGGATGTGCGCAGTAGTAGTCGCGTGACACACTTTGTTGCCAATTCGCAAGTAGTTGCCGCCCGCATCAAAGAATTCTACCAACGTGACGCCGTGGTCATCCCACCGCCGGTTGATTTGCCACCCGTCAATCTGCAACCGGCCGGTGATTATCTACTGACCGGCGGGCGCTTGGTGCCCTACAAACGCATCGATTTGGCAGTCCAGGCCTGTACAGCACTCAATCTACCCTTGGTGGTGTTTGGTGATGGGCGTGATTTGGCGGCCCTCAAAGCCATCGCCGGTTCCAGTGTGCGCTTTGTAGGGCGGGTCAGTGATGCCGAACGCTTGGCGTTGTTCAACGGCTGTCGGGCCTTTTTGTTCCCTGGCGAAGAAGACTTCGGCATCACGCCCCTCGAAGCGATGGCGGCAGGTCGCCCCGTCGTGGCGTACCGCGCCGGTGGGGCACTCGACACGGTGATTGATCGCACCACGGGCATCTTTTTTGACCAACAAACCATACCGGCACTGCAACAGGCCATTACCGAGTTAGCCAGTCACGCATGGGACGCCCACGCCATTCGCACCCACGCCGAATACTTTGGGCGCGAGCGCTTCATGGAACGCATGCAGGCCCTCATTACTCGCTATACCCAAGCGGAGGTACATCATGGCTGATTTGACTCGACTCCTCGCCGTCATCCGTCAGCGCTGGTGGTACATCCTCATCCCTGCCGTAGTCCTCGCCGGCAGTGCAGTGGCCCAACAATATACCCAACCGCGGCGGGTTGCCGTGGCGATAGATGTGTCGCTCACCAGTAATGCCCCCATGAACGACACCGGTGATACGTTGGCGTATGACTTCCCCGCCATTAGTCGCGGTGACGACTATCGCCAACGAGTCGTGGCACTGATTACCCCTGCCATCACCACAGACACATTGGCAACCATGCTCGATGTACGCAACAACGACCGCGTCGTCACGATTCGCGTGAGTGGGGCAGATAGTAGTCAACTGGTGGCAATTCGCGACGCTGCACTTGCAGTCTTGGTACGTGATGGTACACTGCTATGGGGCAAAACTGGTAGCGATACCGCGGTCAACGTGATGGTTTTGCACAAAAACGATACGCCCCAACCGCAATCTATCTATGCAACCTTGGTTGCCAGCATGCTGTTGCGTGGTTTGGCAGGGGCATTACTGGGCTTACTCGTGGCTGCTCGTCGCATCCGATAAGGACTTTACTTATGCGCATGACTGAATACCTCCGCATTGTGCGGCGCCGCTGGTTGGCAATTGTCTTGGCGATGCTGCTTACCGCCGTCGCCGCCTATGTGTTTAGCAAGCTCCAAGAGCCGTTATTTCGCTCTGAAGCCAGCTATCTGGTCGTCCCCAATCGTAACGACAACGGTTTGTCGATTGTGTTGACCAACAACATGAACAGCTACAAGCAATTGGCGCTCGCACGCCCCCAAATCGAAAAAATCAGCGCCCAACTCCAGCTCGACCGCACCCCCGAATGGTTGCTCGAGCACATTGCCATCCAAGCCAATGCCGACGACCGCAAAATGATTGTCCAAGTCGATTATCCCGACGTCGACATGGCACCGCGTTTGGCTAATGCCGTGGGCGAAAACATGGCGGCCCTAGTCAGTTCGCTCAATGATGGGCTCGAAGGCACCGACAAAATCAATATGCGCATCACGACCCCCGCCACGCCCCCCATCCTCTACCGCCCCCAAACCAAAATCAACGTGGCGGCAGGGGCATTTCTGGGCTTGATTATTGGCTTCTTGCTGGCCTTTGTGCTCGAAGCACTCGACGATACCCTCAAAACTCCCGCTGATGTCGAACAACATGTCGGTCTGACGGTGGTCGGCGCCATCCCTGCCAACAATCCCAACAGCGACCGGCGCACACCAGCAAGGAAGCAATTATGACCAATCCTGTGGCAGCCAGCCCTGCATCAACCCTCGTGGCCTTGAGCGCCCCCCAATCTGCGACCGCCGAGGCCTTCCGGAGCCTGCGCACCAACATCCAATTTGCCAGCCTCGACCACACCTTGCAACTCATCACCATCACCAGCGCCGGCATCGACGAAGGCAAATCACTGGTAGCCGCCAATCTGGCCATCACTATGGCCCAAGCCGAACAACGCGTTATCCTGGTTGATTGTGATTTACGCCGCCCTGCCTTACACACCTTGTTTGGCGTCAGCAATGACAACGGCGTCACTAGTATGTTGTTTGCCAACGCAGGCGATGCCCCGCCGCTCCAAGCCACCAGCGTGCCCGGCCTGCAATTACTGGCCAGCGGACCACTGCCGCCCCGCCCCGCCGACATCCTCGGCTCACGGCGCATGGGCGAGATTTTGCAGGCACTACGGGGCTTGGCCGATGTGGTCATCATCGATACGCCCCCCGTGCTAGCCGTCAGCGACGCCGTGGTGCTGGCACCCCGCGTCGATGGCGTGATCCTCGTGATGCAGGCTGGACGTACTCGCCGCGAGCCGGCCAAACAAGCCCGGATTGTGCTCGAGAAAGCCAAGGCCCATATCGTCGGCGTCGTCCTCAACGATGCCGAAATGACGCAATCTTCGGGGTATTACGGATAATTTTTACGCATATAAAGGACGTTATGATCGACATCCATTGTCATATTTTGCACAATATCGACGACGGCGCCCGCACCGCCGAAATTTCGCTCAACATGGTGCGCCAAGCCTATGCTGCCGGCGTACGCACCCTCGTCTGTACCCCCCATAGCCCCGATTCGAGTGCCTCGCGCCACTACAGCCCGGCCCTCATCCGCGAACGCACCACGGCGCTCCAACAAGCCGCCGACCAGGCCGGCATCGCCCTCACGTTGCTGCCCGGCACCGAAATCAGCTTTGTGCTCACCGTCCCGCAAAAACTCGCCAGCAAGCAGATTTTGAGCCTAGCCGGCAGTCGCACCGTACTGATCGAAATGCCCGTGTTTGCGGTCGACCAGCGCTTTTTGCCGGTGGCACAGACCCTGATGGCCGATGGCTATACGGTGGTGTTGGCCCACCCCGAGCGCTATATCTACAACGCCCAAGATTTGCACGATTTGCAAGCCATCCACGAGGCCGGTGTGCTCTTTCAAGTCACGGCCATTGCCGTCGATGAGCCCAATAGTTTGACGCTGTTCGAGCAGCACTTGGTCGACATTGTCGCCAGCGACGCCCATAGCGACACCTACCGCCCCACCGCCATGCGCTTTGCTTATGACTATGTCCAAGGGCGCTTTGGTGAAGCCATGGCCCAACAGTTGTTTGTCGATACCCCCCAAAAACTCATCGCCCAATAAAAACCAATCCCCCTCCGACGCATAATCGGAGGGGAATAATTCTATCTACGCCTACACCTAGGTGCGCAAATACGCCAACACTTCGGGCCAACCAGCGTACGACTTTATCGACCAATCGTCGTATTGCTTTAGCCCAAATTTAATCACTTCGCCGCGAAAGTGGCGCGCGCCGTTGTTGGGGCGATCGTCAATCAAAAAATGCCCGCGATTGAGCTGTTTGTGGTGCGACAAAATCAAACGTTTGTGGGCCGCATCCCCCAAATATTGCTCCACCCACAGGCGTTTGTCCGTCCACGCCGAAGGGTTCTGCCAGGGCGCCGTCGACAAAATGTAGGCGTCAAACAAGCCGGACAATTCATGGAATGCATCGACCGCCCCTGGCATCGGGTCCATCAACGCAAAAATCCCCGGCACATCACTCACATCATCGTACTCCTTGCGCACGTGCTCCGGCACACGCGCAATCCCCGACCGGAAGTCGACCAACACATTGTCCATATCTACATACAATACTTTGGACATACACACTCCTTTTTGAATTTTCTGATTACGACGCAATCATACCATGTTTTCGTAATTATGTTATTTTATGGCAAAAAATATCCAGCGCGGCGGTGAATAGGCAGCTTCGCCGGATAATTCGGTTGCGCTGATTTCGTGATTACCGAGACGAAGTAATGCTGCCCGTTTCACGGCGGGCTTCGATGACATCGGGCAAACGGTTGAGTCGATCGAGCAGGCGGGTCAATTGTTCGACGCTCTGGACGCGAATCACCGCCCGCAGGTACGAACGATTAGGACGGCGGGTAGGCATTTGTTCGACCACATCGATATTGATGCCGGCATCGGCAATGGTACTCGAGATGTCGCGCCACAGACCAACCCGGTCCCACGATTCAACATGGAGTGGCACCAAAAACCCATGTTTGGGCGCCACACTGCCCCACGCCACCCCCACAATCCGATTGCGGTCGGGCTCGTTGAGGATGTTGTGGCAATCGGCACGATGCACCGTCACACCCCGACCGCGGGTCACATAGCCGGCGATTGGTTCACCCACCACCGGATTACAACAGCGGGCGAGGCGGGTCAGCAAGCCATCCATGCCACGCACGCGAATATCGGCGTTGGTTTGTTCGCTAATTTTGCTCGGCGAGGCCGGGGCGGGTGGATCGGCGACGACATCTTCGGGCATCTGACTAGCCAACATTTTTTGGCCAACAGTGCGGGCCGACAATTCGCCACTACCAATCAACACCAACATTTCGTCGACTGGTTTGATATTCATCAAGCTGGCAAGGTCTTCGAGGGCTACCACCAAGCCGAGCCGTTTGAGCTCTTTTTCGAGCATTTCACGTCCGGCCGCAATGTTTTCATCACGATCAGCCCGCTTAAAGAATCGCCGGATGTGATTGCGCGCACTGACGGTTTTGACAAAGTTCAACCAATCGCGGCTGGGGCCATTGGAGGTACGCTTGGTCATAATATCAACCATTTCGCCGGTCTGGAGTTGATAATCGAGCGACACCATGCGCTGGTGCACGCGGGCACCGACGCAGTTATTGCCTACATCGGAGTGGATACGATAGGCGAAATCGACGGGGGTCGAGCCTACTGGCAAGTCGATGATTTTGCCACGGGGGGTAAAGACAAAGACCTGTTCTTCGAGGAAGTCCGACTTGAAGCGCTCGACGAAATCAGTGGCCACTTCGCTACCATCGGCCACTTCGTTGCGCCACGACATCAAGCTCCGCAACCAGACAATTTTGTCGTCGAATTTTTGGTCGGAGCGTTTGTAGCCATCTTTGTAGCGCCAATGGGCGGCGATACCATGCTCAGCCATTTCATGCATTTCGGCCGTGCGGATTTGGACTTCACACGGCTGGCCCCCCGGAATCAACACGGTGGTGTGCAACGAGCGGTAAAGGCTTTCTTTGGGGTTGGCGATATAATCGTCGAATTCGCCGGGCACGGGTGGCCAGGTGGTATGTACCAACCCCAATACTTGGTAGCATTCGGGGACGGTAGTGACGATGACCCGCACGGCTAGTTGGTCGTAGATTTGTTCGAGCCGCACCCCTTTGCGGGCCATTTTGCGATAAATCGAGTAGATGTTTTTGGGGCGCCCCGAGACTTCGCCGTTGATCTGCTCGTGCCCCAGCACGTCACGCAGGCGCTCGACCACCCGTTGCACGGTGCGTTCACGCACATCGCGGCGCATCGCCAATTGGCGGCTGATTTCTTGGTAATGATCAGGTTCAAGCACCGCAAACGAGCGATCTTCGAGTTCCCATTTGAGCTGGCTAATGCCGAGGCGGTGGGCGAGGGGCACGTAGATTTCGATGGTTTCGTAGGCGATGCGGCGTTGTTTTTCGGGTTTGGTGACATGAATCGTGCGCATGTTGTGCAGGCGGTCGGCCAATTTGACCAGCACTACGCGGGGATCGTTGGCCATCGACACAAACATTTTGCGGTAATTTTCGGCTTGGGCTTCTTCTTTGGGGCGTACCTCGAGCTCCGACAATTTGGTGACGCCGTCAACGAGGGCTGCTACCTCGGCGCCAAAGTAGGTCTCGATTTGGTCGTAGGTGATGGTGGTATCTTCGATGACGTCATGGAGCAGGGCGGCGATGATGGTTTCGGCATCGATTTCGAGATCAAGCAAAATAATCGCTACTGCCACGGGGTGATTGACATACGGCTCACCTGATTCACGGATTTGTTGAGCGTGAGCGGCATGGGCGATGGCATAGGCAGCCCGCACGAGTACCGTGTATTGTTCGAGGTTGGGGTCGTTTTTGGCGTTGATCCGGAAGCGATTGCATAAATCGGTGGCGGTAGCCGAGTGCATCAATGCATCGTCGGGATGTAGTGTTCCTGCAGTATTGGCACGAGTATTCATCGGCGGCAACTCCCTTGTATGGCCTTCACGATGTTTCTACGTTATCAAACAGACCACCAGCAGCCGAATCGAAGGTTTCGACATAGAGGCCAGGCACCCCCGCATCGGGCATGGTGGTAGCAAAGGTGGCCAGCACGCTGCCATTGACGGTAAAGGTATATTGGTCACCTTGCACCGCAAATTCGACGTGATTGACTGCCGTTGGTTTAATAATAGTACTATCGGTGACATCTTGCATGGTTTGCCATTTATCGCCATCAGAGCGCACACAGCCAAACCGTTGCAGTGGACTAATCCAACACACCACATAGTCGCGGGTATCGTCGGGACGGGCATGGAAGCGCAAGGCGGTGCCGATACGTGCCGAGCCGTCAAACGCCATATCGACACTGATGTGTTGATCGAGCCGAGCTATTTCGGCAGGAGCACTGAGGTAGTAGCTATCGGCCATGCGCAAATAGATGCGATAGACGCCGTCACGCACTGCGATGGCGCGGCGGAGGTCGTCGCCTACGAACCATTTGCCGTCGTCTTGGTCAAAGGTGTCTTTGGTAAAAGGCGCTGGGGTGGCAGTGGGGATGGGTGTCACCGTCGGCAAGGGCGCCACATCGACCGTCGCCAAAATTTGATCGACCACTGGTTGAATCAGGGCGATATCAGACTCTGGCACGCTCATCACCACAATGGCAATACTATCGGCGAATTGTTGGACACTGACCCGTAGCCACATCGGCACGGCCCGCCCTTCACGATTGGTGCCACTACCACTGGCTTCAATCATCATCCGCCCTTGATCGTCGGTATGAATATCACCTTGATTGGTGGCACCGAGTTGATTGAGGGTCTGGAGCAATAATTCTTGGCGGGCGCTGGTCTCCAACGCGGTAGGACTTGCGATAAGCAACAACGAAATCAGGCCGCGTTGATTGGGGGCATTCCAAATCCACAAAGCCCGACCGGCATCACTATGACTTTCGATGCTCCAGGCTTGGGGCACACGCAACTGCACCCGGCCATCGGGCGACTGCCATGGCACGAGGGTGAGTGGCACCGGCGTGGTAACGACCGTTTCGCCGAGTACCTCGGCTGCTAACACGGCAGTAGGGGTAGCAAAAGCCGGCACGCTGACGGGGCGACTACAGGCCACTAGGCTCAAAATCGATATACAAATGAACAAAAAATTGATTGGCTGTTTCACACCATTGATTATACGAGATAATCCACATATGGGCGATTGGTCACGGCGCATAGCGCCGATGGGCATAATCTACCCATGCATGCCGTTGGCCCGCAACGATTCACACATGGGCGATTGGTTACGGCGCGTAGCGCCGTGGATGAATCGCCCCGACCCATGC
>JBBAWW010000034.1:28812-30041 GCA_040397035.1 Roseiflexaceae bacterium | reverse complement strand
CGCAACCATGAAGTGGTCAAAGATGGTCTCAAAAACATCATCGCTGACTGCTACAAGTGGTACACCACGCCTGAGAACCTCAGCGAAGAAAACCTCGACACCATTCGGGCCATGTACCCCAGCCGTCAATTCAGCCACGAAGAATTGTTGCGTTACTACGGGTCAGAACGTACTGCCGAACAAGCCGACAAAATCAAGTCGGTCGGCTTCCATTACGCCATGCGTGGTGGGATGACCGTCGGCGTGCAAGACATCAAGGTGCCTGACGACAAAATCGACATCATGCATCATGCCGAAGCACAACGCACCGCCGCCGAAAAACGTTTCAGTCGTGGGCTTACCACTGACAAAGAACGGTACAACCAAGTAGTGCAGATTTGGACCGAAGCCAGCAAAACCATGACGGGGTTGGTACGCAAAGCCAATGATGCACAACCGTTCAATCCGGTGTCCATGATGGTGCGCTCCAAAGCCCGCGGTAACATCAATCAGTTGACCCAGATGGCTGGGATGCGTGGTTTGATGGCTGACCCCACCGGCAAAATCATCGAATTGCCAATCAAATCGAACTTCCGCGAAGGTTTGACGGTGCTTGAATACTTCGTATCAACCCACGGTGGTCGTAAAGGGTTGGCCGACACCGCCTTGCGTACCGCAGATGCCGGTTATTTGACCCGTCGTCTGATCGACGTCGCCCAAGACAACATCGTCACGACCGACGACTGTGGTTCAAACGACAGTTTGTTGATTCATACCCTCGACAACGACGATGAATCAATGGACTGGAAGATGCCTACCCGTGCCGTTGGTCGTATCGCTGCCCAAGATATCATCGCCAAAGATGGCACCGTATTGGTGGTAGCGGGCGATGAAGTTCGTGAAGAAGTCGCCGAGCAGTTTTATGCGAGCGGCGTCACCCACGTCTTTATCCGTACCCCACTGCACTGCCAAGCCGAATACGGTATTTGTCGCAAGTGCTACGGACGTAATTTGGCCACCGGTAAACTAGTCGAAATCGGCGAAGCCGTCGGGATTATTGCCGCCCAATCGATCGGTGAACCAGGCACACAGCTCACGCTGCGTACCTTCCACACCGGTGGTGTGGCGTCGGCAGACGACATCACCCAAGGGTTGCCACGTATCATCGAAATTTTCGAGGCGCGGGTCAAAGCAGAAACCCGGGCCGTCCTCGCCGAACAAGATGGCATGCTTAACCGCTCAAAAGATGG
>JBBAWW010000034.1:5755-28712 GCA_040397035.1 Roseiflexaceae bacterium | reverse complement strand
CAAGGGCGCGACGCCTTGCAGACCTATATGCTCAAGGAAGCCCAAAAGGTGTACCGCCCCCAAGGCGTAGGCATCAATGACAAGCATCTCGAGGTCATCATTCGCCAAATGCTCCGCCGCGTACGCATCAACGAAGCCGGTGATACCCATTACCTGCCCGGCGAGCGGGTCGACATTGGTGAATTTGCCCGTGTCAATACCGAAATCTGGGCCCAAGGTGGCATCCCCGCAACAGCCTCATCACTGTTGCTTGGGATCACCAAAGCCTCCCTCGAAACTGACAGCTTCTTGTCGGCGGCTTCCTTCCAAGAAACCACCCGCGTGCTTACCGAGGCTGCCATTACCGGCAAAATCGACTACTTACGTGGTCTCAAAGAAAACGTCGTCATCGGCAAGCTTATCCCCGCCGGTACCGGCGCCGAAGCCCGTCGCCAAGTCGCCGCTGCCGAATTGGCCGCCGCCGAATTGGCCGAAGCCCAACGCCGGAGCTTGGCCGAAGACAACGAACGCGCCGACATCGAAGCAGAATTCGAAGCAGTGGCTGTCGGAGCTGACGTCGTGGCAACGGTTAATCCCGAAAAGGGACCACTACCAGCCAAGCCCGCCCGCCAACGCGCCACCCCAACGGTCAAACCCGTTGATGCCGACGTGCTGGCCATGTTGGAATCGTTGAAAAACGATCTCCCTGATACAACCAACGATCCCCAATAATCCCCACTCGTGAAAACACCCTCCTGCACTATTACCTAGTGCAGGAGGGTGTTTTGTCGCACAAATACATCCCGTAGCGTGACGTCAGCCCCACTTAGCAATCATACTAGGTGAGCTGACGTCACGCTTCACCTATGCGTATTGTTTGAGCACATCAGCGTATTGTTGGACACGCTCAGGCTCATAGGCAACGCGGGGCAAATACCCAATGATATAATCAGCTCCCGCTGCCAACAACGAATCAATTTTGGCAGTCACTGCATCCGTAGTACCTACCACAACGTTCTTTTTGTAATTTTCGAGGCTGGTCGCACCACGCACCTGGGCAGTGGCTTGCTCGGCATCTTCGCCTGGCTTCAGCATAAACACATTGATATTGGTACTTTTGGTGATGGCATCGTATGAACGACCCAATGTCTCGCAATGCTCTTTCAGAATGGCAAGTTTTTGACTTACCAATACGGGATCACCGCCGCCCACATTACAGGCTTGGGCATACTTGGCCACCAACTTGAGGGTAACTTTTTCGCCACCGCCACCCAACCACAACGGAATGTGGGGCGTTTGAATGCCTTTGGGCTCGTTGATGGGTTCGTTGATGGTATAAAACTTCCCTTGGTAGGTCGGTTTTTCTTCGGTCCACATCTTGACGACAATCTCGACCGCCTCACGAAATGCCCGCATGCGCTCCGGCACTTCAGGGAAGCCGTAGCCGTAGGCGCGCCATTCGTGTTCGTACCACCCAGCCCCCAGACCACACAACAAGCGCCCAGCGCTCATCACGTCAATAGTCGAGGCGATCTTGGCAAGCAACGCCGGGTTGCGATAGCCATTACACGCCACCATTTGCCCAATCTTGATGTTTTTGGTGTCACGTGACAGGCCAGCGGTAATCGACCAACATTCAAATGTCGTCTCGATTTCGGGCGTCGGTACCGTGTGGAAGTGGTCATACACCCAAATCGAATCAAACTTCGCCTTTTCGGCTTCACGAGCGACCGCAGTCATCGCTTCGTATTGGGCTAGCGGATCGCGAATTTCGACTAGATCCATACGCCAGCCTTGCGGGACAAACACACCAAATTTTGCACTCATGGATTTGCTCCTTCGTATTGAGTTCCCGTACTATCATCGCACATTTTGGTTGTGTGGCATACAACCACAACGCAATCACGCTTTCCATTAAAATAGCAGGGCACAAAAAAACGTCCCCCGCTCTGCATCGAGCGCGGGACGTTTCGGTCAGGTCAGTCTAGGTCAACGAGATTTCACACGATCCACCCACACACGCCAATTCTTGGGCGGCGTTGGTGAGATCGCTCTCTTCGTAGCGCCATACCTTGCTGAAATCGATTTCGGGGAATTCAGCGGCGAGGCGCTCGTATTCTTCCTTGGCGATTTCGACATACGGCATTTGGTCGTATTGGGCATCAAATGTGGGCAAGAAGGACATGCCACCTACTTGTTCACGATGCTCCCAGACCCACTTCATCACTTCAAGCACCTCATCGGGGCCGTAGGTGATGGTCACAGATGGGTTGTGTTCGGTCCAGAAGAGTTTGTTTTGCAACCAAAACTCACACTGTTGGATGGCACTGACATCGCTACGGGTAATAGCACCTTCAGGTGCCTTCATGGGGAAGTGGACGACCCAGGTGGTGGCGTTGTCAACATTCTGGCCGTTTTCGGGATCCATGGGGACGCCAGCATCGCGCAAGACTTTGTAGATGGGAGAGTGGATCGACACGCGCACGTTGCGGACGTAGTAGGGCGCCCAACGGGGGTGCAAGCCACTCGCACAATTCAACAACTGCGACGAATTACCACTGGGCTTGACGCAGGTAATCGATGCCGATTGGTTAATCCCCAACGCGGCAGCCGTCACGCGATTGACTTCGATCGAAATTTCACGCAGTTGGCGTTTGAATTGGGCGTCTTGGGCGGCCAAACTATCCATTTGACCAGTGATGTCGACGCCGAGCAAGCGTTCTTCTTCGCAGTTTTGCTTCCACATGGGGCGCAAACCGGGGAAGTTGGTGGCCATCGACTGAATGCTGCCGATGATGGTGGCCACTTCGACCTTTTCACGCAGGGTTTCGAAGGTATCGTCAGCCCGCGCCACTGCCGCAGTCAAATTACAAAACTGCCACGGGCGCAGATTGATTTCGCCACAGGGATTGGTGCCAAAATCAGCATCTTTGCGGCGGGCGGGCTTCATGGTATTGGCGCCCTCGCGATTGAAGATACCGGGCTCGCCGCGACCCGAATCAACCATTTCCATGAATTGATGGATGAACGACTGTTGGGTCAAGCCACCAACCGGCCATACAGCCGAGTTATTGGCATTCCAGCGGTGGCTGTTTTCGTGTTCGAAATCACCACTCTTGGATTGGAGCATTTCGGTATCTTCGGGATCAAACAACGAAATCATGGCAGTACGTCGCACGCCACCCGACACCGCAGCCGTACCAACCACACACATCATGTCGTGGGCATCGATCGGCCGCAAGAACGAACCTTGGCGTGACAACACTTTGCGACGCATGAAGTCAAGTGTGCGACGGAGTGGCTCAGGGCCTGAAGCACGCCCACCCTTGATGCGCAAGGCGGCGCCCGCAGAGCGCAGTTGCGACAAATCAAAGCGCACATCGCCACCGTCCCACCAGATTTGCAACCCGACCCGCATCGCATCAGCCCAACCTTCGGCGGAGTCTTCGACCACATAATTCAACGGCGCAGCACCCGTTTGACGTTTGATACGGGGGAAGTTTTCGACATATTTACTTTCGACCGAATAACCGACACCACAACCCGCCATCGAAATAATCAAGGCTTCGACGAACGAATCAATGCTTTCGACTGGTTGGTAGCTACAGTTGTAGATGGCAATGTTGTTGCGTTCTGCAGCCGGACCAGCCATAGCCAACAAACGCATCGACGGCATGGCACGCATTTCGAGCACCGCAATCCGGATACGCTCGTAGGTTTCACGCGGTAAACGGTCGCCAGCGATCCCATGCAGATAATTCACGGCGCGATCAACCGTTTCGATCCACGTTTCGCGGCGGGCTAAATCATAGTTGAACCGTGAATATTTATCAAAGAACTGGAATTTCTGGAGCGGCGTGGGGAAATATTTATCCGATGCCGAAAATGCCTCACGGACATCGTCGGGTACCGGACGGCGCTCGCGCTCTTTGGCACGATCAGCGCGATACAAAATATAGCGCTTGGCTGCTTCGAATTCACCCGCAGCTTGGAGCACCATTTCGACAATATCTTGGACTTCTTCGACACTGGGTATACCACGAGTGGCTTTGGCTGCCACGATATTGACGACACGTCGCGTCAATTCTTTTACGGGCGTGTTTGAATCACGTCCAAAACTCTGAAAACAGCGCGTGATGGCATTGTAAATCCGCTCAGCCTCAAACACCACTGTACGACCATCTCGCTTTACAATCGTCGTTGGCGCTTGTATTGCATCATCATGATACGCAGTCAACCCTGCTTCCGCCACTACCGTCTCTTCCAGTGTCATACCCAGCCTCCATTTACCTTGCAAGATTACAGTTCACCAACAATTGGCACCGTTACCGTGTGCCGTTTAGTGCTATCTAGTGCCAAAAAACAAGAAAATACTACATACTGTAGCATTAATTCATTGCGCTCAATATATTTGTTTTGCGAAAAAAACACAATATATAGTAGCACGCAGTGGGAAACATCACTAAATAACGTAGCTGTATGTTACCATATGTCGTTTTGTGTGTCAAGGATGAAATGAGCGCAAAAACAACAAGCGCCCGCACCAAACTCGCTTGACAAATAGCGCTAGCGAAAGCGGATATCAGGTTTGTCTTAGGCAAAATCGCACGTTATTGGTTCAAAATTGACACAAAATCATATGATTTATCCATTTGTATTGTAAATAAAAACACCCACTTAACAGCAATTTTTTGGTGATCAGGTTAGTTTTTACGCATACATAGCCGGTATAAAGAATATTGTGTGTAAATAATGACAAAATACTTACTAATCACTAGATCGATCTACAAATCAGTACCAATAATCAATTGAATCGTTGACATCCACCCAAAGTTACGCTAACATTTAGAGTTACGAATACCTAAATTCACGGCATCAAAATTAATCGTAGATTTGACAAGAAATATGTCGCTATGGGATTTTGCTACAGTGGATAAAGTGTTGAAGTACGAGAAAATCAGATTGTAAGGAGTAACCCATGTTGAAGCAGCAATTCTTGCGCCGCGCCGCAGTGCTCTTCGTGATTGCCATGGTCGTACCCTTGATTGCAGCCTGTGGGAGCCAAGCCGCTCAACAGCCAATCAAGGAAACCGTGGTCGTGAAAGAGACGAGTGCCCCCGTCAAGGAAACCGTCGTGGTTGAAAAGGAAGTCGTCACAGACGCCTCATTCACCACCCCCCACCCAATTTTGGGTGATGTCAAGGTCCGCCAAGCCATTGCATACTGCACCAACCGCCCCGAGTTGATCAAATCAGTCTATCCGTTTTTGACTGAAGAACAACAAAAAGGGTTGTTGATGGACACCTTCTTGCCCAAGAACCACTGGGCTGCCGCCAGCGACGGTGTGACCGTATACGACTTCAACCCCGAAAAGGGCATTGCGTTGTTGAAGGAAGCCGGTTGGGAAGAGGGTGCCAATGTGACAACGGGAGCTCCGTTGTTCTTGAAGTTCACCACCACCAGCGCCGCCTTCCGACAGACATGGGCCACCGTACTTGAGCAACAGCTCTCAGACAACTGTGGCATCACCATTTCACGCACGCACGCCCCTGCTTCATGGTGGTTCGGCGATACCACTGGGTTGGCACGCCGCGACTACGAATTGGGAGCCTTCGCATGGGTTGGTTCAGCCGATCCTGGCGGTATTTCGTTGTATGCCTGTAACCAAATCCCCTTGCCCAGCAACAACTGGGAAGGCCAAAACGGCATGGGTTGGTGTAACGAATCGGCCAGCAAGGCCATCATCGCCGCCAACAACACCCTCGACCGCGCCGAGCGCATCAAGCAATACGCCATCGTCCAACAAGAATTCTCGAAGGACATGGTCAGCTTGCCGTTGTTCAACCGCCTTGAAGCTGCTGCTGCCAACGTAAAGTTGGCAAACTTCAAGCCCAACCCCACCGAATACTACACCTACAACATCGAAGAGTGGGAATTACCAGGCAAAGACACTGCGGTGCTTGGCTTCACCCAAGAACCTGCTTCGTTGTACACCTTGGTTGAGAGCGCCGCTGTGGCCACCACTGCAGCCGGTTTGCTCAGCGCCAAGATGGTCACCAGCCTCGACTACGACTATCAGGCCGTTGGCTTCACCAAGTTGCCCAAGTTGGGTGACGGTGCCACCAATGCCGATATCGACGTCAAAGCCGGCGACATGGTATGGAACACTGCTGGCGAAGCCGTGGCCTTGGCCAAGGACGTCGAAGTGACCGATGCCGCTGGTGTAACCGCCAAGTGGGATGGCACTAGCCCCTTGAAGCTCAAGCAACTCACCGTCAGCTTCGAAATAAAGCCTGGCATGAAGTGGCAAGATGGCTCACCGGTAACCAAGGCCGACTACGAGCTCGGCCAAAAGACCACCTGTGACAAAGAATCAGGCGCCACCACCTTCACCTTCTGTGAATCAGTCCAAACCTTCACCCAAGACAGCGACACCAAACAAACCTTGGTATTCTTGCCTGGCGTGCAGTGGCCCACCTACTACACCGGCGGATTCGGCGCAGCTCCGTCCAAGCAACCCATCGAGAGCGATGGACCGTACAAGGGTAAGACCTTGGCCGACGTCCCCGCCAAAGATTGGCCAACCTTGCCCGAAGTTGCCGAAAAGCCATGGAGCAACGGACCATACAAGATTACCGCTTGGGAAAAGGGTCAGAAGATGACCTTTGAAGCCAACGAAAATTACTATGGCACCGCCCCCAAGATCAAGAAGATTGTCATTCAGTTCTATGCGGACACCAACGCCGCTGTGGCAGCCTTGTTGACGGGTGATGTCGACGTCCTCGGTACCGAAACCCTCGGTGCCGGCGCCGAAGTCCAAACCGTGGTTGACGCCGCTGCCAAGGGCAAAGTCCAAGTGAAAACACTTGCTAGCCCCACCTGGGAGCACATTGACTTCAACATGTTCGTCAAGTAATTCCAGCCCGCTCCCATCCCATCCAACGGGTAATACTCGTTGGATGGGATGCATTACCGCCGCGACCCATTCAGCCTTACTATTGTGATTGTAATTGGGAGCCGCTATCGTGGCGACATTTTTAATACGTCGGATTATCCAAATGTTTGTGGTACTAATTGCATCAGCGTTGGTATCGTTTGGGTTGCTGTATATTGCCCCAGGCGGACCACTCTCAGGCTTGCGTCAAGCCCAAAACAGTGGCCGCAACAAAATATCAAACGACGACATCCTGCGGATCAAAGAACGTTTTGAGCTTGATTTACACATCCCCTACCGCTTTAGCCGTTGGTTGATTGGCTTCCCTAGTGGTCCGATAACCATTGCCGGGCAATCTTTTTTGCAGGATACCGCCGTAGGGTGTGCGGTCCCTGGACAAGCGCGCTTGCGTTACCCTGATGGCCATACTGAAATGATTGAAGATGGCTGTCAAAAGTATGTCACCTTTGCTGATCTCGTTGATCGGCGCACCAGTCGTGGGATTTTGTTTGGGGACTTTGGGTTATCTCAGGTTATTTTGCGCGATCGTCCTATTGCCACATTGATTGCAAGTCGGTTACCCTATACCTTGCAACTGATGGGCGTTTCTTCGTTGATTGCGCTTTTGATTGGCGTACCACTCGGGGTTTATTCCGCTGTACGTCAATATTCTCGCTTTGATTACACCATGACGACGGTTTCATTTATCGGTTCTTCGATACCGACATTTGTGATTGGCATCATTTGTATATTAGTTTTTGCAATTGCCGCCAAAGAAGCAGGTCTGCCTTATTTACCGCCTGGCAATGCAGTTGCCAATAGCGACTATGTAGTTCCTTTTATCGGCAATGTTGTCGCGGAATCCACACTCGACCGCTTCTTGCATTTTGTGATGCCCTGTAGCGTGCTGGTATTTGTCAATATCGCCGGCTATAGTCGGTTTATTCGCTCGGGCATGCTCGAAGTGTTGCGGCTCGATTATGTGCGGACGGCGCGCGCCAAAGGGTTGCAGGAACGCACCGTCGTGCTCAAGCACGCCCTGCGCAACGCCATGTTGCCGTTTATTACGATTATGGCCGGGGTACTAGCCGAATTATTCGGGGGCGCTGCCATTACCGAGTCGATTTTTAATTGGCCTGGGCTGGGACGGTTGTTGGTTGATTCGATTGGGCGCAACGACTATAGTGTGTCAATGGCACTGACAATGGTCAGTATTTTTCTGTTATTGATAGGGTATTTGATTACCGATATTTTGTATAGTATTCTCGATCCGCGCATTCGTTTGTCATAAAAGGGGCGCACCATGACTATCCCCACTTCTCGCCCCGCCAGCCAATCGGAATTGATTTGGCGTCGTTTTCGCAAGCATACCGTCGCCATGGTCTGCTTGCTCATCCTGATTACCATCTATGCCGCCTCGATGCTGGCGCCATGGGTTGCCCCATACCCCCGTGATGCCATTTCACTTGACAACGCCTACACTACGCCATTCCATAGCGCAGTCGACGGGTCATACCATGTGTTTGGCACCGATCATTTAGGACGTGATTTATTTACGCGTTTGATTTATGCGGCCCGGGTATCGCTCACGACGGCCTTGACGGTCGTGACTGCGGCAACCATTATCGGGGTCACAATTGGACTCGTGGCGGGTTATTTTGGTGGGTGGGTTGATAATCTGGTCACCCGGTTTATCGAATTTATTTCGACATTCCCCACGTTTACCTTGTTGTTGATTGCGAGTTCGATCGTCATCCAAAGTAGCGAGGCAATCCCAATACCGGCGATTTTTTCGTACTTCATTGGCGCCGTCATGGCAATTAGTGAGCGCGAAGCCAATCAAGTGGTCTTGATTATCACCATTTTTATTATTTTGGGTTGGACCGGGGTGGCGCGCTTTGTACGAGGCATGGTGTTGTCGATTCGCGAGCAACAATATGTCGAATCTGCCCGCGCACTCGGTGCCTCACACCTCTACAACATGCTTACCCACGTGTTGCCCAACGCCCTACCACCGATTATCATTTCGTACACCCTCGGCTTAAGTGGCACATTGGTGGCCGAATCGGGGTTGAGTTTCCTCGGATTTGGTATCCAAGACCCCACCCCGAGCTGGGGCAACATGTTGGCGTTCGCCAATAGTTATATGTTTAGTTACCCGTGGATGCCGCTTGTGCCAGCACTCCCTATTTTGGTCTGTTCATTGGCCATCAATTACATCGGTGATGGCTTGCGCGATGCGCTCGATCCACGAGTCCAAACCGAAATCCGCCGTGCCCAACGTGATGCGCAACTCGCGGCTATCCGGGAGAGGAGTAACCCGCAATCATGACAAACACACCGTTGCTATCGATAAAAAACCTCAAAACCTACTTCTTTACCCCCAACGGCGTCGTGCAAGCCGTTGATGACATTAGTTTTGATTTACAACCAGGTGAAACATTGGGAATTGTGGGCGAAAGTGGCAGCGGCAAAAGTGTCACGTCGCTCTCGATCATGGGGCTCGTGTCTGACCCCGGTGAAATCGTCGCAGGACAAGTGTTGTTCAATGGCGTCGACTTGGTGCAATTGCCCGAAGAGACGATGCGCACCTACCGCGGCAATCAGATTGCGATGATTTTTCAACAGCCGACATCCTGCCTCAACCCGGTGTATACCATTGGTTCACAAATCAGCGAGGTACTGCAAATCCATCAAAAAATGACCATTGCAGACGCCAAAAAACGCGCCATCGAATTATTGCATCTGGTACGCCTCCCTGATGCTGCCCAACGGCTCAACTCATACCCCCACGAAATTTCGGGTGGACAAGCCCAGCGGGTCATGATTGCCATGGCACTCGCCAGTAACCCCGAACTATTGATTGCAGATGAGCCCACTACCGCCTTGGATGTAACCATCCAAGCCCAGATCCTCGAGTTGATGCGTGACCTGCGTGAAACGGCCCATACCGCCATCATGCTTATTACTCACGACCTCGGTGTCATCGCCGAAATGGCCGACCGGGTGATTGTGATGTATGCCGGCCAAATCGTCGAAATGGCAGATGTCACCACACTGTTTGAATCACCACTCCATCCCTATTCACAAGCGCTACTCGACTCGATGCCGGTGCTGGGTGATCAATCAAACCGCACCTTGGCGGTGATTGAGGGAACCGTACCAATGATGATTAACCCACCGGTGGGCTGTCGCTTTGCCGACCGCTGTCACAAACGCTTCGCCCGTTGCGATAGTGCGCCACCATTAATTGTCCATCAAGGACGCCAAGTACGTTGTTGGCTCTATGCCGAAAATGGAGCTTCTCTATGAGCGAAAACCTGCTCGAAATAACCCATCTCGTCAAGCACTTCCCCATCCGGAGCGGGGTATTGCGCCGCGTCACCGGCCAAGTCCAAGCCGTCGACGATGTCTCTTTTGCCATCAAAAAAGGGGAAACGCTCGGCCTCGTCGGTGAAAGTGGCTGTGGCAAAACCACCGTCGCCCGCACCTTGTTGCGCCTCATCGAAGCCACAAGCGGCAACGTCTATTTTGAAGGCACAGACGTCCTCAAAGCGTCACGCCGCGACCTCAAAGCCCTGCGCCGCAAAATGCAGATTATCTTCCAAGACCCTTACGGTTCACTCGACCCACGCCGTACCGTCGCCGAAAGCATCGCCGAAGGCCTCGTGATCCATAACATCGGCGATCGCCAAAGCCAGCTCGCCAAAGTACAATCGGTGATGGAAAAAGTAGGGCTCTCGCCAACACTCCTCGAACGCTTCCCCCACGAATTCTCGGGCGGGCAACGCCAACGCATCGGCATTGCGCGCGCCTTGGTGATGGAACCCTCATTGCTCGTGCTCGATGAACCCGTATCGGCGCTGGACGTCAGTATTCAAGCCCAAGTCTTGAATCTACTGCGCGAATTACAAGCCGACCTCGGCTTGACTTATTTGTTTGTGGCACATAATTTGGCGGTGGTGGAATATATCAGCACGCGGATTGGAGTGATGTATTTAGGCAAAATGGTCGAGCTAGCACCCCGGGCAGAATTATTCCAGCGCCCGCTCCACCCCTACACCAAAGCCTTGAGCGCAGCCGTACCACGTCCACGCCCCAACATGCCCCGTGAAAAAATCGTCTTGCAAGGGGATGTCCCCAGCCCTGCCAATCCCCCCAAAGGGTGTCGATTTCATACGCGGTGCTGGATGGCCAAAGATATTTGTAAACAGGTTGAACCACCACTCGAAGAAAAATTACCCAACCGCTGGGCAGCCTGTCATTTCTGGGATCAAGTATCGTAATCAATTTCGCTTGTAGCGGCGCATTAAAGTGCGCCGCTACAATTTTTTATGCCGAAAAATGCAATTCTTTTTGCAGGCCAGTAACTTTTTTCACAGGACCAATCAACGCCAAATGCAAGCCATCGGGACGCAGAATCCGCTCAGCCACCCGCATTACATCACCGAGTTGCAATACTTCGACTTCGCTGACCACATCGGCAAGCGGGATAATCCGGCCGTAGCGCAACAAATGCGAGCCATTCCGTGATGCGACGGCCATAGAGTCCTCAAGCGACAACAAAATTCCGCCCTTGACTTGTTCTTTGATTTGGGCCAATTCTTCAGCAGTAATCCCCTCATTCCGCACGGTACGCAGTACCTGCATCACTGCGCTGATTGTTTCGTCGATGGCATCAGCATCGACACTCGCACTCACGACCCACTTGCCGGCATCGGCGTATTCGCGTGAATACGAACCAATCATATAGGCCAAGGCCCGTTCTTCGCGGATTTCTTGGAACAAGCGTGAGGTGGAATTCCCGCCCACAATCGCATCAAACACCAACATGGCCCGGCGATCAGGGTCAGATACGGCCAACCCAGGCATCCCCAAACAAAAATTCACTTGCTCGCTGTCATCACGATGCACGTGCAATTGTGGACCGGCGTGGAACGGCAAGGTGGCAATCAGCGTCGCCACCGGCGCCACTGGCATCGGTGCAAAGGCTTCGTCAATCATGGCAAGTATCGCCACCGAATTTACATTGCCCGCTACCGAGATAATCATGTTACTGCGTACATAATGTTGGCGCCAGAATTCGACCAAGGCATCGCGGGCAAAACTCGCCACCGTGGCTTCACTGCCAGCAATATCGCGCCCCAACGGCTGATCGCCCCACAAATGGGCGTCAAACAACAAATGCACTAATTCGGCGGGACTATCTGCCGTTTGACTGATTTCTTCGCTGATGACCTTGCGCTCTTTTTCGACATCAGCGGGAGTGAAATTGGGATTGAGTACCATATCTGCCAACACATCAATGGCCCGGGCTTGGTGGATGTCGGCTACTTTGACCGAATAGACTGTTGATTCAATGTTGGTATAGGCGTCGATCATACCGCCTACCCCTTCGATGGTTTCGATTAGGAGTTTGGGGGTGGGACGACGGGGAGTTCCTTTGAACAACATGTGTTCGATGAAATGGGCCATACCGCTCTGGGTGGTGGTTTCGTGACCCGAACCAACCGTGACGATACAACAAATCGACACCGAATGGGTGTGGGGCAATGATTCAATGACGACTCGCAACCCGCCGTCAAGGGTAAACTCATGTTTCATCACAACACCTTTATCTCTATATCTAAAAACATCTATGAATCAGTGAACAAGCACCCACATTATAACGTGTTCGGTTGTACTTCACCTCTATTTAGCCAAAAACCCTGCCTAGCAATCTATACTTACACCAATTTCGGCCGAACATTACACATGCAATAGTACATTGTTACACCCAAGTCATGACACAGAGGGGTAATGCACAGCAAAAACACCTCAATTCAGACTGCACGTGACACCGGTATTGTTGTATCGTAGTGTATACTTCATCGTAGGTTTGATCACACACAAAGAATATTTATGTATCGACTACGCAATGCCAACAGCACATTCACGCGCATATCTCAATGGGGAATCAACCATCTCCATGTGTGGTGGGTAACATACCTACTGATTGGATGCAGTGCACTCTTGGCACTGCATCCCGTACTAACAGACTTTAGCCATAGCGTCGTAAGTCAAGTGACCGGTGGCATTTCATCCGATACCAACAACTACTTATATACAATCCAACGATTTGCAATTAACCTAAGTAACGCCAAAAATCCATTTTTTGACCCATTACAAAATTACCCTGATGGTCTCGATTTGGCCTATCTCGATATTCCATGGGTCATGTATGTCTTGGTATCACCCGTATCAATCGCAGTATCGCCCGAAGCGGCATTTAATAGTATTGTGTTATTGGCGCATATCAGCACCGCGATAGCGCTCGCACACTGGGCATTTTTGCTCGGGGTACGCAATCAATGGGCAATTCGCATAGCAAGTATCGTAAGTATTTGGCTGCCGTTTCGGATTACGCATGCGATTGATCACCCCAATATTGTCTCGACTCAGTTTTTGATTATTTGGTTCATTGCGATTGAATGGTGGATACAATCAACGCAGCGCACCAGCCGCCATTACTACGGCATTGCACTTGCGATGGCGCTACTCGTCACAAATTCTTTTCAATATGCGTTTATTGCCGTTATTATCGGCACGCCCTATATACTCTTGCGCATAACTAACACCCCGAAACGTGCCATTATATGGCGCGAATACGGGTATGGATTTACCGCGCTTGTGGTAGGGGCATACATTGGATTATTCCCTTTACTCACTGCTCAGCATGTCCAATTCAAGGCATTTTCAGCAGCAGCAACAGTCAAATTCAGTGCAACACTTCTGCATTACATTACCCCCACTACATACAGTTTGTGGGCAAAAATCGCAACGATTCAGACACTTGCGCGCCAAAACACCAATGAACAAACCCTTTTCATCGGGATAGTGGTAGGGGCGCTCGCGTTATATGGTGCGTGGCGCGCATCCGTCTATGACCGTCGCAGTTTAGGGAGCAGTATTCTCGTGGGAGTGTTGTTTTCTTTTGGGTTAGTGATAACGCTTTCGTCCACACTAGCAAATACGCTGACAATCCCACTCCCGGCACAGCTTTTTTCGTTACTCGGTATCACGGCATTCCGGGCGTGGGCCCGCTTTGGTGGTGCAACCGAATTAATTATTTGTCTGTTTGTTGCGATAGGCTGTGAACATTTGTTGCTACGAGTGACGACACGTATCGCGCGCTATCTCCTCGTAGGGTTCTTGTGTATTGGCATTAGTGGGGATATTTTTCCATTTTATATCACGGCGACTCCTTACACCGAAAATCCCTTGACGAGTGCTGTTGCAGCCTTGCCTGCCACCGCAACCCTCATGTTGATTCCCAATGTCTCATCCATATCAACAGCCGATACGCTGTATGTCATACGCTATCAGTTACTCCGGCGCTTTATCTATCGCCAGCTGGTTTCGTATGGGCATTCGGCGCATTGGCCATTAGCCTATAGTGGCTTTGAACGCGATATGCGCCGGATCGAAGAACCCGCAACAAGTTTTGTGTTGTGTCGCAAGGGGGTAACTCACTTGATTATGAGTGACCGATTTTGGCAAAGAACCCCTTCATTTGCCAAAAATCAGTATATGAAGTCTTTGCAAGTAATTGATGAATGGCGGATTGTAGCACTTGTAGATTGTCGATGATTTTTCACGTCAATACTACACCCATAAATATATGTTACGATAGCATTTGAGTATTTGTGATACATGGAGTACCAAATGAAGAAGCCTTGGACTTTAATCGCATTAATCGTCGGCGCGTATCCATACATCGCCGTCGGCATCAAACTGATGCAAGAAGAATCTATCACCACTGCGGGAGTCTATTTTGTCGTTGTTGCAGTATTAGTCGCGGGCATTGTCATGGCATTGCGTAAGCCTACTACCGCCGCAACAGTCGTCAAGCCAGTATGGGAAGAATCTCTCAACCAACGGTAATCCTTACCGTACTACCAGCACGCTGTAACGCCGATGTTACGGCGTGCTGATTCGAGCACGATATGCGCAGTGCATTATTTGACAAGTCCCCGTTATCACCCGATGAAGCCCAAGTCCAACGCAATCAACGTAGCGTGATTATCGATGGTATCGGCGTAGGAATTGTTACCGGCATCGCGACATTTTTGGCAGTCTTTTTGGCACGCCTTGGCGCATCGCCATTACTCGTTGGGCTGCTAACCTCGATGCCGGCATTTACCGGCTTGCTACTGGCAATCCCGGTGGGACGGATGCTCGAGCGGCAGACCAACATCGTGCCGTGGTATTCACGGGCCAGAGTGTGGGTGCAAGCCACCTATGCTGTCACCGGAATACTACCGTTTTTTATGCCACTGGAATATATTCCGGTGGCGATTATTTTTATTTGGGCCGTTGCCACTATCCCCCAGACCATCGTCAATATCACCTTTACTGTCGTCATGGGTGCTGTTGCAGGGCCACAACGCCGCCAACAGCTGATGAGCTGGCGCTGGTCGACGCTTGGAGCTGCCTCGGCGGTATCCGTGGCAGGAGCAGGGTGGCTCCTCGAACAATTCCTCTTCCCGCATAATTATCAAATTGTCTTCATTGCCTCTTTCCTTGGGGGCATGATTAGCTTCTTTTTTAGTTCACGCATTACCATGCCCCCCATCGTCAATACCAGCCAACACAAGCCAGGGCTACGTGCATTACTCACCGATAGCGTTGCGATGCTGCGTGATGTGCCGGCGTTTGGACGATTTGTCCTTGCCACTTTTGTCTTTAATTGCGGTATCTGGATGGCGATGCCGTTGTTCCCGTTATACTGGGTGCGCGTCATGCACGCCAGCGATTTTTCGATTGGGCTCATCAATACCGTCAATAGTGGTGTGCTATTGATTGCCTATTTTTTGTGGGCCAGAGTAACCAGCCGCAAAGGCAACCAGCCCGTATTGTTTGCCTCGACTATCGCCTTGGCCTGTTATCCATTTTTGACTGGATTGACCGTATCAGTCGATTTGATTATCATCTTTGCGGCCTTGGCCGGCTTCATTGGCGCCGGCAAAGATTTAGTGTTTTTTGATATCGGCCTGAGTACCATGCCCAAAGATCGTGTCCCCTCGTTTGTGGCACTCCAACAACTGACCGGCTATATTGCTACCTTGATTATGCCGCTGGTTGGCACCTTGATGGCGCAACACCTCGATTATCAGATTGCCTTGTTTGTGGCTGCGGGGATCCGGATGGTCGGCGTATTGTTGATTTACCTGCTCAAAATCGGACGCGATACACCGACACCCGAACTTATTGTATGAAATAACCACCAATCAATGATCCGTCACATACCGATCACGCCAGCGCAACACGGGTTTTTCAATAACGACATAACTCAACCACGCCAACCCAATCGAAATACCGAGATATAACACGAGAGAAATACTCATCAGCGGCCAAGAATCTGCACGCGTGATAATGGCACGGGTAATCTGCAATGCCACCAAGTTATAGAGATATAACGAATAACTCAGCTGCGCACACCACCGAAAGGCGCTATCAAGGTATTTATGTCCCAACGTATGGACGCGCAAGAGCGCCGGAATCGTCAGGGTTGCACCCAGTGTCGCTAGTGTCGCCGCACCATAATAGCGGAGCGCGAACCAGCGCGGATAATCAACCACTATAATGTACCCGATAAAAACGAGCAATACCCCTGGCCATATCCCTGATTTCCGTATATTTGCAAACCACGTCGGCTGATACAACTGGATATATGCCAGCAATACGCCCCACACAATCACATCGAGATTATTCCACAGAAACCACTTGGGCAACTTTACCAAAATATTCATGGGGAGCACAAATTGCCAGGTGATTTTGTTGATAATCGTAACGGCAATAAAAATCGCCGCCGCTATCAAAAACGCCTGCCGTGGCGCGATTTTTTTGAGGAATACATAAATCAATACCGGAAACAAAAAATAAAAAAACTCCTCGATTGCTAAGCTCCACCAATGACCAAGCTCTTTGGGGGCATTAAATGGATTCATCGACCCCAAAAATAACGCACTCACAAAAAAATTCATCAAATTTATAGGAGGTATTATAAAAAAACTTACAATTGCAGAGACATATCCCGCTGGCAAGGTACGGAGCCAGCGTCGATACCAAAAACGTCGAATCGCCAATCCATTACCGAGTTCAGGTAATTTGCGTAATAAAATTCCTCCAATCAGGAATCCACTCAACGCAAAAAACAAATTAACTCCGATATTGCCGGTAGAATCCAACCAGCGGTACATATCAAAGTTGTATGCCCACATATCAAACAAAATGGTAGTAGCATGCGCAATAAGCACACCGATAATCGCAACACTGCGTAATATGTCGAGCCCCAACACCCGTTTTTCATCCGGTATCGTTTGGGTATGCCCATCGCGTTGCGCAAGCAAACTATATGTAGCAATCGGCACAAACATCCAACGACCATACCCATCAAGCCACAATGACCGATAGGTAAATCCTGTGGTACTTTCTTGCCATATCAACATCAAATGCACCAACATAAATACCCCAAACACCCCGACCCCAATCCACCCCGCCCGCCGCACAATCACCGCAATACACCACAAGGGCAATAGGTACCCCACGACCATCAACAAAAAACCAAGTGGCTCCATCGTCAATCGCGTAATCGTCAGTTGCGCAATAATCATGCTCAGTGCACGACTGTCATTGGCAATTTTTTGGGTGGGAGCAGTAAGGCCAATCTGCGCAGTCGGCATATTCTGTGGTAACAACAGTGATATCTTTTGCCAATGAGGGGTCGCAGCGATGGTATAGTGCGGTGTGCCCACATCCAGCCCAACCGTAATTGGATTCCCAGGGACTTGATGCCACCGCATCGTCGCGACCCGCCACGGGAAGTCGGTGTGGCGATTGAGGACAATCTGTGCCGCATTACCAACCCACGTGCCATCAGGGTCAGATCCAAGTGAACCAATAATGGGGTTGTGTGTGTGTAGTTCATTTTTATCAGTCAATAATTGGGTGGTTTTGTCGAGGTCGATACGCAATGATTGTGGTTGTTGACTTAAGAAATACCAAATCATCCCACTACTTATGCATACCAATAACCCAAGCATCATGCGTGTTATATCCCATTGACGGGTACTATTTTTTTGAAACAGGAATAACACCTTACTCATTTGCACATCCTCTCGCAGAGATGTCTTTTACACATACAACCACAACACCCTATCGCCCAATTCGTTTTTGGGTACCTACCTTCAACCAACCCCATTACTACACATACCCCGCTCATGCATACACATGAGCGGGGTTATAGATAACAAACCAAACCCGTTACGCAGCCACGATGTAATTGGTCAACACGCCGATTTTTTCGATTTCGGCTTCGACCACATCGCCAGCCTTCATGTAAGCCGGTGGGGTCAAACCCATGCCCACACCTGCTGGGGTACCAGTGCAGACAATTTGGCCAGCTTCGATGGTCGTACCCAACGTCAAATATTCGATACCCGACGGAATATCAAAAATCAAATCGCCGGTATTTGAGCTCTGGCGCAATTCACCATTCAAGCGCAACGTAATCGCTAGGGTGGCTGGGTCGGGGATTTCGTCGGCAGTCACAATACACGGGCCAATTGGTCCGCTATTGTCGAGGCTTTTGCCCTTAAAAAACTGCTGGTGGCGGTTTTGCAGGTCACGAGCCGAAATGTCGTTCAAAATCGTATAGCCAAACACATAATCCAAGGCATCGGCTTTTTTGACGTTTTTGGCAGTACGCCCAAACACATACGCCAATTCGACTTCGTAGTCGAGTTGTGACGTCACATTGGGGTCGAGTGGCACGCTATCGCCATCGCCACAGACGGTATTGAGGGCTTTGGTGAAAAAAACCGGGAATTCGGGTAATTTGATCTCACTGCCACGGGCGCGTAGCGATTCAATGGCGTGCGCCACATAATTCATCCCCAGACACATCACGTTTTGTTTGGGGCGGGGGATGGGTGACAGCAAGCGCACATCGGCGCGTGCGACTACTTGGGCTGCGGCAGCCAAAGCTGATTTGGCTTGAGCCAAAGCTTCAGCGCCACCATCAATCAACGCCAACATCGAGGGGGCGACGCTATCCAGTACCACGATTTCGTGGTCGTCAGCGCGCAACGCTCCGATGTGAATAGTCCCTGCTTTGGTTTGGAATGTCACGAGTCGCATTATCAGCTCCTTTGTCGATTGCGGGTAGAGCTATCCTACCATATCTTGGCAAGGTGCATGCGCCATTTCAACAACGATTCCAATAACTGGACATAGGTGTGCATCCGCGTCGCCCGTAATGCGCGCTTGTGCCCCACCAGCCATTTACTGGCCTCAAGTAACCATTCACACAAATACATCACCAGCAACCCCAGCCGTACCAGCAACGCCACCCCGGCACCAAACGCCACCGTGGCATCACGCAACCGACTTTGAAAAAACCACACTAGCCGTTGCACCGGAATCTGGGCACTACTCTGCCCTTCGAAATGGGTCACCACCGCTTCGGCCACATAGGCAATGGCATTGGGTTGTGCCGCCGTCAAACGCCGCTGCCATTCGATTTCTTCGGAATAGAGCTGGAATCCTTCGTCAAACAAACCACGCTGTTGCACTACGCTACTCCGCACCACCAACGCCGCCCCCACCAACCAATCAGCCCGACAACTCGTGGCCGCAGGCACATCAGTCATCAAATAGCGCTGACGCCACGGATTGTGCGGCCAATACTGCGCGAGGGGCGTACTTTCGCATAGATATGAACCGATCGTGGGGAAGCGCCGCCGCGATGATTGCCACTGCCCATCACCATACCGCAATTGCGGTCCACACCCCACCAACGTGGGGTCCGCATCCATCACCGCCACCAACTGCGCCAAGGCACTAGGCAATACCACCGTGTCGGGATTGAGGGTACACACATATGTAGGTGGCGTCTGGGCAAACAAATAGCGCAGGCCGATGTTGTTGCCTTTGGCAAAGCCATGATTGGTTGCTTCAGCGATGCAAATCACCTGCGGAAACTCGTGCTGGATCATGGCTGCACTGCCGTCGTGCGAGGCATTGTCGACCACTACCACCTGCGCCACCACACCCTCAGCCAAGACACTTTGTACGCAATTGCGCAAGAGTTCACGGGTGTTCCACGACACAATCACTACCGCCAATAATTTGCTCATACAGACCTCGTCTGATTGATGCGCCGCAGTTCGACAAAACTCATCAGGGCAAACCACGCCATCACACTCGCCAACACCACCCCTACCCAGCCATCACGCCAGCCACTGTTGCGCAGGTAGCGGTAATTGAATTCACGCAGTGGCGCCCCCACAAAGTTGCGCCAGCGCGCACGCCGCCCAGATTGAGCCATGGTAGCTGCTTCACGCCGAGCGTAGGCAGCTTGTTTTTGCCATAGCTCAGCAAATGTCTCGATATTTAAATGCACAATATGCCCGTACAACTGTTGTGTGATACCGGCAACTGTCGCCACCTCGTGGACTTCGATTTTTTCATCATAATAGGCACCAGCACGGCGCACCAACCGCAATTGATAATCGGGGTACCAGCCACCACCACGCAACACCCGCCCAAAAAACAGATTGTGCCGTGGTACCCACAGTCCCGCCACATCGGCAGGCACGGTCAAGATGTGGGCGGTTAACTCGGCCAACAAATCGGCTTCAACCCGCTCATCGGCATCCAAAAAAAAGACCCACGGGGCTCGACAATGTGCCAGCGCCAAATTACGTTGCCCGGGGAAACCCCGCCACGCTTCGTGATAGACTATTGCCCCCGCCGCTTGCGCAATCGCCGCCGTGGCATCACTCGAACGCGCGTCAACCAGTACCACCACTTCGCTGGCCCACGGCATTACGCTAGCCAAAGCTGCCCCGATATGACGCGCTTCGTCTTTGGCGATAATCGCCACACTGACGGGTAATTGCATACTCATGCCCCTACCTCACGATAGACCGCGATTTGGCTCTGGTAATCAGTACGACTTAATTGACCACGCTGATACTGCCGCCACGCCAGCCAGTGCTGCCGACGCATCCCTAGGCGCAACCAAAACAGATGCCACCACTGATCATGCGGATGACACCAGCGTTGCCAATATTGGCGTCGACTCTGCCACAAGGCGCGTAACATGGCTGCCTTGAATTGGCGTGACGACGCCCCACCCACATGCGTCACCACGGCCGCCGGCACCTGCCAAATCACCCAGCCAGCGGCATGTACGCGCTGGCACCAATCGACTTCTTCGGCGTACATGAAATATGAATCATCGAGCATGCCCACTGTCGCAATCACCGCCACCCGCGTCACCATACAGGCTCCTAACGGGTGATCGATGGCAAACGGCGCAGTGCCAACAACCTCTTGGGCATAACGACCGTTCCACCACGAATCATACAAGCGTCCAGGGGTGACTTCGCCCGGCGGAAATAATTCGAGACACGTCATGCTCGGGGTGGGGAAGCGGAACGCCGCCCGCTGCAATGATCCATCACTATTCAACAACCGTGGCGACACCACCCCTACCCGTGGATGTGCCTGCAAAAAACCAATCATGGTTGCTAATGCACCGTCATGTACTTCTGTATCGGGATTGAGCATCATCATATATTCCATGGTGGGGTGCGCATCACACAAGGCCTGCATCGCCACATTGGTTCCCTTGGCAAAGCCGAGATTGCCATCAGGCACAATCACCAGCACCTCGGGGAATTCGCGGCGCATCATCGCCACACTGTCGTCACGCGAGCCGTTATCGACCACCGCCACTGCAGTTGCGATACTGCTCCGCCGTAACGAAGCCAAGCAGATGCACAATAAATCGCAAGTGTTGTACGAGACGATGGCCACTCCTAGTGGAGCAGTGGGTGATTTGGGATGATCCTGCATACGCCCTCTAACAAAACACACCTTGAATATGCATGAAATGCGCTTCAAGGTGTGTTTATTACATACAGATTACAATCCCCAAAATGTGGATAATGTGGATAACTTTGTCAAAAAGAATACACGTCAGTGCATTTAATCATAATTTAATCGTTAGCTTGATCAACATCAATCCAGCGCATCCCAATATCGCGCGACGCTGATGGCACCACAATCGGGCCACTATCATGCAACCAGGCAATTAAATCGTCGATAGTAAACCAACCAATCGTAAATTGATTTGCATCCATTGGGTTAAGCCAAAAGCGAATCTCACCATCCATCCACTGCCAGCGCTCGAGGGTGCGCCATTGGTGACCGTGGTCTGCCAAGGCGATTTTGGTTTCCTCAAACAACGCCAACAACTCATCGAGGCGCATGGCTGGGGTGCGACGGAGTGCCAACAGCCGTTGATTGATGTCGTCACGCAATGCGACCAAACTCGCATAATCGAGGTGGGAAATGTCGATGCCAGTCATAGATGCACCATCCTTCCAACACTCTACGCAGATGAAACACAACCCCCCTCAGAACCGCCGACGATTCCGAGAGGGGTGTAATGGAGGCGACGACCGGATTCGAACCGGTGAATAGAAGTTTTGCAGACTTCTGCCTTACCACTTGGCGACGTCGCCACGCCATATGGCAATGGTAGCACATACATACCCCAATGTCAAAAAACTCTGCGCATGTGTCTCGCACAGAGCACACGGTACGTTTGAAAATTAAAGTCGCTAGGTATGCTATCAAACCGGGAAGCGATCGCAGTGCCATTGATTGATGCTACACAACGAAAAACATGCGTCATGGGACGTCGCCCAAAAAACATCGTGCGTATCAAACGAAATGGATAATCATGTAGACGCTACAGGCAACATCTCTACTGTTTCTATCCTGCATTGGCACAATTCATTTACCTGTAAAATACTCCTATTCATTACCGTGGTATGCGCATTGGCCGCGACGATTGGTGGGTGTGCGCGCACATGCCTCGCACCTGCGATTGGTGGACGCGACGATACGTCATGGGCGCAACGATTGGTGGGTGTGCGCGGACAGGCCTCGCACCTGCGATTGGTGGACGCGACGATACGTCATGGGCGC
>JBBAWW010000034.1:0-5655 GCA_040397035.1 Roseiflexaceae bacterium | reverse complement strand
CCTGCGATTCGTGGGCGCAGCGATACATCACGGCGCGACGATTGGTGGGTGTGCGCGGACAGGCCTCGCACCTGCGATTGGTGGACGCGACGCTTTCCCACGGCGCGACGATTGGTGGGTGTGCGAGCACAGGCCTCGCACCTGCGATTGGTGGACGCGACGATACGTCATGGGCGATTGATAATCGCCCTTATGCTTACGAGGAGCACACCATGTCTACCCCCCTACACTTCCACTTGATGCACCCCGGCGGCCCAAGTCTACCCGGTGATCCTAATGCCGCCTTTTGTATTGATGGCGTCTACCACCTGCACTACATCTTGGCGCAACCGTGGAATGGCCAAGAATCGTTTGCGTTTGTGCATGTGAGTAGCCCCGACATGCTCCATTGGACGTGGCACCCCACCACCTTGCAACCCGAATTCACCGGGCATGGCATGTTTAGTGGCACCGGCTTTATGACCCATGACGACCAGCCCGCTATCATCTACCACGGCCAAGGATCAGGGCGCAACCAAATCGTCATCGCCACCGACCGGCAGCTGACCGGCTGGCAACCGCCCTACCCCGTCGATGTGCGCAACCGTGACGGCAGTGTGGCGGACATCAACCACTGGGATCCCGATTGTTTTGTGATTGGCGACACCTACTACGCTATTTCGGGTGGCGAAAATCCGCCCCTGCTCAAATCGAGCGACCTACGCACTTGGACACATGTAGGGCCGTTTTTGGCGCACGACTTGCCGGATGTGGCCTATGGCGAAGACATCTCGTGCCCCAATTTTTTCCCTATTGGTGACAAATGGATGCTGCTGTGCATCAGCCATCACATCGGTTGCCGCTATTACATCGGCGATTGGGATGCGGCCAAAGAGCAATTTGTGCCGCATACTCATGGCCGTATGAACTGGCGCCGTGATGATCAACACTTATTTGGCATGCAGCACTGGCGCGTCGATTTTTTTGCCCCCGAAAGCGTACTCACCCCTGATGGCCGGCGGGTGATGTGGGCCTGGCTGGCCACCCTCGGGCGCAACGACGGTAGCATGGACACCCGCACCATCCAATCGTTACCCCGCGAGCTGACGCTGGCAGCTGACGGTACGCTTCGTATCGCCCCGCTACGCGAGCTGGCTACGTTGCGCCACGACCACGTGGTCCACCAAGATGTTGACATGGGCACGCCACAGACCAATCTGGCACTCAACCCCACGGGAGTTCAGCAATTGGTGGACTATGCGGGTGAAGCAGTCGAAATCCGCATCACCATCGACCGCCACCAAGCCTTGCGCAAATTGTTTGGCATTGTGGTGTGTGCCGATGCGGCCGGCCATGGGCTAGCGCTGATTTTCCGTCCCGAGACGGGCACGATACGACTGGGCAACGCCGAAGCCCCCTTTGCCATGACCAGCCTTGCCACTGATGAAGACCTCGAGGTGCGGATTTTTATTGATAATTTTCTGGTTGAAATATTTGTCAATGACCGCCAAAGCATGGTAGCCGAATACGCCGATTATGCTGGTCATACGGCATTGTTTGGCATCACGGTGGGGGCGGCGACGGTTATCAAGACGCTTGAGGTGTGGCAGATTGAGAATTGAGGATTGAAACCAATACCTACGCCAATCTACGAGCGGCGTAGGTATATTGATACGCCCAAGTCCCAAAATTGTACGATCAATCTGCGATTTTAATTCATTGCGCAGTTTCGGCAATACCTACGCCAATCTAATCGCACGCTGATTGTGTGGCGGTACATTGATACGCCCAAGTCCCAAAATTGTGCGATCAATCTGCGATTTTAATTCGTTGTGCAGTTTCGGCGGAAGTAATGTTAATACACCCATTTGTGTTGGTACGCAAGTGACCGCAGTCGTTCTGTTCCGCTATCGTATGTCACACCGGGTATGCAACGGGTGCGGAATCGCTCCCCCCCACGTCATTCCATCACCACGGTCGTGGAATCTCCTCCTGCGCGCCATGCCCCATACGAAGGATGAAATATGAAGTCGAAAGGAGGCAGGAATAGGGTTAGTCAATAAAAATCAGTAGAGATTATTTTGGGCATAGCGCGCATTGTAATCGCTCATGCCCCCAGGGGTAACCACCCCCGCCACCGTATGACCATAGTGCAATAAATACGATGCGCTAATAGTGGCACGTTGACCACTTTCGCACACGATATACCACGCCACTGCCGGCAATGTGGCAGCAACCTGTGCCAATGTCAAGTGCGGTGCGAGGAACGCACCATCAATCACCCCGTTGGCATGCTCGTGTGTGTCACGCACATCCAACACATCGGCACCATTCAGCACTGCGTCATGCAAATCATCAATCGTCATCACGGGCAAGCGCACACCACCCGTCAATGTCGCATTACTCACCCCCAAGACGTGGTACCCAGCCTGACGGGCAATTTCGGCAGTAGCTTCGGCAGTCGCGATCGTGTCGGCATACAAAATCACTTGTGACCCTGCCGCTACCAATGCCGTCAAACGGAGCACCAGCGCTTCCCGTTGGTAGGGAATATTGATCGCGCCGGCAATATATCCTTTGCCAAACAATCCTGGGGTGCGTACATCAATCACAACCGCAGCTTGAGCACTTGCAGTCACGATTTGTTGCTCACTGAGCCCTTGGGCATGTTGGCCATAATACCCCAATGGGACGGGCAATTCACCGCGGTTGGTGTTGCGATGGAGCAAGATTGCTTCGACGACTTCGCGCACATCACGGCGCATCCATTCATCAAACGTGGCATAATCAGGAGCTTGTAAAGCCCAATTATGCCGGCGCTCAAAGCCAATCGTGCTAGCCACTTTGCCACTCATGGCACGCCCACCACAGGCTGAGCCCCCAAAATGTCCTGGATAGACTTCAACATCGTCGGCCAAGGCCATTATTTTTTGTAAACTGGCATACAACACATCCGTACCAGTGCCGGCCAAGCTCACCAAATCAACCCGCGCCACATCACCCACAAACAACGAATCACCGGTCAAGACAAACCATGGCTCACTACTCCGCGGCGTATCACTCACCACGTATGCGGTATGCTCGGGGGTATGGCCTGGGGTATGCATTGCGCGTATCACCAAATTGCCGATATTGACCACATCACCATCATCGATGGGCTGATGGGGGAACTGCACATCTGCCAAGCGGGGCGCATAAATCGTTGCCCCCGTCAGCGCCGCAATCGCCCGCCCTGTCGAAAAATAATCGGCGTGCATATGCGTCTCGAACACAGCAACTATTTGCAAGCCTTTTTCGGCGGCTAACGCAGTGTAGGTTTCAGCGCTCAACGACGGATCTACTACCGCTGCCGCTCCTTTCGCCACACACCCAATCAGGTACGATGCCGCGGCCAGACCTTCGTGTAATAATTGTCGAAAAATCATCTGAACCCTCCTACGCTACCCTACTTATACTGGTTGTGTTTTGTCATATCCCTAAAATCCTATATAATCAATAGAATTTTAGTAGTATCTAAAAATCGCCTTTATCCTCAATGATTTTGACACCGTAAGATAAAGGCAACAACAATCAGTGATTAAAATTCTGTGGGTAAATTCGCTTCGCGCCAACTCTTGATGCCACCGAGCACATTGGATACATTGGCATAGCCATTTTGGCGGAGCAAATCAGCAGCGACTTGGCTACGATTACCCGAACGGCAGAAGCAGGCAATAGGGCGGTTGGTGGGGATTTCTTTGAGGCGCATGGCCAAATCAGGCAATGGGATCAAAGTAGCACCGGCAACGTGGCCATCTTGAGTAAACTCCTCGGGGGATCGCACATCGAGTACGAGCAGATAGTCGCCACGGTCAAGGCGGGTTGCGAGGTCGTTTACGGTCATGTTCATAGGTAATTGCTCCTGTTTGCCACCTTGGGCAGCGGGTTTCTGGCTATTTGCACCACACGCGGTTAAACCGAGTACTAGTGGCATCAACAACAACATACGGCGATTACGATTCATATTACACTTCCTATTACGGCATGCTATGCATGCCACCGTGATCCTGTTCCATAGCTTGGGCCCATTGGTGTAACAACTCCACCACGTCTGATTTGGGGCTAGCAAACTGCAACGCCGCACCGACTGGAGTATCGTGATAGGTAATGGTGATATCGGCAGCGAAGGGCGCGAGTTGGCTAGCAATCGGGGCACTCGTAGGACTCATCGAATCACTAAAATCCCCCGTTTGATGGCGGGTCAACTCTTGTTGCATATGGGCACGAATGGTGGCGATGATCGTCTGGTCACCTGGTTTGAGGGTGGTCAGGCGGATTTCGATGCCGTTGGGCATCACAATGAAATCACAGCCCGAATCACTCATCAATACGCCGTGGTCCATGCCGGTCATATCGGCCATCCCGGAATGATCCGTATGCCCGCCGGTAATCCCAAAATAAGGGATTAGCAGTACAATTGCCACGGCTACGATTACTGATGCAATTACGGCAATCCAAGCGGTTCGACTCATCGATTTCATAGGTGCTACTTTCTGGTGGTGGGCAAATTCGCCCCATTCCATCCCATCATACCACCAGATAAATTACGAATATTCGTAAAACCGGCCTGCGCCAATTGATTCAACGCCGCACTACTACGGGCTCCAGAGCGACAGATACAGACCACGATCCGGTCTTGGGGGAGTTGAGCAAGCTTCCCCGACAATTCACCGAGCGGAATCAAATGCGCACCAGCAATATGTCCATCTTGTCTGAATTCTTGGGACGAACGCACATCGAGCAAATACAGCGGTGTTTTGGCGGTTATCATTGCCTGCAATTCAGTAGCGGTAATCCGCGTGGTTGCTCCTGATACCGTCTGCCACCATTGACTAATCTGTTGCCATAGTGTCATTGCTCACCGCCTCTGCTAATACAATCATCGCATCAACCACTTGCTGACGCCGAATCGGATCAATCCGCTCCAATAATTCCCCGAAGCGGTGGTTACGAGCCTGCACAATCGCATCACTGGCTGTTATACCCGCTGGAGTGCGGCGCATCAACTGCACGCGGGCATCGCTGACATCACGCTCACGCACCACCCACCCACGATCGATTAATTCCACCACCATGCGACTGACCGTGCTCTTCTCGAGATTCAAGGCCCGTACCAATTCGCGTTGCGACAATGGCTCCTCGTTGCGGAGTGCCACCAACGCACACGCTTCAGCCAGTGATACCGGGAATCCACACGGCGTCGCATCACTGCGGTGTAACCCCAATCCCCGCACGAACTGCATCAACTGCTCTTGAAAAACCTGCGCCTGGATGTCGTTTTTTGTCATTAGTTGCTCCATACAACTATATATTAGTTGCATTATACAACTATATAATTATTTGTCAAATCCAATGAAGCAATAGCCCCACCGGGGCGCAATGCACTAACGCACGGCAACGCCCTTGCGCATCCAATAACCCTCGTCTCGTCGTGGCCCCACGACGGTGATGTACGTTCCCTAGCCCCACCGGGGCGCAATGCACTAACGCACGGCAACGCCCTTGCGCATCCCATCACCCTCGTCTCGTCGTGGCGCCACGACGGTGATGTACGTTCCCTAGCCCCACCGGGGCGCAATGCAATAACGCAGGGCAACGCCCTTGCGCATCCAATAATCATATGGCAAGCCACGGAGA
>JBBAWW010000033.1:0-30052 GCA_040397035.1 Roseiflexaceae bacterium | reverse complement strand
GCCGGCCGCCACGACCAAAGCCAAGCCGGCCGCCACAACCAAAGCCAAGCCGGCCGCCACGACCAAAGCCAAGCCGGCCGCCACAACCAAAGCCAAGCCGGCCACCACAACCAAAGCCAAGCCGGCCGCCACAACCAAAGCTAAGCGTACTGAGTAATGCGTATTTATACGAAAAAAACCCCCGGTAGTGGTGTTTTTTCGATACGAACGCCATAGACAATCGACCGCATCGTTGCATCGGGGCAACGGTGCGGTGCTATTTATTCACGTCGCGCCGTACCTTTTTTTATTAACAAAACGGTATATACAACGAATAGTGGGTGAATAAAAAAGGAGATTGCAATGACTGCGACAATTACGAAACAAATTGCGTTATGGGCGGCGTGGGGGTGTATCGCACTTGGTGGTATGCTGATTATGTGGCAGATTGTGGCACCAGCCAATACCGCGGCCACGCCGCTGGAGCCCCCCATTCAAGTCGCACTTGAGGTCACTGATGTGCAGACTGAATCTCCGGCCACGGCAACAGCTGTGGCAGACGTTGTGGTGTATATTAGTGGTGCGGTGAATAAACCAGGCGTATACAAAGTGGCGCCGACCGCGCGGGTTGCCGATGTAGTGGTGTTGGCTGGGGGATTGCGGGCAGATGCGGATTATGCGGCGGTGAATTTGGCAGCGCATATTAGTGATGCCGCACATATTCAGGTGCAGAGTATTGGTGTTGCGACGACTAGTGCCCCAGAGCAATCAGCGTCAACGACGCTTGCCATCAATAGTGCCAGCGCCGAGGAATTAGCGGCGTTGCCGGGGATTGGGCCTGCGTTAGCGGCGCGGATTGTCGAATACCGCACGGCGCATGGTGCGTTTGCAACCATGGATGATTTGGGGGCAGTGCCTGGGATTGGCGCGGCGATGCAAGCGAAACTCGCACCGCTGTTACGATTTGACTCTTAGGATAGAAGGTTTTGTATGCAAAATGATATGCGGCGCACCCGGATTGTGGCGACGATTGGTCCGGCGAGTGATTCTGATAGTCAACTCGATGCCTTGATTGCCGCGGGGATGAATGTGGCCCGCTTGAATTTTTCGCATGGGACCCACGCCGATCATGCCCAACGGATTGCCACAATTCGGGCGGCAGCAGCGCGCAACTACCAATCGGTGGCGATTTTGCAAGATTTACAAGGGCCAAAAATCCGCACTGGCGCTTTGGTGAATGGGCAGGCAGTGCAATTGCTCCCAGGCGCCACCTTTACGATTACGACTCACCCGATTATTGGGGATGGCAACGGCGTCTCAACCACCTACCAACATTTGCCCCAAGATGTCAATGTGGGTGATCGGATTTTGATTAGTGATGGCTTGCTCGAGCTGAGTGTGCAGTCAGTCGCTGGTGATACGGTTACCACACGCGTTATAGCGGGGGGTGAGCTCCGCCAAAACCAAGGGATTAATTTGCCTGGCGTAGCAGTGAGCATCCCGGCCTTGACCGAAAAAGACCGTGAAGATTTGGCGTTTGGCTTGGCCCAAGGGGTCGACTACGTGGCCTTGTCGTTTGTGCGCCGGGCTGCTGATATGGAGTTGATTCGCGCGGCGATTGCCGCACACGGGGCGACAGTCGGGGTGATTGCCAAACTCGAAAAACCCGAGGCACTCGAAGACCTCGATGGTATTCTCGCACTGTGCGATGGGGTGATGGTCGCTCGTGGCGATTTGGGGGTCGAAATGCCTCCCGAATTGGTCCCACTCGCCCAAAAACGCATCATCGAAGCGGCTAATTTCATGGGGGTGCCGGTGATTACCGCCACCCAGATGCTCGATTCGATGATCCGTAACCCACGCCCCACCCGTGCCGAAGCGAGTGACGTGGCTAATGCGATTATCGATGGTACGGATGCGGTGATGTTGAGTGGCGAAACTGCCACCGGCGCGTGGTCGATTGAGTCGGTACAGATGATGCACCGCATTGCCGTCGTCAGCGAAAAAAGTGGCCGTAGCGGTGATGTGGGCGCCCCATTGCCGACGGTGCATGGTCCTGCCGACGTGATGGCTGACGCCATGAGCCGGGCGGCGTGTGCGATTGCCGTCCAAGTCAATGCGGTGGCGATTATCGCCTTTACCATGTCGGGGTTGACGGCACGCCTCGTGTCACGCCATCGCCCCCAAATGGCGATTATTGCGGTGTCGCCAGAGCCGACTACCGTGAATCGTTTGGCGTTGGTGTGGGGCGTGCAGGCCTATCATGCCAGGGCGGTAAGTCGTCTCGATGATTTGGCTGAATTACTCCAAATGATGATTGTTGGCCAAGGGATTTTGCCGGCAGGGAGTGTGGTGGTGTTGGTGGGTGGACATCCGATTGCCGTGGGTGGTACCACCAATTTTGTAAAGGTTATGACACTGTGATGCGTTATATCGTTTCTTTTGGTTCGCTCTGTGCGGTATTTATTGCAGTGCAATGGGGCATGGTATCAACGCATGCAGATTCTGATCCACTCATCGTACCCCAAGCAGCCTTGGTGGTGATTGGGGCAGATGATACGCGCACGCTGGTAGTTGATCTCGGGCTGGCCACGAGTTTCCGAGAAACATGGGAATTGCCACTGACGGTACAGGCGACGGTAATCGATTCATCCCCTTTGCCGTTGGTCGTACAACAACTGATGTTGCCCACCAACAACCGTAATTTACTCATTTTTAATGGGGCTGCCACTGCCACCCCAGCCCCTACTACAACGCCATATGTGCCTAATCCAGTGGTGCCGTTTATGCTGGGGGAGCATGTTGATAATCGCATCGTCATCAACAATCCAGCGGATGCAGGTGGTTACCATCGTTTTGTGCAATTAACCTGTGCAAATTGTGCACCGGGGTGGGAACTGACAGTACTCAACCAACTCCCCGTCTATGCGCCGATCGTGGTCTATGCCAATGGGCGGGCAGAATTGGCTGGGGCGTGGTTGATCCAAGTCCAACCAGTCAACGATACCGATTTGCCGGCCTTGGCGACAGTGGCCCATCTGTTTGAACGGCTACCGAACAGTCCAATTACGGCGATTACATGGCGTAAAGGGACATCCAAGGCCGAGTCATTCCCGCCGGAGCGCTTTGTGGAAGTCGACGGCCGCCAAAAAATGGGTCGCGTGCTGGTGTGTCTCATGGGTGTGTTGTTTTGTAGTTTGGCATCGTTTTATATCGGGGTAGCAGTCATGAAACGTATGCACGCTGCGGTTGGGTATCGCCCGGAACAATAGGGTGTGAGCAATAGTCATTTGTATATTGTGTCAGGTGTATTTGGTATGGAGTAAGCTCATTGCGGTTATTATGGGGCGTTATTATTATCGTCAGTATGCTATTTGTGGTAATGCCCACCCATACTGATGCAATTGCTCCACGTATACCGACGCTGGCACGCACAGCGTCGGTTACCGTTACGCCGTCATTGACGGCAACAGCAACAAAAACCGTTACTGCATCACTGACGCGCACCGACACCCGTACGCGCACCGACACCCGCACGCGCACTGACACCCGTACGCGCACCGACACCCGTACACCCACCAATACCCGCACACTCACCCGCACGCGTACCGACACCCGCACGCCTACCAATACCCGCACGCCTACCAATACCCGGACTACGACATATACGCGTACAAATACACCGACGCGATCTGCCACGCGCACGCAGACTGCGACGGTGACGGTGACTGCCACTATGACTCCCAGTGCCACTGCCACGCGCATAGCAGGAACATTGGTGCCGGCAGACATGATGGGACTAGTCGGGCGCGATCCCTATTTTGAAGTAAATAATAATCAGTTGAATACCCAAGCTATCGATCAAATGGGCATCGAAATGGCCCAACTTGGGGTGCGTTGGGTGCGGATTGATATGCGCTTGCCGGCAGATTATTGGGCGAGTGAGGCAATCGTCGTGACGGCGATTAGTCGCTATGACTACTTTATCAATACCGTCGCCCCACGCCACAACATAAATGTGTTGCTTTTACTTAATTTCGATGTGATTATGGGTGTTGACGCCAATGAATTATCGCGTGGACCCTATACGACTGACCCCAAATATGGTCCCAATTACAACAAATATATGCAGGTATGGATGGCGCGAGCTTGGCAAATTGTGGCGCGCTATGGCTCCAAAATCGGGGCGCTTGAAGTGCTCAATGAAGAAAATCGCTTACCGCGCTACACGAGTAACGGACCCGTGGGTAATGCGGTTCCGGCTGCGGTGGTGGCACAACTCACCACGACCCTTTATCGTGCGTGTCGCCACGGTGAATTACAAGCCTATTGTGCCTCTACCCCAATTATCCTTGGGGGATTGCACCCACGTGGGAGTGATGCGCAAGTGGGCATCCCCGCCCAAACCGATATGGCCTATTTGGCGGCTATTTATGCGAGTACTGCATTTCAACAGGCTTATCGTGATTTGGGGGGTTGGCCACTCGATGCAGTGGCATATCATTCGTATCCGTGGGAGCTGGCGTTTATTGGGGTTAGCAATCAAACCCAAGCCTATAATCGGTTGCGGGCGCAACTAGTGGCCCTGAGTGACCCGTTGCGTCCGGTCTGGGTTACTGAAATCGGCTATAACGTGGCGTATGCCCGTCAAACCGAACTTGGGCAGGCGAATTATTTGGGGGCAGTCTACCGTGTATTGGCGTCACGACTTTTGGCTGATGGAAGTCGCGAAATTCCGGTGGTGTTTTGGTTTAAATATGAAGACTTCCCCCCAGATACGGGCAGTGATGCCCAAAAATGGGGGTTGGTGCATATCCCGTTTGTGGCGGGGAATTGTACGGGTGGAGCTTGTTATCAGAGCGATGGGCGCCCTAGTTACTACCGTCTGGCGTGGTATGTGTACCGCGATCTCCATTAACGTGCTGACGGGGTGGTTATGGTGTAGGCATATCATTTAAGGTAAAAAGCACATCACTGCGGCGCCCAAATAATTGCCATGGTGGGTTGTAATAGCGGAATTCGGGGGTTGAACCACAGCCACGCCCTTGGGAAACAAGGGTGGTGTGTAAGCGGGTGGCAATGGCATCAAGTGTGGCTTGGCGTACCACCCCTTTCACGGTGATAGCAGCAACATATCGCCCGGTTTGATGCGTAATTTGGACTGCTGATGACATCGGTTGGGGGGGATTTTCAGCAGTCAAATAAAACGACACATGGGCGTCTTGATTCCCTACGCGTGGTTCTAATACAACGGGGATTGTCATGGCGATTGATTGATTGGCCTGATTCCCGCCAAAAATATAATTGGCGAGTTGGCGAAATCCGGCAGTCAGTGGATTCGTCCCTTGCACCGGCACACGGGCAAATGTAGCTGCAGGATAATAGCGGAATTCGATATCAGCGGCTTGGCTGATCCGCTGGTAGGGCTGGTGTTGGCTGGCCATGGTTGGCTCTTTTCGCTGGTGATTTTAGCAGAAGGCGGCGCGAAAACAATAACGAGAACGAAAGGCGCCGCCTAGTAATAAGATACGCATGTCGTAGGTAGCTGGATGTGTTTTTTAAACGCACAGATTTTTTGGGTAAAAAAGAATAATTTATGGTTGACGCCACTGGGCTACAAATTGTTTGACATTGTTGATATAGAGTGGTTCGTCGTTATTATCTTCGGCTGGTGCATAACGCGGAATAATACCTTCGAGGGTTGCGAGGCCCCAGTCATTGACGTATTCAACAGAAATAAGCCGGAACCAATCACGAATTCCAGTTTGCCAGTCGGGATAGTCGCGGAACCTGCCGTAACAGGTTGGGTAGCCTGCACAGGTAATATTGCCGATATTATGCGTTGTGGTTCCATCTCCTTTGATACCACTCCAGGCGGGATTGGTGCCGAGTGTTGATTCGTGCATAAAAAACGCTAAGGCATACACCGGGTCGATGCCATATTCGATACCGGCATCAATCCAGTATTGCCCAGTCCCAGTGGCGGGTGATTGATGTACCCGCAAGATTTCGTCGATACGTTGAGCGGTAATTGTGGGGGCCCCCAGCACGGTACTTTCACCGATAGGGATATCGAGTGGGGGGGTGTTTTGGACACGCGGTATTTCGGGCAAGGTGATACCGATGACTTTGGCTGCGGCGCGTAAATTGGTACTTTGGTAGTAGCTACTCAAAATAGTTGTTTCGTTGCCACCTTGATGTTGGGCAATACTGACGCCCAACCAGATGATGACACAAATCAACACAATCCAGACCAGATTGGTGCCCGCGGTGAGGATTAATGACGGTTCTTCGGCAAAGTTGGCATATAAATCATCATCTTGACTATAAATCAACGGCTTGGTGGGCGGGATGCGCGTCGTAATGCTACTGGTATGACGGATGGTGCCGGTATGGCGTATGGTACCGGTGACGCGTGAATTATCGGTGCGGAGTGCTCCGGTATGGCGCATGCTGCCGGTATCACGTAGGGTGGCTCCAGTATGCCGGATGCTATCGGTTTGGCGTGAATGATCAGCGCGCATGGCCGATGTTACTCGCATGTCGACAACAGGTTGCGGATTTGTGGTGCGCATGGTACTGGTAGGGCGTTGATTGGTCCGGGGGGACGGTTCATTGCGGCGGAGTATCGGGATGGGCCGTGATTCATGCGTTAGCGCACGTTGCGATTTCGCTCGTAGCGCATTTGTTAATAATTTGTCGAGTAGCAGAGTTTCATCTGCAAACTCATCTGTAGTTGGTTTTGATTTGTCATTCATACGTAATTATGATAATGTTTCGTGAATAAATTGTCAAACACCATTTTTGATGGTGACGACAACGATAAAACGATAATCTAATTATAGTGTACCACGGCCACTCAACCATGGATGGAGTTGTTCGGTGGCAAGCCAGGCTTCGATGGCGGGGCCGGGAAGTGACCCTCTGTCGGTAATGACGCCACTGATTTCGTGGAGGGGGGTGATATCACGATCAATCAAATCAGGACTGGTCATCATGAGCGGGATATCGTTGAATGGCCAGGGTGAGGTCGGTCCATGATAAAACGCATTGGTGAGGAATTTTTCGCTGGTACAAAAGGTAAAAAAAGGCACATTGTGGGTCAGTGCATGCGTAGCGAGCGGCGCAGTACCACGTTTATTGGTAAGTCCATGGGCATCGAGGGTATCGGCACCGACAATTACCGCATCGTAGTGGCTAATCGTTGCCACAACAGCAGTGAGTGGGATGGTAGCGACGGGTAATCCAATCGCAGCGATGCGTTCACGGAGCGCGTGTGATTCACCGGAATTGCTAGGAGTGACATAGGTGACGTGTAATCGTTGTCCATTGCGGAGGGCATGTTGCAGGGCATAATGGACGGTCGTGCTATAGCCATGAGTAATAATACGTTGGCAGTTGCTAAGGAGTGACAAACTGTGGGTTGCGGTATCGAGTACGCGTTGGTTGAGTTGATGGCGGAATCGGTTGACCACGTCTTGGACGGCTGTTTGGAGTTCTTGGGGGGTGTCACAGGCTTCGAGTGCCCAGAGCATGGCATTGACTAAATTCACGAGGGAGGCAACCGCACGTCGTTCACAGATAAACATCCACCCAGTGCGAAACATTTCACGACGGAAGGTGTCCGGTGATGTTGCTTGCCCTGCGGCTGCGCGTAGGAGCAATGCATCGGTGACGCGCATGACGACTTGCGCTGCACCGTAACGTTGTTCGAGAATCATAGAATCTCTCTGTCAGTGACAAATGTACAATTTAATAGTGTACATTTGCATGATACAATGCCGTACCATCAACGTTGAATGCTACGTGAATAGTAGTATACTCGAAAAATCTGCAAATTTTCATAGATTGCCGCGTTATCAGCCGGATGCAGATGTTTATGGCATGTTTTTTGGATAAATACGAATGAATTGTAGGGCATTATTGCATTGCAGAATGCAATAACGCAATAATAGCAGGTATGAACTGCAGTTTTTCATCAGATGCTCATAGAGTATTCACAGGAAGTTTAATTTGGTATGTGATAGTGCATAGATAGCAGACAATATATAATTCTGTCGCAATAGTAGTTAATTGATAGGGGACATGTATTATGGCACGTGGGAATGGATTTTTGATAGTCACGGCGTTGGTTTTGACGTTAATCGGTGGTACCGTACTCGGGGCAATCGCAGGAGCGGGAACGTCGTTGTATTTGATTCAACGCAACAATGCCAATCGCCCTATTACGGTAGTACAACAACCCGCCCCGACAAGTAGACCACAACAGACGCAAGCAGTATTGCCAACTGCACTGGTATTGCCAACCAGCAAACCCGATACGAATCAAACCACGAGTAACCCTGCCAATGATCCATATATGGCTGTGCCTGATGTGGTCGCCAAAATTGCTCCTGCAGTCGTAACCGTCATTAACCGCTTGTCTGCCAATGATGTGATGGGTGGGACGGGAATTGGCAGTGGTTCGGGGGCAATTATTAGCCCCGATGGCTATATCGTCACCAATCATCATGTGATTGAGGGCAGTGACTCATTGGAAGTAATTTTTTCGGATGGAACAAAACGATCAGCGACGTTGGTTGGCGACGACCCGTTGATGGATCTCGCATTGGTGAAAATTGAAGGTATTGTGCCGGCGTATTTGCCTATTGGTGATTCAGATGCCTTACGCCAAGGTGAAACAGTCATCGCCATCGGCAGTCCCCTCGGTGAATTCAAAAACAGTGTCACGGTAGGTGTCGTCAGTGCCTTGAATCGTAATTTGGGCGAAGGTGTCCCCGAAGGCCTCATCCAAACTGATGCTGCCATCAATCGCGGCAATAGTGGTGGTCCGTTGTTGAATATGCGTGGTGAAATCATCGGCATCAACACGTTGGTGGTGCGGGGTGATTCTACCGCTTCGGCTGAAGGATTAGGTTTTGCAATCCCTGCCAATATTATGCGCCGGGTAAGTGAGCAAATCATTGCAACCGGGCAAGTATTGTATCCGTACCTTGGGATTACCTATGGCATGATTAATGCTGATATTGCCAAGCAGTATCAATTGTCAGTCCAACAGGGTGCCTATGTGACCAGTGTGATTGATGGCGGACCAGTGGGTAATGTTGGTATGAAGGCAGGCGACATCATTACCAGCTTCGAAGGTGTCATACTAGGGCAGCAAGCATCACTGCGTGGCGTGTTGTTACAATACAAACCAGGTGATGTGGTGAAATTAATTGTCTTGCGTGATAATCAACCACAAGAATTTACGGTAACATTGGGGGAACGTCCCAAGTCGAATTAGTTGCTAGTTGGCTCATGCCACTAGTGTGGTAGGAGCCAATATGCAGTCGATTGCAATCGAAGATGCTATCCATCCGCTGGTACTCACACTCGATGTGGGTACCAGCGCCGTGCGTTTGCTCTGTTTCGATGCTCAGGCCCGCCAAATTATCGGCATTGACGCGCGGCGCCCTATCGATGTCTATAGTGATGCGCATGGCGCTGCGGAAATTGACATAAAAAAATTACATTTACAATGTGATGCGGTGATTAATGCGGTGATTGGGCAACTCGGGGCGTATGTGCAGTTTGTGGCAGCTATTGGGGTTGATACGATGGCCACCACGATGGTGGGAATTGCGCCAGACGGTACACCCGTCGGCCCATTACGCACCTATGCCGATACCCAAAGTGCTGGTGAGGCGCAACTGCTCCGCCAACAATACGACGAAGCAGACTATCACGCCGCGACGGGATGTTTGCTCCGCCCCAATTATTGGCCAGCCCGGGTGCGTTGGTTACAAACACAGCGCTCCCCCGAATGGCAGACGGCGAGTATGTGGATGACCCTTGGGGAATATCTCGAATGGCGTTGGTTGGGGATTCGGCGTGTGACACCGAGTATCGCCGCCTGGACGGGGTTGTTGGACCGTACCAGGTTGGATTGGCATCCTGATTGGCTTGCTACCGTTGATATGCCCCGTACGGCATTAGCGTCGGTCGTTGACGTCGATGTGCCCCACACCGGATTGTTGCCGGTATGGGCCCAACGTTGGCCGGCATTGGCGCACATCCAATGGTTCGCTGCGGTGGGGGACGGAGCGGTGGCAAATGTGGGCAGTGGATGTAGTGACGCCCGTCATTTGGCACTGACCGTCGGTACCACTGGGGCGATGCGTATCGCCATCCCGGGCACCCCACCCCCGCCGCCGGGATTATGGTGTTACCGGATTGATCGCCAGCTGGCGTTAGTGGGTGGCGCCACCAGTGAGGGTGGCAATATTTATCAATGGATGCGTGACACCTTGCAATTTGGCAGCCAAACCGATAGTGACATCGAAGCCCAATTGGCGGCATATGCTCCGGACAGTCACGGCTTGACCATATTGCCGTTATGGGCGGGTGAACGGAGCCCGGGCTGGGCGGGTGATGCCCGGGCCACCATTCATGGCATGCATTTAGGGACGACGCCAGTTGATTTGTTGCGGGCTGCCTTTGAATCGATGGCGTTGCGGTTTGGGCAAATTGCCGCCAGCCTGCCAGTCAGCGATGGCGTGATTGCCAGTGGCGGGGCGTTGTTGCGCTCGCCGACGTGGTTGCAGATTTGTGCAGATGTACTGGGTCGCCCGGTGACTGCCTCGGCGGTGGTGGAAGCGACGGCGCGGGGTGTGGCGTTGCTGGCGCTACGAAGCCTCGGGGTGATTCGTACATTGGATGCAATTGCGGCGCCACTTGGCGAAACCTATCAGCCTGATATGACCGTCCATGCACACTATCAACGGGCTGCCCAGCGCCAACAAACACTTTATGCGTTGTTTTATGGTAAGACGGCGGGGTAATCACGAATCGAAGTGATGCCGTGTACGCACTGCCCTCAAAAAATGCTAGACTAAAGATAGTGCTGAATTTATTTAATGGAGCAACGCAATGCAATTAACAGTTTTTTTTGATTTTTTGTGCCCGTATGCCTGGCGTGCGTCACGCTGGCTGGATATGGTTGTTACACAGCGCCCCGAAGTAGTCATCGATTGGCGCTATTTTTCGCTCGAGCAAGTCAACACTCCAGCCGATTCAGCCTGGAAGGTCTGGGAGCAAGACGGTGATGGCTATGCCCGGCACGATGGCACGACGACTTGGGGTGGCTTGCATGGGTTTTGGGCGGCAGAAGCAGTCCGCCGACAATCACCAGCACTCTTTAGTGCCTTCCGGACGGCAGTGTATGATGCCCGCCACCAAGAAAAAATCGCCTTGAACGAACGGGCACCAGTGGCTGCCATCGCCGCCCAATGTGGCGTCGATATGGTGCGGTTTACTGCGGATACCCACGACAAAAGTTTGCTGACGGTGTTGCAACGTGATCACGAATATGCCCGGGCGCAATATACTTGCTTTGGGGTGCCGACGCTTTGTTTCGATGACCGCAATGCGGTGTATGTCAAATTGAGCGAAATCATTGATCCGGCACAGGCCTTGCCGTTGTTTGATGATATTGCCGGCAGTTTCACCAAACGTCCATGGCTCGCTGAACTCAAGCGCCCAAATCCCTAAAAGAGGTAGTTGTATGGCCATTACGATTCGCCCAATCACCGATTTGACGGGGTGTGCCGATTTACAAACGGTACACAATGCGATCTGGGGCAATAGTGACGACGAAATCATCCCCACCCACGTATTGATTACCTGGGCCACCAACAACTGTGTGTTGTTGGGCGCGTATGACAGTGATGGCCCCCACGCCGCACATGGTATGGTGGGGTTTGCCTTGGGATGGTATGGGGTGTATCATACCCCCACCCCGCAACTCAAATATTGTAGCCATATCGTGGGCGTACTACCCGAATATCGCGGACGTGATATCGGATTACGCCTCAAACTCGCCCAGCGCGAGACGATTTTGCGTGATGGTCAAACCAATTTGATGAGTTGGACCTATGACCCACTGCAAATCGTCAACGGCAATTTCAATATTCATCGTTTGGGGGCGGTCTGTCACACCTACAAACGCGATGTCTATGGCGAAATGAATGATGCGTTGAATGCCGGTGCCCCCAGTGACCGCTTCCAAGTAGATTGGCACATGGAAAGCGCCCGGGCGAACCAACACCTCAATCAACAATTTGTGGCGTGGGATGCCAGTGAATTGGTATACCCCGTATCGGTGCGTGATAATATGCCGTATGCGGAGAAGATGCCGGCGTGGGATGGCCAGGCGGTGGCATTGCCACTGCCCGAGCAACTGGCCATGTTGCGTACGCACGACAAAACCCGTTTGTTGGCGTGGCGCATGATGCAACGCACCTACATCGAAGCGGGCTTTGCGGCCGGGTATCACGTGGTTGATTGTGTGCAGGTGGCGGGACGCGGGTGGCAGTATATTTTGATGCCTGAAGTACAGTAGTGTGTGGAAGTGGTAAGACAAAGGAGTCTGTGATGCGAATTCAGCATATCGAAATGCGCCGGATTGACTTGCCCTATGTAGCCCCGTTTGAAACGAGTGGCTGGCGCGAAGAAGGCAGCCACGCCATCATCATGCGGATTCATGCCGATGGCGTCGATGGTTGGGGCGAAGCGCCGGTAGGTCCATTGCCGTGGTACAACGAAGAAACCTCCACGACGGTGATGGCCATGGTCAACGAGATTTTGGCGCCGATGTTGATGCGCCAAGATATTACCGATCCCACCGACGTACAACGAATTTTTGCACCAGTGCGTGCTAACCGCATGGCCCAATCTGGCCTTGAATTTGCCGTCTGGGATTGGTTTGGGCGTACTCGCCAACAAAGCCTCAAACAGATGCTCGGTGGGGTGCATGAGCGGGTCAGTGTGGGCGTGAGCGTCGGCATCCAAAAAGACATTGATACCTTGCTCAAAGTAGTCGCGAGCTATGTGGATGATGGCTATCAACGGATTAAACTCAAAATCAAGCCAGGCTGGGATATCGAACCGACCCGGGCGGTGCGATTTGCATGGCCAAATATCATGCTCCAAGTCGACGCCAATAGCATTTATACCCTCGACCATGCCGAACATTTGGCACAGCTCGACGAATTCGGCTTGCTGTTGATCGAACAACCACTAGCGCACGACGACATCATCGATCATGCCAAATTGCAACGGGCCTTGCAGACGCCGATTTGTCTCGACGAAAGCATTGTGTCGCCCGAGCATGCCCGCTGGGCGATTGAATTGCGGGCCTGTGGGGTGATTAACATCAAACCTTCCCGTGTTGGTGGCTTTGCCGCCTCGAAGCAGATCCACGACATGGCCATGGCTGCAGACATCCCGGTGTGGTGTGGTGGCATGCTCGAAACCGGCATCGGTCGGGCTGCCAATGTGGCTCTGGCCAGCTTGCCCAACTTTGTGTTGCCGGGTGATATCAGTGCCAATGCCCGTTACTACAAACGTGATGTGGTCACCAACCCATTTACCCTCAATAACGACAGCACCTTGACCGTCCCTGATAGCATTGCTAATGGCGCCGAAATCGACATGGAATACCTTGATTCGGTCACGACCCAGAAAGTGCTTATCAAGGCATGAGTGCCCGGGTTGTCATCGTCAATGGACTCCCCGGGGTCGGCAAAACCACCCAAGCCCAGGCACTCGCCATGGGCTTGGGGTGGCCGTTGCTGACCAAAGATATGTTTAAAGAATCGTTGTTTGATTCGTTGGGGTGGAGCGACCGGGCCTGGTCGCGTCAATTGAGCAAAGCCAGCATGGATTTGCTTTTTGTATGGCTCGAAAGTGAATTGCGGGCAGGACGGGACTGTGTCATCGAAGCCAACTTTGAGGCTGAGCGCGATACACCCCGTTTTTTGTTACTTGCTGACCGCTATGCGGTGCAATGGGTGCAAGTATTGGTGGTGTGTGATGGTGATACATTGTGGCAACGCCACATCAACCGTGGTAACGATGGTTCACGCCACCCAGGCCACCAAGAAGCCGCTGTGGCACTCGAATTGCGCGAGCGCTTACTGATGGGGCGGGTCGCTCCACTCACGCTTGCGGCACCGTGTATCGAGCTTGACACCACTGATTTTGGGAATATTGATCTGCTAGCGGTGCGTCAACGCGTGCGTGACTCTTTTTGATTTTAATGAAAATAGAAACCGGCTCTGGGTGAAACACACTGCATCGCGCAATACATTACCGTTATCGACAATGGGCAATAAATAATTCCTCGACTTGTACTGTACCGCTTGTGCCATACAATGACGTTACGGGGATGTCTCTGTGTACACTGCGTACCCTGTGCGAAATAAAACACGTGATACTGACTAGCAGAAATCGCACCTGATTATAAACAGAAAATACATTACAAATACAGAAAAACAAAGGGCTAGAATAATCGAAAATAATTTGTTATAATCAATGATATCAAGCTAAAAATTGTTTATTTTTTATGATTATTGAGGCTTGCTGTGCGGATTGTATGTGTGTGTGATCCATATCCCAGGAATGTCATGTGATGTAAATATGTTGCTATGCTACAGGAAAGGAGCTGACGATGTCAGACAAACCGAATCCCCAAATAAGTGTCACTGGATTTTGGCTCGCAGGGCTTGGGATGATTGTTGGTCTCGCGGTACTATCACTCGTGCTGTCGTGGATTCCTGGGGCAGTATTAAGTGGGTTACCACTGATAGCCCGTGTAGTGATTGCCATTTTGTTGATTGCAGTACCTGCCATGTTATGGTTGGTCATATTTATGCGCCAAGATCGCTTAGAGCCTGAGCCGCGTGGATATGTGTTTGGATTATATGTGTTGGGGATTGTGGTGGGTGCCGGCGTCTTAATGCCCGTGGTGAATTTTTTGCAGTTTGCCACGTGGGGAAGCGGCAATAACGCTATTCTCGCCGGCTTCATCGAAGGAATTTTGATTGGTGTATTGATTTACATTGGGGTACGGACTACCGTCATGCCCACTGCTGAATTTGATGAGCGGGTCGACGGCATGATTTATGCGATTGCAATGGGACTGGGGATGGCGACGGCCGAGGGTATTTCGTTGGTGATGAGTCGCGACATTCGTTCGCTGGCGGCTGTGTCACAGATTGCCACCATCGACACGGTGATTTTTGTGGCAGTGGGGATTGTGGTAGGGTTTGTGATGGGGATGATTCGGCCTGGGAAATCCTCGGGTTGGATAATGGTTGCGGGTCTGTTGGGGAGTGGTGTGGTCTGGGTGGCGCATGACTGGGTGCGCCAATTGTTGGTACGTGGTCTTGTCGCCGAAGCTGGCTTGATACGTGTATTGCCGAGCATCGTGGTAATGGTCGTGGTGTTTGGGTTGTTTACGTGGTTATTGAACCGAGCTTATGACACTGCTCATCACCAAGACAATATGCAGTTAGCCCCTGGCCGGGGCGATGTGCCCGTCGTGCTGATTGCGGTGGTGTGTTTGGTTGGGGCAGTGCTCATGCGTGATCAATTTGTCTATGCTGGTCGTGTGACGACACACGGTCCATTTCAAGTGACGATGCCACGCCAAATGTTGCCGATGAATATTGGGCGTCCGTTCCCGTTGATGCATTTAAGTGGGGTGCAATATGACTTGCAATCCACACCGAGTGCCGGTAGTCTCCGCCAAGATGCCGCCCAATCCCGCTTGCTCCGGGGGGCGAATTGTCGTGATGTCACCCACGGTGAAACAAATATTGCGATTGGTACGGTGCCGGCCATGATTCAAGAATATGTCTGTTTACCGACGACGACTGCTGGTGAAGTTGAGCATAGCTATCAACTGATTGCAATGGTAGACAAAACGGCATACACCATCGTCGTGGCTGGGCCTGAACAATCTGCAACGACTGTCGCGCTATATTGGCAAGAATTATTAAGCCGCATCACGGCCAAATAGGCAGAGAGGATTCCTACTATGAAATCGTTTCGTACGTTGCTTTTATTGATGGTCCTCGCAATGCTCATGAGCTGTTCGACGCCGGCAGTTACGGTGACGCCAACGACTGATACCGTCGTTGTGCAACCGGAACCAACACTTGATAGTGGCGCCAATGTAATCAAACCGGCTGATAGCAGTACAAGTGACACCGACATTGGTGATCAGAAGCAGCCTGCAAGTAATACTACAGACAATGCAGATGAAATCAAAAAAACTGCAACACTAGAAAACGCAATGGCGGCGACAGTGCAAATTGGGGTGTTAGATGCATCGTGGCAAGAAGTGGGTACCTGTACGGGCTCGATTATTGACCCACGTGGCTTGATTCTCACCAACTTCCATTGTATTGGTGATAACGAGACAGGGCAGTACAATAATGCGGACGGGATTGATAATATCTATATCACACTCAATCCGCGTAACCCACCTAAATTCCAATTTATTGCCCAGACGGTTGAGGCTGACGCCGGCAAAGATATTGCGATATTGCGGATTATTGCAACCACCAATGGTGAACCACCAGCGGATTGTCTGAAACTCCCCGCAATCAGCTTGAATATGACCAGTAAGGTGGAAATTGGTCAAAAAGTGACGTCAGTGGGCTACCCTGGTGTGGGTGGTGATACCTTGACCATTGCAGGTGGTCAAGTGGTCGGCTTTGACGAATACTCGATGAGCGGCCAAGGACGTACCTATGAAGCCATTAAATATGATGCGTCCGATTCGGCCGGAATTTCGGGTGGGCCGATTATCAACGAGCAATTCGAACAAGTGGCGATTGCGCATGCAGGTCGTTCGGATTCAGAAAAAGGGGGCAAACTGAGCCTGGCCCGCCCGATTGAGTTAGCCGATGAGTTGATTAACTCTGCTGATTTAGTGCGTATTCCCGGTTGTAATGGGGCTGCCGCCGCCCAATTGAATGGTCCTGCCCAGCCCGAAGATCCGACGCCGGTTAGTAGTGACGACAATAGTGCTACCGCCAGCGATTCCTATGACATTTCAGGGCTATTACTTGATTCGGTGTCGAGTGAACCGATTGTCAATGGGTATGTGGTGATTCTCAAACCTGAGTATGATTGGAGCGATGTCGATTATGATGACTTGGAAACCTATGTATTGCTAGCGGCAGAAACTGATGCGAATGGCGAATACACCTTGTCTGTTACGGACGAAATGGCTACATCATTAATGTCGTACGGATTGTTTGCGGATAACTACGACACTTGGACGGGTGATGAGGTCGATATAACCGAAATCTATGACAAGGACACCGAACGCTGGATCGACATTTATATGGATGCCACTAAATGAAGTAGGAAGCTGGAAGAGACGCCGCAGGCTGCGTCTGTACGTAGGAAGTCAGGAGAGCCGCAGCAGGCTGCGTCTGTACGTAGGAAGTCAGGAGAGCCGCTAAATGAAGGAGAAAGCGTGAAGTCGGAAGTGGCGCCATGCAATGACGGAGGGCGCCATGCAATGACGGAGGGCGCCATGCAATGACGCCGTACGTAGAAGTAGTAGAGCCGCAGCTTGCTGCGACTGTACTACTTCGGCGGGGACACCAGAATAATTGCATGGTACAATACCGTAACGTTGCGCATTGCTGTCATATGATGCGCCCCCTTTGTGAGGGAAATTATGCGGTATTTTTTTGCAAAACTAATAATTATTACGATATGTGCCATGAATGTGGTGGCTTGTGCTGATGCCCCGACGATGCTTGAGGCGACTCCGGTACCGGTCCAACCAATTATTCAGGCTGATGGTTCGCTGTCACCGATGAACGATGTGGTCAAGGCGATTGTGCAAATAGGCGTACTTGATGAAAACCGCGTGGAGATTGGTTGGGGTTCTGGTACTATCATCGACTCACGCGGGTTGATTGTCACCAATTTCCATGTGGTTGGTCTCAAAGAATCTGACACGTTTTATAACCCGGATCGTTTGGTTGAAGTGTTGTTGACCCACGACATCAATCAACCTCCTGCACTGAGTTATTATGCCCAAGTGGTGGCTGCCGACCCAGATGCCGATTTGGCCATCTTGCGTGTGGTGCGGATGGGGAGTGGCGTGTCACCCGCAGAATGCCTTGATTTACCGACTATCCCGGTAAATTATGCCGATTTGGGTGTCGAAGAATCGATTAAAGCAGTGGGATATCCGAGTTTTGGGGCTGAAACAATCACGATTACTACGGGCAAAACGGCCGGGTATTGGGGGATTGATCGCTTTGGCTATGGCGAGCAACATACCAAATACCAGGCACTGAAAGTGACTGCGCCCTTGAGTCATGGCGTATCGGGTGGCGCATTGTTGAATGATGCCAATGAACTCGTGGGGGTGCCAACGTTTTATCAATCAGATACTAACGGTGCGCCGGTGATATTGGGTGGGGCGGTGCCGATTGGGCTGGCAACGCACTTGATTGAACTGGGCTTAGAACATCCCTTCCCCGGTTGTGATGGGGGGCCGATTACGGTGCTCCAACGTGAGCCCGACACATTCCCCAAACGGGTGATGAAAGGCAAAGTCATCAAGCTTGATGTGGCTAATAATGCCGTGCCACAAATAGATGCATTTGTCTATTTGTTCCCGGCTAGTGTTGATGTTAATAGCATGTATTGGGATCAAATTATTACTCCCATCTACAAAACGCAAACGAGTAGTGGGGGGGAGTTTGCGGTGCCCAATGACGATGATCAATTGCAACAACCCGTAGGGGTAGTGATTGTGGTCAATAATATAATTACGATGCGTGAAAATAATGTCAAATTATTTGAAAATGGCGAGTATCCCACAGGGATTATCTATTACGGTGATTCATTGACTACATTTGTATTGAAATAAGCCCGTCAATAAACCCCCGTCGTGATGAATGTCACGATGGGGGTTTTGATTTTCATTCGGAATAATTTATGCGCACAAGAAGACGTACACATCCGTGATGCAATAATTGTGGAAACACCCCCCCTGAAGTAATTGCACGTCACGACGGGGAGGATTATTTTTTCCATCAAAAACAAAAACTACACACCACCACGGACAACGGTGTTATGTAGCGTGCCAATCTCGTCGATGGTGATGCTGACGGCGTCGCCTCCTTCGAGGGTGAATTCGTCGCCGGGCACGATGCCCGTGCCGGTAAGCAACAACACGCCATCGGGGAAGAGGTTGTCGCGGCCGAGGTAGTGCACCAAGTCGGCCAAGTGACGCACGATTTTGCTGGTGCTGACGCTACCACTAAACACGAGGTGGCTGGCGCGGTGGATTGCGATCGAGATGGTCAATGCCTTGGGGTCGGCGATGGCTTCGCTCAGGGCAATCATCGGGCCGACGGCACAACAGCGCCCGTACATTTTGGCTTGGGGCAGGTAGAGCGGATTTTCGCCTTCGATGTCGCGTGAGCTCATGTCGTTGCCCACCGTATAACCGACGATTTCGCAGGCCGGGTTGATGACCAGCGCCAATTCGGGTTCGGGGACGTTCCAGGTGGCGTCGTTGCGGATGGCGACCTCTTCGTTGGGGCCGACGACTCGGGTGGGAGTGGCCTTGAAGAAAATCTCGGGGCGGGGGGCGCTGTAGACGCGGTCGTAGATGCCGCTTTTGGCCGATTCTTCTTCGCGGGCGACGCGACTGCGTTCGTAGGTCACGCCAGCTGCCCAGATTTCTTGTTCGTCGGTGGGGCGGAGCAAGGTGACACCACTGAGGGGTGCGAGTGGCTCGCTACCGGCGAGGGCTTTTTGCAGGGCGGTAGCGGCATCTTTGCGGCCAATGGTCCAACGCAAGAATGCGGTAATGTTGGGGAAGCGAGCGGTGATGTCATAGACCTGGTCGTTTTGGACGAAGCCGATGCGTGGTTGCTGGGTGTTGTAGCTAAAGCGACAAATGTACATGCGGATTCCTTGCTATTGAATGGTGGGGATGCGTTGGATGTCAGGGTCACTAAAGATGTCTAATTCGTCACGGCTACGGGTCGAAAACTCGGAGACGATGCAGCCGTCAGGCCCGGCTTGGAACCAATGTTTGACGTTGGGCTGCAAGGTGTATTGCTCGCCCGGGCGCAACACGACTTCGTGCCAGACGCTAAAGTAGTCCGCCCGGGCAGGTGGTGGTGTGCCGCGCGGATGGGGGGTGGCAGGACCTTCGACATACAAATAGACTTCACCTTGGCGACAGCGGAAGGTTTCTTCTTTGCCGGGGTCGTCACCGACGGGCGGATGGCGATGTTCAGGGAAGACTTGGTTGGCAAACATGACCAGTTCTTTGGCGCAACAGCGGGTGGTGTTGACATAGACGACCAGTTGCAAGCCGAGAGTTTCGATTTCGCCGAGGCCACAATCAGCGATTTCGATTTGCGCGACTTCAGCTGGGGTCAAGACAATCCCGGCGCTGGCGAGCTGGGCGGCGGTGCGTTGGCGGAGTTGTGCGACGGATTGGGGCGTCAGTGCAGGCATAGAATTCCTCGTTAAAACCGTAATGAAAAGAGCGAAATATCGTGAGCCGTCTGACCATCGATGGCCAGGTCGGCCAAAATCTCGCCAATCACGGGGGTGAATTTGAAGCCATGGCCCGAACAGGGTGAGGCGATGACCACTTGGGGATGGTCGGGGTGGACGGCGATGACGAAGTGCTCGTCGGGCGTCAGCGTATACATGCAGGTTTCGTAGTGAATCATTGGTCCGAGCAGGGCGGGTATGCGTTCACGGAGCAGGTTTTGTAGCGACTCGACGTCGTGGTCTTGTAACTGGCGATTAATCGAATCGGGGCTACAGGCTTGGCCAACGGTGTGAATAGCCACTTTGATACCGGGCATACTAGGGTGGTAGGGAAATCCATAAAACGATACGCCGGCGCCACAATCCCAGATGTAAATGGGGAAATTGGGTTCGGTGAAAGGCTCAATGCCCCCAATTGGCGCAAACCACAACAAGACACGCCGCTCGACTCGTAGCGGCAAGCCCATGTCGGCGAGTAGCTCAGGGGCCCACGCCCCTGGCGTAATCACCAGCTGATCGGCGGTATAAACCCCTTGGGCGGTGGTGACGGTCACGCCTCCGCTGGGGTTGGCCTGCCAGTGGGTAACGGCTTCTTGGAAGTGGAGTTCGGCGCCGTGGGCTTGGGCGAGGCGCAGATGGGTGCGTACGGCTGCTTCGGGCACCACAAAGCCGGCATTGTCTTCGTAGACTGCCACAATGTCATCGCTGGGGGTGAGGGCGGGGTAGCGCTGGCGGATAGTGGTGGCGTCGAGCATCTGGTGGGGCAAGTGATGTTCACGCACACTGGCGAGGGTGCCTTGGATGGCGTCGCTGTCGGGGCGGCCAATCATGATGCCGCCGGTGAGGTGCAACAGATCTTCGTCGCTGTGGGCGGCTAATTCGTCCCACAGCACAAAGGCCCGTTTGAGCAGTGGCACATAGGAGGGGTGTTCCATGTAGGCTTGGCGGATAATCCGCGAATGGCCATGACTCGAGCCGTGGCTATGGGCGGGGGTGAATTGTTCGAGGCCGAGCACCCGTTGGCCGCGGCGGGCGATGTGGTAGGCAGTGGCGCTGCCCATGCCGCCCAAGCCGATGATGATGGTGTGGTAGTGCATGGCAAACCTCTTTTGTGACACGGTAAATTACGCTACCGTCATGCAACCCGGACAGGTCCCAAATAATTCGAGTAAATGTTCGACCACGCGGTAGCCGGTTTGGGCTTCGAGGGCGCGAATCATGGCATCAAGCCCACATTCGGCAAATTCCGTCACACGCCCACACATCGTACAGACAATCCGGTGGGCGTGTTGATGGTTACTCATGATATAGCGGTGGCATTCGGCCAGCCCATGGATGCGTTGCATCACCCCGATGTCGGTATACAGCTTGAGGGTGCGAAATAAGCTGGCAGCACCCAAGGGATGACCTTGGGTGGCAAGGGTGTGCGCCAGCTCGGCTGCCGTAAAGGCCCCCACATAGGTACTCGCAGCGTTGAGTACTGCCACACGGGGCGTGGTGGCTTTGTAGCCTGCGTTACTAATGCGTTGGATGGCGTCGCGCACGCTGTCGTTTGGGCTAATTGCTGGTGTGGTCATCGCTGCCCTCCTTGAGCCACTCAATCAGGCGCGGCATGGTGACATCAAAGCCGCCGCGGTACATGTTGTGGTCGGTAGCGGCGATTTGGAGCCAACGCCCTGCGTGCTGGTGGAGCGCCTGTTGGATGATGGGGATGCTCGTGGAAGGGATAATGGTGTTGGCTTCATCTGCGGCGAGACATAATGTTTTAGTGGTGATTTGGGTAAACAGCTCGGTAATATCCCATTCGCCACTATTGAGCAACAACCCTTCGACTGCTTCGCGGCGACATTGGTGCAGTGCTTCGGCCTTCCATTGCACATCACAGCGATGCCAGAGTTTGTTGCGGGCCGTCAGCCACGGCAGTGTTTCGTTGCTAGGATGACCCACGCCCTCGCCGTATTTGGCGACCAGTTGGGCGCCACTGACGGGGTTGAGGCGGATTAATGGATCAATCAAGATGAGGCGCTGCAGTGGTTGTGACTGCGCCATGACCAAGGCGGTGGCGCCACCCCATGAATGCCCGACAAGGGTGTGGATGGGGATGGCGAGGGCTTGGCAGGCTGTCGCAATATGCGTGGCAATATGCGGAATATGATGGTGGCCAATCAGATTACTTTCGCCATGGCCAGGCATATCGAATGCCGTCACACAATAGCCGAGGCTAGCGATGCCAGGGGCGACCCGCCACCACGAGCGGGCACTGCTGGTCACGCCATGGAGCAACACCACGTGCGCTGTGCCACTTCCCCAGCGTAAATAACTCACAATGCGATTATTAACAATTACTTGCCCGTGTGTGGGTGACATCCCTGCCTCACAACTTACCATAACCGTAGTGCCTCATTGCTAAAACAGGGCGTACTTTGGCGTACAAGACCTGCGTGACACCGTGTCACATCATGCCATCGAGATGATGTGACACGTGCGGTAATATCGCTTTTGGTATCATACCGCAATCAGGGGAAGTTTAGGCAAATGCAGTCAGCACACATTGGCGTAGGGCTTCAATCTGTGGCCAGCGATCGCCGGGGCGGTCATAGACTAGGGTGGTGGGGCCGCTGAATCCGTGTTGACGAGCTGCCGCCAAGCAGTCATTGACTTGGGCGGGCAGCAATTGTCCTTGTTCATCGTACGATGCCTTGACATGAATCGAGGCGGCCAAGGCGGCGACCTGAGCAAAGTCGCTGACGCGGGTTTCGCTGGCAAAATTGCCAATATCGGCACAGCCACCATACCCGAGGGCCTGGTGAATCGCCAGCCAGTTGGCGGGGGTCGAAGCGGTAGCTTTGAAGTTTTCGCTCATCACCCGCACCCCTTTGGGCACGGCATAGGCTTGGAGCGCTTTGAGGGCGCTAATCGTGCGTTGCAATGCGTCGGCATCACTTGCCGGTGCTTCGCCGGCCACGACCCGTACATGGCTGGCGCCGAGGGTGGCAGCGGCATCAATCCAGTGCTGGACTTGGACGATATCGGCGGCGTTGTCGGCCTGCGAAATATCAAAGGCGTCAATCAAAATACTAAAAATCTCGACACCAGTACTCGCTGTAGCAGCTTTGAGGGATTGCAAATAGGCGTTATCGGTGCTAGGAATGTGGAAGTGGCAGATTTCGACCGTCGCAATCCCCGCTTCCTTGATGCGGGCCGGCATGGCGAGCAAATCGAGACTGCCATCGCTGAGGTAGGGGTGGATGCTCCAGGTAGTGAGGGCGATGCGTTGCATGATTATTCCGTTTTCTGTATAAAAAAATACGGGGCGGTGGTGAATCTGCCCCGCATACGATGGTACTGGGCTAGATAATCTCGAGATAATCGCGGTCGGGCAACGCCGGGAATGGTGCCGTCGGTAGGGTTTGGTACCAATACGCCACCGACGAAATATCGTCTTGCAGGGGCAAGTAGCGGCCATCGTTACGCCAGCCGAGGGCTTGGATGGTGACCCGCAAATCCTGTTGGAAGCGGATAGGATCCATGATGTGCCAGCGGTACATGCCAAAGCGGGTTTGTGATTGGTAGGTGCCGTCGGGGCGGATGACTTGCGACAATCCGGCGTAGGGTGTGGTGAATTCACGGTAGCCGCCATTGGCGGGGCCCACGTCAAAGTTGTATGATCCACAAAAGTAGTCTTCGGTGCCGGTGCCACAAATGGTGGGGAATTGACCGTCACCATCCATAAAGAACTTGATTTCGCCTTCGCCCCACCAGCCACAATTGTTGACGCCCCAGGCCATGTAGGTGCCTACGAAATGGCCACGCCCCGTCACGCCATCTAGGATGGTGTGGTCGGTGGCGTAGGGCAGGGGGTTACTGCGGCGGTATTGGGCATGGAAGTAGGCGCAATCGGCGGGGATATCGGTGAGGGTGTAGTTGATTTGGTAGTAGAGGGTGACATCTTTGTCCGAGATATTGCTGACGGTGATGCGGCAGCGTTTGCGGAAGGGCATTTCCCAATAACAATTAAAGGCACTGCCGGGATTGACACACACGGCCAGTGAGCTGAGTTGGGCGTATTTGCCCCAACCACTCGCAAAAAAATCACCCAAGGGGCATTCGACAGAGGGATTGACTTGGTCGTCCCAGTAGATGCGGATGATTTGCAGGCGAAAGTTGCCGGTAGGTGTCAACCAAATTTGTTGGATGGCGCCCATGCCGTCGATGTCGGCGATTTCGCGGGTTTCACCGGAGGCAATCCGAATCGACGGCGAAATTTTCCAGCCTTGGCCCATACCACGGGCATGAATGGCGCCGGTCCCTTCGGTGGCCATGCCACCGCGCCCTTTGGCGCCGTCGTAGTTTTCGGGGCTAATTGAGCGCGTTTGGGCATCGGACAATCGTGATAAATTGCCGAGATGCATCCCTAAGCCATTGAAATTTGCCATAATGTTCCTCCTCGAACAGCGGTGGCGTGGTTGCGGTGGGTCTATCTTACCATTTTTTCGGGTGTGCGGACATGCCACGATTCTTGTTGCGGTGTCGCCACGACGATCGGTATGATGCGGGCGCCATGGATTAATCGCTCCTACTTGTTTGGGCGATTGACCATGTCGGTCTGATGTATGGGTGGATGCGACGATTGGTGCATGGGCGCCATGGATTAATCGCCCCTACGTACTTGTTTGGGCGATTGACCATGTCGGTCTGATGTATGGGTGGATGCGACGATTGGTGCATGGGCGCCATGGATTAATCGCCCCTACGTATTGATTTCCTGCTTCATACTTCTTCTGTTATAATCTAATTACCAGACCCCCTCGGGGGGGGGTAGGGGATAGGAGAACGACGGATGAGTAGTCACAAAGAGCAAGTGCAACAACGCTTACGCACCATCGAAGGTCATGTACGCGGGATTTACCGCATGGTCGATCAAGACAGCTATTGTATCGATGTGTTGATGCAAATGGACGCCGTCCAAAAAGCCCTTGATCAAGTGGGACGTATGGTAATGGATCAACACTTGCATGGTTGTGTCACCACTGCAATCCGCAGTGACGACGCCGTCGAACGCGAGCGGGTCATTGGTGAACTCATGCAGGTATTTAGCGAACGGAGAAAGTAACATGGATCGCATTGAATTGCCCGTTGGTGGAGTGACGTGTGGTGGTTGTGCTGGCCGCGTCAGCAAAGCATTGCTTGCCGTACCAGGTGTTGCGACTGCCCTCGTCAACGACGATCGTAGCCAAGTGACCATCGAAGGTGCCGCATTAGAGCGTCACGTGTTGGTAGCCGCCATCCAAGACGCTGGTTATCAAGTACTTGCCCCAACCATGATCGCCTTGGGTGCTGATAATGGCGCTAGCTGCTGTGGCGGCGATTCCGAAGGCTGCTGCTAGAAGAAGGTTGGCATAATCTGGTGATGTGGGGTATCTGCCCCACATCGCGCTCCCCCTCATCCAAAGGAATGACCATGACGACCAATGATAGTGTGCGTGAATTTGCAGTCACTGGGATGACCTGTGCGAGTTGTGTGATGCGGGTCGAAAAAGCCTTGCGCAAAGTCGAAGGCATCAGCGACGCGACGGTCAATCTTGCCGACGAACACGCTGTCGTGCATGCAACCCCTAGTGCGTTGATTACCGCAGTGGCAGCGGTTGAAAAAGCCGGTTATGGTGTGATTCGTGAACAACTCGAATTGCCGATTACCGGCATGACCTGTGCCAGCTGTTCGGCGCGGGTCGAAAAAGCCCTGCGCAAACAACCGGGGGTCTTGTCCGCCACGGTGAATCTCGCCGACGAGCGCGCTACCATAGATTTTTTGCCGTTGGTAATGACGCAACCGTTGTTGATTGCGGCTATCGAAAAAGCCGGCTATGGCGTGATTGTGATCGAAAATAGCGTCGATGCCCACGATAGTGAAGCCGATGCCCGCGCCCTCGAGCTCAACCAGCGCTGGCAACGCTTGCTGGTTGCCATGCTGTTTGCCGTGCCCCTGTTTGTCATCTCGATGGCCAAAGATTTTGGGCTGATTGCACCATGGCCTATCGGCAGCGCGGTCGCCATGGTTGCCACCAGTGGCATTGGCCACATGCACATGCTACCAGCGCGGCTCGACGCCTATAATTGGTTCTTTTTGGTGCTGGCACTCCCCGTACAAATCTATGCCGCCAGTGATTTTTATCGGCATGCTTGGGGTGCCTTGCGTAACCGCACCGCCAACATGGATACCTTGATTGTGCTGGGCTCGAGTGCCGCCTTTTGGTATAGCACGATTTTGTTAATCGGTGGTGGAGTCGGGCATGTCTACTACGAAACTGCCGCCACGATTATTGCCTTGATTTTGGTTGGTAAATACCTCGAAACCCGTGCCCGTAGCCAAGCGAGTAGCGCCGTACGCACCTTGATTGGCTTGCAACCCAAAACCACCCGGGTGCTCAGGGCAGGTATGGTCAGTGAAGTGCCTACCGCGCAGGTGCGCCGGGGCGAGATTGTGATTGTCAAGCCCGGCGAGCGCATTCCTGTCGATGGCGTGTTGGTCAGTGGCAATACCACGGTGGACGAAAGCATGTTGACGGGTGAAAGCCTGCCGGTCGGGCGTGGTTTTGGTGAGCGCGTAATCGGCGCATCGATTAATCTGACGGCCGAGATTCAGTTGCGTGCCGAAGCGATTGGCAGTGACAGTGTGTTGGCACAACTCATCCGCCTGGTGCGCCAAGCCCAAGGTAGCCGCGCCCCTGTGCAGCAACTGGTCGATCAAATATCGGCGATTTTTGTGCCCGTCATCATCGTAATCGCACTGCTCACGTTTGGGGTATGGTGGTTGGTCATGGGCGTGCCACTCACCCAAGCCTTGATGTTTGGGGTAGCGGTGTTGGTGATTGCCTGCCCGTGTGCGCTCGGTCTCGCTACGCCCACTGCCATCATGGTAGCGAGTGGGGTTGGTGCTCGTCATGGCGTGCTCATCAAAGGAGCTGCAGCGCTGGAGCGTTTGGCGCAGGTGCGGATTGTGGCTTTTGACAAAACAGGCACGCTCACCGAGGGTCGCCCCCGCGTCCAAGAAATCGTCGCCATTGATGACAAACAAACCATCCTTGCTTTGGCGGCTGCAGTGGCCGCCGGGAGCACCCACCCTTTGTCACAGGCGATTGCAACGGCGGCGAATGAGCGTAAATTGGTCATCCCCGCTGCCAGTAATCGCCATGATTTGGCAGGGCGGGGGGCTGATGCCCAGATTGCAGACCAGTATGTGTTGATTGGCAATCTGACCGCCATGCACGATGCTGGAGTCGATGCAACCCCGTTGCATGATGCGATTGAGCGGTTGCAGGCCGCTGGCCAGAGCATTGTGGTGGTGGCAGTAGCGGGGCAGGTGCGCGGGGTGCTGGGGTTACGTGATCAATTGCGCCCCGAGGCACCGGCAGTCGTGGCGCAGTTGCAGGCCAGCGGCGTGCGCACGGTGATGATTTCGGGTGATAATCAGACTACCGCCGCTCGGATTGCCGCCGATGTGGGGATTAGCGAAGTGGTGGCCAATGTGCTCCCCGCTGCCAAGGTGGATGCGGTGGTGGCACTCCAGACCCAAGGTGTGGTGGCCATGGTGGGCGATGGCATCAACGATGCTCCCGCCTTGGCGCGTGCCGATGTGGGGATTGCCATGGGCAGTGGTACTGATGTCGCTATCGAAACCGCCGATGCCATCGTGATGCGCAACGATTTATCGTTGGTGGCATTGGCGTTGCGCTTGGGGCAGGCCACACTCACCACGATTCGTTGGAATCTATTTTGGGCCTTTGGCTATAACGTCATCGGTATCCCATTGGCAGCCGGTCTGTTATATCCGTGGTGGGGCATTCAGCTCAGCCCGATTGTGGCTGCTGGTGCCATGGCCTGTAGTTCGGTATTTGTGGTCACCAATTCGTTGCGCTTACGACGTTTTCGCAATCAGTAAGTAGTGCGGTGCATAGTTTTTTGTAATCACACAAAAGAGGATACGATGAAGCAGTTACGTTGGTTAGGAATGGCGATGATGGCAATGGTATTGATCGCGTGTGGCAGCAATACCGCTACGGGAGCGCCGACGGCTACGGCTGGGCAGGACATGGCGGGGCACGACATAAGTGCAATGTCAACGACCGATGATGCTCCTTATGATGCCTTGTTTATCGATAGTATGATTGTGCATCACCAAGGGGCAATTGCTATGGCCCAAGAAGCCCTCACCAAAGCCCAACACACCGAACTCAAGCAGTTTGCCCAAAACGTGATCATGGTCCAAGATGGCGAAATCACCCAAATGCAAGTGTGGCGCAATAATTGGTACCCCACTGTGGCGATTAGCGCAGGTACAGGCACAGACATGGGCGATATGATGGTGGCCCAAGATGAAAGCGTGAGCTATGATCTGCGCTGGATAGATGCCATGATTTCGCATCATCAAGCCGCCATCACCATGGCCCAAGAAGCCTTGACCAAAGCTGAACACGCCGATATCAAAAACCTCGCTCAAGCCATCATTGATGCGCAATCTGCCGAAATTACGCAACTCGAAGCATGGCGTGACGAGTGGCGCTAATTGATTAGCGAGTGCGCCCGGTGAATTGGTCCATGGTGTGATAGATACCAAACCATTCGCCCACAATCACGTCAAACCAACTCCTTGGCAAAATCCCGCGTAACAACGGTAATAGATTGACAATCCACGGCAAGCGCAATACCACGCGGTTGCCGTGGATTGCGTTGGCGATTTGGGCCACCACATAGTCTGGCTTGAGGATGGGGATGATGGGCGAGCATACCCCGGCAAACATCCCTGTATCGATGTAATAGGGCATAATTGTCGAGACCTGCACTGCACTGTTGATTTGTGCTAACTCGATACGCAACGATTCTGACCAGCCTGTCACCGCCCATTTGCTGGCGCAATAAACCGACATACGTGGGTTAGCGAGTAGACTAGCAGCCGACGAAATATTGACGATATGCCCGCGATTACGCGCCATCATCCCCGGTAGCACTTCACGGGTGAGGTGCATGAGGGCGGTGGTGTTGACGGCCATCTCGTTGTCGATATCGGCATGACTATGCTCATGAAAAGGCTTCCCCACCACAATCCCGGCGTTGTTGACCAGAATGTCGACAGAGATACCGCTGGCGGTCATCGTTGCGAGGGTTTGTTGAATTTGGGCGACATTGGTAACATCGACGGTGTACCCGTGGACTGCATTCCCATTGGCAGTGAGTTCTGCAACGACCGTGCTAATCGCTGCCTGATTGATATCCCAAATAATGAATTGTTTGGCACCCTTGGTGAGTAATTGCTTGCCGAGTAATAATCCGATGCCCGAGGCTCCGCCCGTAATTAATACCGTCGCATTGGTAATGGTTGTCATAATAAAAATCCTTGTGGTAATTGGTGAATTGGGGTGGATAGTGCGATTTTTGCATACTATTGCGGATTACACAAATCGCGTGGAGAGGATCTTCTTTATCTCGCACAGAGGACGCAGAGGATACGGAGGCATTCCCCCCAGCGTCATTGCATGGGCGCGATAGTGCCTGTGCAATCTCCGAGCAGTGGCGTATATCTGTTCATTTCTCGCACAGAGGCCGCGGGGATCACGGAGGTATTCAGCATTTTCCATTGTCAATTTTTCAATACCTACGCCAAAACACCTCACCCCTAGCGTCATTCCATGCCGGTTGC
>JBBAWW010000032.1:17474-30300 GCA_040397035.1 Roseiflexaceae bacterium | reverse complement strand
ATTAAAATCGCAGATTGAGTGCACAATTTTAGCACTTTGGCGTATCAATGCACCGTCGAACAATCAACGAGCGGCCTAGATTGGCGTAGGTATTGGCAGATTGAGCGAATAATTTCCGCACTTGGGCGTATCAATGCACTGCCACAGGACAAGCTTGCGGCGTAGATTGGCGTAGGTATTGCCGAAACTGCACAACGAATTAAACCACAAATTAATCGGATAATTTCCACACTTGTGCCTATCAATGCACCGCCGAACAATCAACAAGTGGCGTAGATTGGCGTAGGTATTGAAATGGGTCTATGAAAAAAATCCGGCGTATTTACCGGATAAATCTGTGCAATGTAATGAGATGATTGAATGAATTACGATTTCTTATTTGAGTTGTGAAATATGAATGAAATGTGAATATTTCGGAGTGCTAAGCGTATCATTCATCGGTGTATGTATGTATTTTTGTTCGAAAAATATGGGCTATAATAGGTGCACAATCAGTGTGGTTTACGATATTTCGGGATACAAAAGAAAATTCGTTCGACATTGTCACCAGTAGGGTGACCATGTGATGTTCTGTTGTGTGAGCAACGCATAAGGATTTTTGATGAATATGTTGCAGTATGTGCGTCGACAAGGTCCGCGGGTGATGTTGTTGGTGGTGATTGTGTTGATAGGGGCGTATTTTCGTTTGAATGGATTGTACAGCTGGGACGAGCCGTCGTTTCGCTTGCATCCCGACGAACGATTTTTGACCGAAGTTGCATCCCAAATCGACTTACCCAACTCGTTTCATCAATTTATTGATTCGAGCAACACGCCACTCAATCCACGCAACGGGAACTACAAGTTTTTTGTGTATGGCATGTTGCCGCATACGATGACGCGGTTTGTGGCGGTGGCGTTGACATCTCCTGATCGCATGTCGCCGACATTGGTGACACCCGATAAAGAGGGCAACAGTGTTAACCCCGAATACACGATTGCCAAAGCGATTCCCAATAGTGTGCGTAAACTCATCAACCCCGACGGCGTCGACTATACCGCTGACATTCACAAAGTTGGTCGCGGGCTATCGGCATTTTTTGATTTGCTGTCGATACTATTGATTTTTGCGATTGCACGGCGCTTATATGGCGAAAAAGTCGCCTACCTTGCGGCACTGATGACCGCGGGTACGGCGTTTTTGATTCAACAGGCACATTTTTTTACGGTCGATGCCACGAGTACTACCTTTATTTTGCTGACGATTTACTATGCGGTACGCATCGTACAACGTGGGGCATGGTACGACTATATTGGTGTGGCGGTGGGTGTGGGGGCGGCGATTGCCTGTCGTATCACCTTGGCCACGGTGGCACTCGCGGTATTGGTTGCGGTTGCAACGCGGTTTTATCGAGCCTATAGCAACGATAATCGGCGCGCCATGATTCGTGAAGTGCTCTTGGTGATGATGTGGGGTATATTGACGCTGTTTGCCGCCCGCACATTGGGTCCCGATATGTTTGCCGGTACGATGCAGGGGAGCGAAGCGCGCCCGATTTTGAGCGACAAATTGGGAGATATTGGGTTACGCATCGACACGCTGTTCCAAGGCAAGGGATATTTTGATATTCGCCCCGACGATCGTTTTTTGCAGAGCATGTCAGATATTAGCCGATTTGCGTCGGGTGAAGTCGATTGGCCACCGACCCAACAATGGGCTGCCCGCCCCCGCTATGTGTTTGCCTTGTCCAATATGGTGCTAGCAGGTATGGGCGCACCGTTGGGGATTGCGGCTTGGCTAGGGTTTATCGTAGCTGGCTGGTATTTGTTGCGCCGGCGCATGATTGCCCATCTCATCCCGTGGACATGGGTGCTGTTTTATTTTGGTTGGCAGGGTGGCTTGTTTTTGATGTCGATGCGCTATTACCTGCCGGTATATGGCATGTTGACGATATTTGCGGCCTGGTTGGTGGTGCATTTGGCGAGTTATCGGCGAGTGCTTTTTGACAAAGTCATGCAGTGGATGTGGCAACCAGGTGACCCCGAGCTCCACCGCCCCCGTGCGTTGACGACGGCGCGTGGGATTGCCTTTATGGCGGTGGTACCGGCCTTGGTGGTGGTGATTGGGGCGTTGGCGTGGGGGTTTGCGTTCTCACGGATGTATACCGAAGAACACACCCGAGTGGCGGCCTCGCGTTGGATTTATGCCAATATTCCTACCGGATCGGTGATTAGCTCTGAATCATGGGATGATGGGTTGCCGTTGGGGCTTGATGGCCGTGGTGCCGATCAATTCCCCGGCGAGGCCTTCCCCGTTTATGGCGAAGACGAACCAAACAAATATTTTGGTGATGGCACTGCCGAAAACAAAGGCATGCTCAAACAAATCGATAATGTTGATTACATCATCATGAGTAGCAACCGCGTCTACGATACGGCGGGGCGGTTGGTGATGCGCTATCCGGCGCTGATTAATTATTACAAAGCGCTATTTGATGGCTCGCTGGGATTTGATTTGGTGGCCGAATATCGCTCATCACCACGCTTGTTTGGCATCGAATTCCCTACTGCAACGTGGGCCGAAGAGGCGTTTAGTGTCTATGACCACCCCCGGGTATTAATTTTCAAAAAAACAGACCGCTACAACAGCGCCAATACCAAAGCGTTGATTTTGCATGGTGTGGTGTTTGAAGAAGTCTACAAAATGCCCACCATCCGGGCCAGCAAAGCGATGACGGCGTTGCATTTCACTGATTTGCAATGGCCTACTTATCGCAACGCCGCCTCATGGAATGAGCTTTTTAGTACGTTTACCACAACCACTATGCCGTGGTTGTGGTGGTGGTTGGCCATCGAAGTATTGGGGCTGGCGGCGTTTGTGTTGCTCCGGCGCGCCTTGAGCTGGTTGCCCGATGGTGGTTTTGCTATCGCCAAAACACTTGGATTGTTGGTTATTGCGTGGGTGATTTGGTTGGCAGGCACCGTGCATGCCTTGAATTATGGCCGGGTCGGGGTGTGGGTATTGGCGTTGTTGTGGGTGACTGCTGCTGTGGTAAGTTGGTGGCGCAACCGTGCGACATGGCGGCGCTTTTGGGCACAACGGCGCTGGTTGATTGTCACCACCCAAATGGTGTTTGTGCTGGCTTTTTTGGCATTTGTGTGGGTAAGGGCGAGCAATCCCGATTTGTGGCATCCAGGTCGTGGTGGCGAAAAGCCAATGGACCTAGCGTTTTTGACGGCGGTGGTGCGTAGTCCTGCGTTCCCGCCGTATGACCCGTGGTTTGCGGGCGGTATGCTCAACTACTACTATTTTGGCTTTGTGATGCTGGGTGTGTTGGTGCACATGACGGGGATTGCGCCAGCGACCGCCTATAATCTGGCGGTGCCGACGATTTTTGCCTTGACGGCGGTGGGGGCGTGGGGTGTAGCCTTGGCGCTCCAAGGCAGCTTCCGCACCATTTATGCCGGCGCGTGGCGCTGGTGGTTACAAGCGTTACCCACAAGTGAGCGTCGTAAATTGGCCGGCGCATTGCTGGCGGCGTTGTTTACGGTGGTGGCCGGTAATTGGTCTAATGCGATTTGGATGTTGCCTAGGACGGGCAGTAACCCAGCCGAGTCGTGTGACAAAGGGACGTCATACGCCGCCCAACAAATCTGTGGTGGCCGTGAAGAATGGGCGTTCTGGGATGCAACCCGGGTTGTCGCAATCAAAACCGGCGATGGGGTAATTAACGAATTCCCCTTCTTTACCTTTTTGTTTGCCGACCTGCATGCCCACATGATTGGCCTCCCGTTGTTGGTGGCGGCATTGGGTGTGATGCTGGCGTTGGTGCGGCGGCGCACACGGGTGCGCCAGCTATGGCCGCGCTGGCGACAGCGACTGGTGCCGGTATTGTTGCTGGGCTTGATTAGTGGTGTGTCATATGCCACCAACACGTGGGATTACCCCACGATTGTGGGTATGGCGATTGTGACGTTGTTGTTGGTAGCGTGGCGTGACGAACAACGCCGCTCCAACCTATTGAATCATCTGATTGGGTTGGGTGTGGCCGTTGCGGTGCTAATGATTTCGTCCAAAATCGTCAATTGGCCATTTAGTCAATGGTTTGCCAGTGACTATACTGGCTTTGAATTGTGGACTGGACCACGTACGCCCACCGCCTTGTTGATTGAATTATCGGGTATGTGGATGTATGCGGCGATTAGTGCTGGTACGCTATTGCTGATCCGGTTGCGCTGGTTGTCGGCGCCATATGCACTAGGAAGCGCCGCCGTGGTAGTGGGTGCCTTGGCATTGGGCGTCTTGCGAGCGGTGCCGGCGTTGTATGTCGAGGTCGGCGCAATGATGTTGCTCGTCGGCTTGATTGTCGCGGTCATGACCCGTACCGGGGTATTTACGATGCCGAGCCTATGGGTTAGGCAATCACGGGTGATTCAGTTGGAATTGCCGGTATTTGACGAAATCGAGCGGCGCTCAGAAGCACGTTTGCCAGCTATTTCGCTCGAGACGATTTTTACGATTGTGATGGTCTTGGCCATGTTTGGTATTTCGGCATTGACCGAAGTGGTAGTGGCCAAGGGTGATATTGGGCGCATGAACAGCGTTTTTAAGTTTGGTATGCAGGTGTGGGTGTTTGGGGCGATTAGTAGTGCGGTGGTTTTGGCATGGGTTTGGCAATTGCTGAGCAAATATCTCGCCGAGTTCAAATTGGGTTGGCAGGTGGTGACGGCGGTGCTGGTCGCTGCCGTATTTGTCTACCCAGCCACTGCCACACCGGCGCGTTTGGGTGATCGTTATGACAAAACTATCCCCTTGACGTTAAATGGCGAAGCGTTCATGAGCTCGCCCAATTCTACCTGGAACGAAAACGGCACGAATTTTGATTTCAGTGAAGATGTAGCCGGGATTAACTGGATCCGCGATAACGTGCGTGGTGTGCCGATTTTGCTCGAAGCACACGCTGAAGCCTATCGTTGGGATGCCCGGATTGCCAATTATACCGGCTTGCCGACGTTGATTGGCTGGCCGTGGCACGAGAGTCAACAGCGCAGTGTGACTGATGTGGGCTCAGTCCTTGGTGCGCGTCAGGCAGCAGTGCAACGCTGGTATACCGATGTGGATGCCACCAAAACCTTTGCCGAAATCCAGAATTATGGCGTGGAATATGTCTATGTGGGTCGTATGGAAAAAGCCTTGTATGGGCCACAAACCGGTACCGTGTTTACACAGCTCGCTAACGACGGCAAAATCACTGAAGTATTCCGTGTGGGTGAAACGGTCATCTATCAAGTCCCCGTGGCGGATCACGCCCCAGGTGTGCTCAAAACAGGCACGTTGGCGCAATTTGCACCGGCACCGTTGGTGCAGCAGTCGCTGTTGCCGGTCGAAACTGCCCAATTACCTGAAGTAACAAGTCCCGGTTGGAATCCGTTGCAAAATACGATTGTCATCGTGGTGCTGTGGTTGTTGGCGTGGTATTTGATTGCATTGCTCGGCTTGTTGCCAGCGTTGTGGTTGGGTGATACGCAATGGGTCTGGGCCCGGGTCATCGGATTATTGGTGCTCGGGTATGCATTATGGTTGCCGGTGAGTGCACGCTTGATGTATAACTCCACCACTGGGTTGATTGTGGCAATCATATTGGTATTGAAGCTTAGCCTGTGGGCCTTGTTCCGGATTGGGATGCGTCAAAAATCGAATGATGCAATGGTTGTTGAGTGGTTTCACTGGCGTGAAGTGGTGCCGGCACTCCAGCGTGGCTTCCGGCATGTGATAGTCACATTGCGATCTCAAATCCGTACGATTGCGGTGTTTGAGACCATTTTCACTGGCAGCTTTTTGCTAATGGTGGGGATTCGCATGGTCAATCCTGATTTATGGAATCCTATTTGGGGTGGCGAAAAACCATTTGAATTTGGGTTGCTCAATGCCGTGTTGCGTAGCCCCGTGATGCCGCCCTATTCACCGTTTTTTAGTGGCGGTACCGTCAATTACTATTATTACGGCTATGTGTTGATGTCATTGCCGATTCGTTTGATGGGCGTCGCTCCTGCCATCGGTTATAACCTCGTGGTTGCATCGCTGTATGCGTTGCTTATGAGTGGTGTGGCGGCGTTGTTGTGGCAGATAGCCCGCAAGCGCTGGGCAGTAGCCGTAGCGGTGCTGGTGTTGGGCGTGATTGGTAATCCCGCTAGTGCCCTCGAAATCGGCTGGTCTCGTGGACTCACGCAAGTCTTTGAGGTTTTCCAAAATCAAGGTTTGGCGGGGATGAATAGTGCACTTGGTGACTGGTTTCTCGGTTCTACCCGCGTCATTCCCAACACCATCAACGAATACCCAGCCTGGAGTTTTGTTTTTGGTGATTTGCATGCGCATGTGATTGTGTTGCCGTTTGCGGTCTTTTTGTTGGCGTTGGCATGGCATTCATTGACCCACAAACGCCTCTCCGGTGCATGGTGGCTACTGGCACCAATGGTAATTGGCACACTTGCAATCACTAATTCGTGGGATGCACCAACGGCAGTCTTGATTTTGGGTGGAGTATTGGTACGGCGAGCCTGGACATCGCCAAGACCATGGTTGGCGATGTGGGCGGTAGTGCAAGTGGCAGTAATTGCTGCGGTAGCGTATATCGGCTATTTGCCATTCTTCCAACAATATGTGCCGCAAATTGGCGGTATTGGGCAGGTTACGACACCTTCGTCATGGGCACCATGGTTGGCAATGTGGGGATTGTTTGTGGTACCCGCGATTGTGGCTACAGTGGTGATTGCCTGGCAAAAGCGCTGGATGCAAATAGCTGTTGCGACCGTGTTAGTGTTATTGGCTGTGATTGGTGTCACTGCGTCGTTGTGGGGACCGTGGGCGACGCCACTCGTGGCGTGGCTAGGTGATCCGCGCATCTGGTTGGCGCTCTTTATGCTCTTGTTAGTGCCGTTTTTGGTCAAACGTCAACCTGACAATCAATTGTGGTTTGGGCTGTGGTTGATTTTTGTGGCATGGGCGGTGGCGTTGGGGGTAGAACTCATTTATATCCGTGACCATATGGATGGTGGCGAATGGTATCGCATGAACACGGTGTTTAAATTTGGGGTACAGAGCTGGCTACTTTTGAGTGTGGGGATTGCGATGCTGTTGCCCACCCTGTTGGAACGTTTGCGCCAAATGCATCGTGCGCTGTTGCCGGTGGTGGCGGTGACCATGATTGTGCCGGTGGTGATGGGTGCGAGCTTCACACTGATTGGGGTGCCCAATCGGATGGCGTATCGGATAAATGCTGATCAAGCTCCCACACTGGACGGGCTCGCGTTTATGAAAACAGGGACATATAACACGAACGATCGTGATATTTCGTTCTTGTCTGACTATAGTGCCATCCAATGGCTGAACAGTCATGTCAAAGGACTGCCGGTTATCATGCAATCGAGTATTGAATTCTATCGTGGTTATGGGGTGCGGATTGCCGCCAACACGGGCTTCCCCACCGTAGTCAGCCCACTCCACGAAAGTGAACAACGCAACGGGGACCTAGTGGGCACACGTGACGCTGACGTAATTGATTTTTATCGCTCGACAGATATCAACCAAAAGTCCAAAATATTGTCACGCTATCGCGTGGGCTATGTGATTGTGGGTCCAATCGAACGGGCTGCCTACGGCAAAGAAGGGACTGATGCTGTTGCGAATATTGAGTCACTCCGCGAGGTGTATAAGTCGGGTGAGACGAGTATCTATCAAGTATCACCCAATATTGTGCAAGTCCCGCCCCAAGGATCGGTGAATGGTGATCAAGCTGCTCCAAGTGTCTCGTTCCCGAGTGAACCCGCCCCCGCACCTGAAGATTTTAGTGAACTCGAAAAGAAATTCGAGGCTGATCCGTCCAATATTGATGCGATGATTGCCTTGGTTGATGGGTATCGGCGCCAGCAACGCTTCGAAGAAGCAACGGCAATTGTGGCACGGAATCAAACATCACACCCCGGTGATGTGATGATTTTGCATATGTTAGGTGATACTGCCATGGAAGCTAGGTTGTATGACCAAGCGATTCAGGCGTATCGGGATGCACTTACGGCGAGTGATGGTGGCGGTAATGCCAATAAACTTATCACGGGATTGATTAATGCCAATCTCATCGATGATGCCTTGACCGAGGTGAATGCGGCAATTGTGAAATACTCCGATTTCTTTGATCTTTATATTACCCGTGCCAAAATCGAAGAAATTATTGGCGATATTGAGGCAGCCAAAGCCGATTATCAAGCCTACCTCGATAAAGCTCCGGCGGATTCTGGGTTGCGGAATGAAGCCGAAGACGGCTTGAATCGTTTGTCCAAGTAATCCCAGCCCAGCTGGTGCGGGGCAACCCTGTACCAACTGGGTTTCCAACAGGTGAAGGAATGAATATGGTTAGTGCAGTACTGCTCCATTGGTTAGCCACATGGATATGTGTCGCAGTGGGGTTGCCGTGGGTAAAGTATTTGTTTGGCAGCATGCCGACTGCGATGGTCGGCTTGGCGCGTCCATTGGGGTTTGTATTGATTGGGGTTGGTATCTGGAGTTGCGCCATGCTGGGCTTGGTTCCGTTCAATGGTGGTGGGGTGTTGTTTGCGGCGGTGGTGATTGGCTATATTGGGTGGCGTCGCGCTGGCGGGATTGACAACGCATGGCTCCGTGCGCATTGGCGTACCTGGGCCCTCAGTGAAGTCTTTTTTTTACTGGCGATGGCCATGGTGGTTTTTATCAGGAGCCGTAACGCTGATCCATGGGGTACCGAACGCCCGATGGACTATGCGTTTTTTAATAGTGTGATGCATAGCCCCAGCTTTCCTCCGCTTGATCCATGGATGTCAGGTTTCACGATTAATTATTATTATGCCGGCTATATATTGGCGGCGATTCCGGCAGTGCTTACCGCCGCAGATCCCGTCGTTTCGTACAATTTAGCCTTGGCGACGACCGCGGGGATGAGTGCGGCTGCAGTGGTGAGTATCGTCATTGCCGTGATTACGCAGTGGCGTCCAAATGAGCGTCCGGTGGGCAGGGGCGAAGCACCAGTGATGGCAACGTTGGCCGTTGTCGCATTATTATTGGTGGGTAATCTCGGTGGTTTTTTGCAAATCGTGACTGGAGTACCCGAAGTACTTGCACTCGAATCAACGGACATTCGGCATGCGATTGGGAATGGCCTCGGCAGTCGCGAACCGATCCAATTATCGCAGCCATTCAAAGGCTGGGATTTCGATGGTACTACCAGTGTGACGCCACGCAATACCTGGGCCGACTTTAATTGGTGGAACCCGTCACGCGCCGTCTGGGATACGATTGCATCTGATAATGGCGGCACCGAACGACGCTACGCCATCACCGAATTTCCGTTTTTTTCGTTTTGGTTAGGCGACATGCACCCGCACGTCATGGCCCTGCCGTTTGTATTGTTGCTGATGGCGTTAGCGCTCCGGCGAGCAAGTGGCAAAACACCCGATTTGGTGTTGCCGGCGCTCATGTTGGGGTTGTTGTATCCCCTCAATAGCTGGGATTACCCAACGTACATGCTGTTGTATGTGGGGGCTGTGGTCTGGTATGGTTTGCGTAATGCCGTGGCATGGAAGGATATCGCAATCGAAATCGGGATTGTTGCGCTGGCCTCATATGCCTGGTATTTGCCATTCCATTTGTCGTATCATTCACTCGTTGGTGGTGCTGACCCATTAGTGACTACTCCGGTGATTGGGGCATTGTCACGCTACTTTGGACCAGCCCCGGCCCGTACCGAATTCCACGGGTTATTTATCATGTTTGGTTTGTTCCTGGTGCCAATTTTGATTGCGGTGGCGCGCATGACCCGCAGCAACCAAGAGCGTATCATGCTGGCGGTTACCTTGGTGGTGGGGGTGATTGGGGCGTTTACTGGTTTTGTCAGTATTACCGCCATTCCGTTAACGGTCTTGGCGTTGTATATGATTTTTACGCGCACCGATATGGCGCCAATGAGTGTAATTTGGTTGGGGATGACGGCAATTGCCGCATTATTGTGTCTTGCCGTGGATGTGGTGTATGTGCGGGATGTATTTAGTTCACGCATGAACACCGTGTTTAAGTTTTATTATCAAGTATGGGTGATTTGGAGTGTGGCCGGCGTGCTCTCCGCATGGTATGTCTGGCAGGTGGGGCAACGCTGGGTGCGGGTGGGGTTGGGTGTCGCAACCATTCCGATCTTGCTGGCGGCGTTGGTCTATCCGGCGGCTACCGTCGGCAAGGCCTTGTTTGTCGATCAGCCAGGCAACCTCGCTGGTCGCACGCCCCGAGACAACCCCGAAGGTGGTCATGAATCAATCGTATGGTTACGCGCCAATGCCCCTGCTGGCTCGGTGATTGTCGAGGGGGTTGGTGGCCAGTACGATATCGAAGGTAAAGGCTTCGGTGGCGTATCTGCGTCGACGGGATTACCGGCCGTCATGGGTTGGCCAGGTCACGAAGATCAATGGCGTGGTGGTCATCTCGAAGCAAAAAACCAAATCGGTGCACGTGACCAAGATGTGCGCACCATCTATAGTAGTGGTGACGAGGCAGCGGTACGACCATTACTCGAAAAATATCATGTGCGCTACGTGTATGTCGGCCCGACGGAACGTGATGTCTATGGCGAAGGTGGCTTGGCGTTGTTTGATTCTATTGCGACTGTGGCATTCCAACAAGGCCAAATTACCATCTACGAATTCAAAAAATAAGCAGCCGTCATCACGCAAGACTCCCCAGCGCCACAAACGAGGTGCTGGGGAGTCTTGATTTGGGCGTCCTAACGGTATCCACTCGCTTGCATTTCGAACAATTCAGCATAGCGTTGCGGATTGGCAATCAGCTCGGCATGGCTGCCGAGTTCGACGATGGCACCATCAGACAACACGGCAATCCGGTCGGCCATCCGTACCGTACTAAAGCGGTGTGAAATCAAGATGGCCGTGCGGTCTTGGGTGAGTTCACGGAAGTGCTGGAAGATTTCGTGTTCACGCTGCGCATCGAGGGCCGCGGTCGGTTCATCGAGAATGAGAATCCCGCCGTCACGCATAAAGGCCCGACTCAGCGCTATTTTTTGCCATTGCCCACCCGACAACTCGCGTCCATCCATGAATTGCCGTCCCAACGTGGTGTCGTAGCCGTGGGCGAGTTGGGCGGCGATTTCATCAGCTCCACCATCTTCGGCGGCGTGGGTGATACGGGCGATGTCATCCATGCGTTCGATGTTGCCAAAGCCAATGTTGTCTTTGAGGGTCATTTGATAGCGCACAAAATCTTGGAAGATGACGCCGATGCGTTTGTGCAGTTCTTCTTGGGCGAAATCACGTAAATCGATGCCATCAATGGTAATTTTGCCTTCGGTCGGATCATAGAGCCGGGTAATCAATTTGACCAGTGTCGTTTTGCCCGCGCCATTTAGCCCCACTAGTGCCAACGTCTCGCCGGCTTTGATATGCAAATCGAGATGGCGGAGCGTCCATTCGTCCCGCCCTGGATATTTGAACGACACATCGTGGAAGGTGATGCCTTCGACCAACGGATTGGGCATGGCAATCGGGGTTTTGGTTTGGGGCATGATGGGTTGCAATGCCATGAAATCGAGTAATTGCGTCATAAACAAGCCGTTTTCGAAAATGAAATTGACGCTATTGAACAATCCTTGGAAGGTGGTTTGGCTTTGGCGCAAAATCGCCGTATAAAACGTCAGCCCGCCGAGGGTCAGATTGCCCGACAAGGCAATCCACACCACCCAGCCATACGACACATAAAAACTCGCCGTTGAAATCAAGCCCCATACGGTGCCCAGCAATGATTGGCGGCGGGCGATGGCGATATCTTCGTGGAAGTATTGCATAAAGGTGGTGGTATAACGATTGATAATCGACTTGCCCAAGCCAAACAAGCGTACTTCTTTGATGGTTTTGTCGCTGGTGACTAATTCTTCGAGGTAGCGGAGCTGACGAAACTCCGGGGCGCGCCTGGTCAGCAAGCGAAAGAACAATCGGCTATAGCGCCCCTGTGCGATAAATGCCGGAATCGTAGCCCCAAACAAGACGACGGCAATCCATGGCTGGAAGCTGATTACCAACACCAAAAACGATGTGAGGGTGACCGCTTGTTGCACAATCGTAAAGACTCCGGTGACCAACGCCATAGCCCGGAATTCGGCTTGGCGGCGCGCGTTTTGCAGGCTGTCATAAAACGTCGGATCTTCGAAGTATTGGATGTCGAGTTCGACCGATTTTTGCATCATTTGGGTGGCAATATAAAACGATAATTGGGCGTTGATGCTGTGTTCAGCAAAGCTGCGTAGTTGCCCAATCACAAACGTCAACACAATCAGCCCAAATTCAATCAAAATCCAATGCAGGCTGGTGTTAAACGCCAGCATGGCATCATGCAGGGCAATCCCTTTTGCAACGCTATCGATGATTTGACCACCTGCATAGGCTTGGATGGCGGGGATTATCGCACTTACCGCAGTGCTGAAAATCAAAATACTTGTACCAACACGGTCAGCCGAATAAATGATTTTGAAGGCGGAGGGAATCGTGCGGACCGCTTCGCGGCTTTGGCTCAGCCAATGGGCAAAGCGTTGGCGCCACGGTAACGGTAAGTCTGTGGTAGTTGTCATGTATGCTCCGGCGCGTAACGCGCGCAGTAATTGTGTGGATGATGAATCGAGGAGTTGGATAGCGCGCGATGATTATAACACATGAGTAGGGGCGAATCATGTCGGCGAATTTATTCGCCGCTATTCGCCCCTCGGTTTGCGGCATGCCGTGACCAATCGCCCACGATTCCACCACGGCATGCCGTGACCAATCG
>JBBAWW010000032.1:0-17374 GCA_040397035.1 Roseiflexaceae bacterium | reverse complement strand
CAATCGCCCACGATTCCACCACGGCATGCCGTGGCCAATCGCCCGGGGATCGTCGCGGTCCATCGCCCGGGGATCGTCGCGACCCAATGGTAGGGGCGAATCATGTCGGCGAATTTATTCGCCGCCCATCGCCGGCACGGATCGTCGCGGTCCATCGCCCGGGGATTGTCGCGGTCCATCGCCGGCACGGATCGTCGCGACCCAATGGTAGGGGCGAATCATGTCGGCGAATTTATTCGCCGCTATTCGCCCCTAGCCCGAGGATCGCCGCTATTCGCCCCTAGGTTTGCGGCATACGCCGACAAACAGCAAAAAACCCTCACCCATGGCTGTGGGTGAGGGTTGTGCGGGAGGGGTAATGGCGGGGGAGTCATTACCGTAGACAGGGGATCCCGCAGGAAGATGGTTTAGGGTTGGAGCGAGATGGACGCGCGTTCTTGGGGCGTCATCAAGCCGAGGCGATCACCACGGTTGAGATAGATGAGTGCTTCGTTTTTGACATTGACAATCATGTCAATCATGCCGTCGTTGTTGACGTCGCTGAAATTCAAAATCACTGGTGTGCGGTCTTCGGTGCCCCCAAATAAATAGGGCCCATTGATAAGCCGCGTTTTGTTGGCATCGCCACCAGGAATCTGCATGATGACCACTTGGCGATTGATGTTCATTGCCACGAAGTGAGTGGGGTTGGTGACAGAATCCTCGATCCCAATGGCGGCATCAGTATGAAATGTGCGGGTTGTGCCATAGCGCATGTCGTCATAACGACTCATACCCCAGCTAATCACGGCACTCAATACGAAATATAAAGCGACCGCTGCTATGAATGCGCCGACAATGTACCCAACCGAAGGAGTAGGCATTGCCAAACGGCGTAAGAATAACGATGGACTCTTGGGGCGACCTAGGCGCATTGTGGGGTTGCGCATTTCTTGTGAACGTACGGCCATTGTGTCCTCCTTGTGGTGCTTATCTCGTAATCAACACATATGTTCGAAACATCTGTGCTGATTATATGCGAACATTTGTTTCATGTCAAGCAGGAATTTGGGTGCAGTATGAATGGGGTGGATTTGCCGTTGCAATCAAATAAATGCAGAAATTCATTTTTTTCTCGGGGCTGTGTACATTCCCGATGTAAAAAAACATACCGCATTCAGCATACTGCTAGTGGTACAATGCCTGCACAAGATAAAAAGGAACCATAATGCAACGGCAACGCGAACGACAACGGCGGGTGTTTGCACTCGCTATGCCTGCGGTCAGTGAACAAGTCCTCAATACCATGGTTGGCCTAATGGATGTGTTGTTGGTCGGACAATTACCTATTGCCGCAGCCAAATTTCTGGGGTACGGGAGTGCCACCGCACTTGCCGCCACCGGCTTGGCCAGCGAAATGTTTTGGACGATGACGATTTTGTTTATGGCAATCGGCACTGGCTGTACTGCCCTAACCGCCCGCGCCCGCGGTGCCCATGACGGGGTGCTGGGCAACAGTGCCTTGCGCCAAGGACTGTTCCTCGGTTTGATGGCATCGATAGTCATGAGCGTCGTTTGTATCATATTTGCGCCCCAATTAATTGGCGTGTATGGGGCAACTGCCCAAGTAACACAGCTCGGCAGCGAGTTTTTGACTATCCTCGCCTATGCCTTTGTGCCTACCGCTATCAACATGGTCGGCATGGCGGCGTTGCGCGGTGCAGGTGATACCCGCACCCCGCTCTATATCATGATTGGGGTCAATATCCTCAACGTGATTATTTCATATCTGTTGATCGGTGGGCATTTTGGCTTACCCATCCTCGGGGTATGGGGTGCGGCTATCGGGGCGGCGGTGGCTCGTACCGTTGGCTGTATTGCTACCCTGGTGGTGTTGTTGCGTGGTCGGGCTGGATTGATCCTCGACCGCCCGGTGTGGCCCGAATGGGCGATGATCAAACGGGTTACCCGGGTCGGGTTGCCGTTTGCCGGTGAGCAGGCGGTATTCCAAGGGGCGCTGATTATTTTCTTGGGGATGATTACCCAGCTAGGGACCGCTGCCTATGCCGCGCATAATTTGGTGATTCGCATCGAATCATTGTCGTTTTTGCCAGGTTGGGGCTATGGGATTGCTGCATCGGCGCTCGTCGGCCAAGGCTTGGGGGCGCGTGATCCCGATGAAGCCGAAGCAGCGAGCTACGAAGCCCTGCGTCAGACATCCATCATCATGTTGGTGTTGGGTGGGATTATGGTGGCGATTCCGGCGGTGCTGTTGCGTTTGTTTATCAATGACGAATCGGTGATTCTGGCAGGGAGTGTGCCCTTGCAAATCGCCGGTGCATTTCAATTATTTATGGGTGGCAATTTCGTGTTGTCTGGAGCGCTCCGTGGCGCCGGTGATACCCAATGGCCACTTTATACCAAAGTCATTAGCACGTGGTGCTTCCGGTTGCCCATCTCGTACTATATTTTGCAACATGGTGGTGGCTTGAATGGAGTCTGGGTGGCGATGGGGATTGATTTTTTTGTGCAAGCAGTATTGTCGTACCTGCGCTTCCGGCAAGGCAAATGGCGTACATTGGCGGTATAACTGACCGTGACAAGGAGTGGTGATGAATATGGTGCCTTCAGCGCCGCGCCGGCATATTTCGGTGGCGGGGAATATTGGAGTGGGCAAAAGCACGCTCGTCGAAATCCTCGCCCAAGAATTTGGCTGGCAACCATATTACGAACACGTGAGTGAGCATCCCTATTTAACTGATTATTACGCCGATCGCGCGCGGTGGGGATTCCATTCGCAAATCTGGTTCCTTACCCAACGCTATACCCAACATCACCAGATTACCTTGATGAACCAATCGGTCATCGAAGACCGGAGTATGTACGAGGATTTTGAGATTTTTGTCAAAGAATTATCCGCCGAGCAGATCTTGTCGCCCCGCGATTTTGCGTTGTACCAACAACTCTACGCTACGCTGGTGCAACGCATCCACCCGCCGACGTTGGTGATTTATCTGCAGGCCCAAGTCCCCACCCTGCTCCACCGGATTGCCCAGCGTGGTCGCTCGAGTGAGCTCCAGATTCCAGTAGAATACCTTACACGCCTGAATGAACGTTACGAGGGGTGGATGCGTGATTTCAGCCATTGTGCGGTGTTGCCGATTATGACCGATGATTTGGACGTCGTGCATCGTCCCGCCGATCGCAGGGCGGTCGTCGATGCGATTCGCCGCCAATTGGCAATAATCTAGATCACCACAAATAACCGATCCTGATCCCCAATACTGCCCCATTCAACCATGCCAATCCACTTTGTAGGGCGATGAGTCCGAGGAGTGCGATGAGCATAATCTGCCCGGCGCGTCCGCGCCGCAGCCGCCCTAGTGCGAGGCCGGCATAACTTGCAACGACGGGGAAAATAAATATTACGTAGCGCGTGGCGCCAAAATCAATTACCACCTGTGCCACCAACAATACCCCGGCACTGACAAGCATTGCGACCGCCATTTGCCACCAGCGGTCACGGGGTGCGAGCCCCAATCCAAGCACGGCGAGCGCCACGCCAATCCCCAAGTAATGCCCGTACAAGCCATAATGCCAGGCAAATTGCCACCAGCGTGCTTCCCAGCCGATATCGGCAGAGTTCCCCCCGAGCTGCTGGAGCTGGGCCTGAATCAATCCGGCATATTGACTATAAAACACGACTCCCATTACCCCCACCACTCCCCACCACCACAATCCCATGCGGCGCAGTGCCGGAAATCCGATGGCCAGCGTGTTGGCGAAATGCAAGGTCAAAAATGCCCCAAAGTGCCCTACTACTGCCCATGCCATCCAGACCAGACTGAGCGGGGTTACTGCAAAAAGCGCACTGGCGATAGCCATCATCCCTAGCCACTGTCCGACGTTTTGGGCGATGGTGGCTTGCCATTGGAGTAAAAAACCTGCCGGCAACACCACATACAACCAGGCCATCAGGGTGATACTGCGTTGCGACCACGCCAAGCGCTGGCATATCCACGCCAAAATCAAAATAGTACTACTGTCGATGATGACGGCACTCACAATAATCACCCGATCGGCGGGAATCAGTGTCATCAAGGGCAACATGAGTGGTGCAAGGAGTTGATAGACTCCTGGAGTGTAGGGGTAGGTTTGCCCTTGGCCATCGGCTACCTGATAGAGTCGTCCGCTAAACGTTGCCACGAAGCGATTGACATGGAAGAAGATATCGGTGCCAAAGTAACCTGGCACCAGTACCCCTAGTCCTTTGATGGCGATATTTAAGGCCATGGCCTGACCGGCGATTTGACGCCAACCTGCCACCACCCAACGCCGGATGCCCCACAGCACCAACGCCATGCATCCAATTCCGAGGCTCAACTGCGGTGCAAATAACGTGCATTGGAGCGGAAAACTCCAGAGGAATGTACTCCCAATCACGAATAATGGCAACATGCGCCAAGGGTGGGCCGGTGTCGCAATAATCCATGCCACGCCGGCAAGCGCGCTCATCAATACCAACATCCACCCGAGCACCGGCCAGTCGAGGGCGGTAGTGGTTGGTTGGCCACCAATGGTGTCGATGGCAATGCAAATTTTGGCCAACGCACTATCGCTCATCCCCTGCATATCGCAGTCGATTGCGAATTGTGTGCCATGGGTACTATAAAACGCATAGCGCCGCACCCCGGTCGTGGTTGCGAGCGCAAACTGCAGATTGGCATTGGAAAGTGTCACCGCCTGAGGAGGAGATTCGGCACGCATAATGGTGCGGAGGCTGATGATTTGTGGTTGGCTATGCGGGGGAAGGGTGATGATTGAATGTGGCAAACTCCACTGGAATGTGGTGAGTTTGCCGTCAATCTGGGCTGATTCTGATTCGCGTAGGGTGGTAGTAAATACACGGGCTGCTGAGGTGCCCACATCAATCTGCCACGATTGCTGTTGTTGTAATGTGACGATGATGATAATACATAAAAAAAGGGCAGCAGATAATTGATAACGGAACGAAGAAATTATGGTATGCATGAAATGCCTGTTGCACTATAGCGTATGGTTATCTGTGCATTATAGCAAGTGGCGCAGGGTTTTCGCGGTGCATACCGTTTTTTATATGCGAGTAGTACTAGTGTGGCGCATAATCAATATGGCTAGTGGTATATTTGTAAAAAACAACAAATTTATCGGTAATTTGGTGTGCTAAGGTGAGAGAAGTAGTAATTTGTGCGAGGGAATGGCTATGCCTACTCATATTGAATCAACCGAACAACAAATCAAACAACGGATTATCGAAATTATGGCACTCGTCAAAAAGCGATTACACACCCATGGCATCAAAATCGGGACGGGGAAAGAAGAATTACCGGTGATGTTCGCCTCAAGTAAATCGTTGACATTGGTCGAACGCATCCAACAACGTGGCGGTGTTGTGAGTAGTAATCGCTTTGCGGATATTTTTACGTCACGTCCCAATCGCATGGTTGCAACAACCAGCGAAGAACTGGTATTTACTTACGAAACGATTCTTGAGTTTGATTTGCAAATCTTGAGCGCCCATGAGTTGCTCGAGTTATGCCATTTGACACGATTATCGATTGCGCATATTTCCCGGTTTGCTAAATATTTTACTGATGATGAATGGCGGACGGCACTGCAGTTTTATCAATTGATTCCGATGCATACGCAGTCCAATAATATATGTATCGGGCGTGATGACGTACTGAATGAATTATCCGAATGCCTATTTGCAGAACGGCGCAAAGGGCACGCATGGCAACAACATGTGTTGTTGAGTGGCCCGTCAGGGATTGGCAAAAGCACCGTAGCGCTTGCGCTCATCCGAGTGATTATGCCGGCGTATGGCCGGCGGATTCCCGTGGTGGCAATTGGCAGTGGGTTTACCACAATGGAGCAGGTCTATCAAGCAATCGGCTTGACGATGCGTCTGCGTTTGCGTGCGGACGAACCGTGGTATACCCGCCTCAAGGATGCCGATGAGTTCGGCAACACGATTATTTGTCTCGACAATTTATTGGGGAACGATGCCTTACCCGCAGAAGCGATTGTGCGCCATTTACTTCACACCTTCCCGACGACGCAATTTTTGATTACCAGCCAAATCGCAGGGCTTGGTCGGCATGTGCCTGCGATGCGGGAATTTGCCTTAACGGGCTTGAGTGATGCCAACACACGGGCGCTCTATTGGCAAATCTACCACCAGACGCCACTTCGTCATTATGATGGTAATGTTCCTACCGATATCGTGGCACAAACGCACGGCTATCCTATGCATATTATTGCACTGGCAAATAGTGGTGGGCGTCAGCACGGTGCCTTGGATGCCATGTATCAACGAGTTGTGGAAGGACTAGGGACAATCTCTGAATTATTGTTGCAGATTATGGCGTTGATACAACAGCCACTTGGTAGTCAATTTTGGGCATTGATTGACGAAATAATACCACATGATACAACCCAACCATTGACAAATTATCTGCATCTGCTGGAACGACGGCAATTAATCACGTATCGCAATAGTGATGGCTTTGTCATTCATGATGCGATGCGTACAGCCGTCTACGCTATGCTAAATGCCGACCAAATCGATACACTGATCCGGCGAGTCGCTGAACAATTAACCCAAAACCAGCAACAGATAGCAATGTTTGATGAAGAACGCCATGCGCTCCAATTGCAAATCCATGATGTATTGGCGATTTACGACATATTGGTCATCGTGCATCAACGGGGAATGGATGAATTGGCGACGAGTGTGATTGTGCGTTGGCGTACCACCTGGATTCGGTTTGGCTTGTGTGCCCAATTATGTGTCATCAGTGAAGCGACATTGTACCGCATTGGCCAAGATCATCCCCATGCAAGTGAGTTGCTGTATGCGATTGGAAGTTTCTATGGTCACCGTGGGATTGTCGAAAGTACGATGCGCTTTTTGCAACAAGCAATGCATCATGCAGACCTCGGATTGCAACGCGTCACCTGGGCCCAAGCCGCCTTGGAATGTGCGTTGCATGCCTTACAACTGATTGGTTGGCAAGAATCTGAGCGTTTGTTGCAACGGGCTATGGCGGTGATGAATGCGTTGCACTATGAATATTGGGTAGCCCGCTGCCATGATACGTTGTCGTACGTGTATATGACCACGGGCAAAATCCGCGAAAGTCTGACCCAAAGCGATGCGGCGCTGTTGCATTACGAAGCGCAAGCACAGTCTTTGGGCCTCGCTGATGCCTATTCCAATCGGGGGTTGATTTTTATGGCGCTGGGAGATTATGTGTTGGCGCGCCAAGCACTCAGCAAAGCCGAATGGTTGTTCCAGCAATTCAACGCCCCAAATAATATTGCGGCGGTTCATTTGCGGATTGCGGCGGTAGCGGCATTAGAAAATCGGGTGGGCGATGCGCGGTTTTATTTGACGCAAGCCTTTCGCCAAATCGAACGCGTCGGGGGATTCAATGATTTGTTGTATGTGATTGATATCGGTGCAGGGGTGGCGTTGGCCGAAGGTGATGGGGCTACAGCCCTCCAATTGAGCACTGCCTGTAGTGCAGTGCGGGCGCAAATGGGGCTATCACGGGGTGCTGCCTTTGACGATATCGTGCAACGGCAACTCATCCATGCCCACGTGCGCCACACAGACAACCCCTCGCCACCACTTGCAATCAATATCAATGAATTATTAGCGGTAGTGCGACAGATTTTGCAGGTGAATTATTGAGCACAACGCCGTTATTGGGGCAATGTCCAGCGCACTAATTGCTGATTGATGGTGAGGGTGAGCCAGGTGGTCAGTGCACTATAGGCTAGATAGACAAACAGGGTGTAGATGAGCCAGCGCCCCGCACGATGACTGGTGTATCGTGGGGCCAGCATGCCGATGCCGAGGGCGATGAGGGGGGCCAAAAAAATCACCAGGCGGGTGGGATTGGCATAAAATCCCACCCGCAATACGGCGAGTAAGCCACTTGCGGCAAATCCTGCCCAGAGTGTTCTGGCCAAGGCGGGGCGCTGGCGGAGCACGGGCAATCCGAGGCTGAGCAGTGCCACACAAAAGACCACCCAAGTATAGTGATCATCAATTCCATTACGCCAGAGATTCAGAAATCCGTTGAGCCGTGTGCCGTTACTTTTATGCACCAAACGCCCCATTTGCGCAAAAATCAACACGACATATTGACTGTAGTAAACAATCCCTAATACGGTGGCAAACCCTAACCAGCGCCACGCCGCCTGCCGGAGCGTGCCAAACAAAAATTGCCAAACCTGCATAATGGTCATCGTGATGAATGCCCCAAAATGGCCAGTGATTGCGATTCCGGCAAAGAGCAATTGTAATATTTTGTTGCGAATATGGGGATTGCCATAATAAATAATCGCCAAAAAGGCAAAACACCAACTGGCCCATTGAGCCAAATCTTGGGCTACCACGGGGTAACTATGCATCACATAGGCTTGGGGGAACCACAAGAGGGCTAACGCACTATAAACGGCGACGCGCTGACCAAGCCGTTGTTGGATTATCAGCCACACCAAAAAAAAGACCAATGTTGCGTCTATGAGTAAGGCTGCTAGCCCCACATAAAAATTAAACGTGATTACTGGACTGAGGAGCAACATCAGCGGAGTCAATAACAAATAAATTGCCGGTGGATAGGGATAGACTTGCAGATTATCGCCGCTACCACCCTTGACGATTGTGCCGATGTTTTCGAGGTAAATATTGCCATAAATGACACTTTCGAGTTGGCGGGCATGTACTTTGCGATCGACTCCGTCGACTCCCGGCGTGCTATAGGCGAGGATGCGTAACGCTACCGCCAACACAAATATCCCCAATAACCAGCCATATTTGAATTTGGATTGGGTGACGAGCCAGATAACTCCGCTACATATCACCAAAAAAACCGTCAGCGGAGCACGCCACGTGATGATTTGCAACGGGTAATGCTGTAGCACATAGTAGGCAAATATGGTGGCGACGCTGACAATGACAATTGCGACATCGCTCCGGTCAACCATGCGCATGACACTGACAACCACCAACAACATCCACGCAACGATGGGCAGGAGGAGCGCAAATTGCCCAATACTGAACATATTGCCGTACTGGGGAGCCATACCACGAATATCGACGAGCGCCGCACAAAATTTGCGCAAGTACGACTGAGTAACGCTACTCGTGTCACAATTCATGACAAAATGTTGATCTGGCGGCACATACATCCAATAGGTGCGATATTGGCCGGCATTGGTAAGGGCAAATTTGAGGCGCTCGGATTGTACAACGATGTCGCGGGGCGCATCTTCGCTCCGCGTGATGATACGCATCCGGATGATTTGGGGAGCGACGCCGTTTGGTACGCCGATATCACTTCCTTTGGGAACCTGCCGGAACCATACCGTGCCCCCAAAAAAATGCGTGAATTCGGAATCCATTAACGTGGCACCAAAACTACGCGTGCTCGCTGCGCCAATATCGAGATGCCAACTTGCATTATTTTCGCGGTAAAGAGTGATAAGCAAAAAGAAAAATGATATTAGCAGATACCAGTACCATAAATATGGTTTCGCTTGTTGATAAATTCGTTGTATAGTCATCATGAAAAACCTGATTGGGTATGATAATAAGCGGCGTAAATGATAGCTGTTTGTGTGACGTTGATAACCGAGAATAGCACAATAAAACAGACACTACCGAGGGGTATTCTACCAGAAAATAAACACGAAATTGTATGTAATTTGTGCTATCTGTTGGCGAAATCGTAGCGAATTCTAAAGAACATCAGGATAATTACAAAGATAGTACGAATTTGGGGGAGAAATCGCCGATGTAGTTGCAATACCTACGCCAATCTAGGCGGCTCGTTGGTTGTGTGGTGGTGTATTGATACGCCCAAGTGCCAAAACTATGCGATCAAGCTGCGATTTTAATTCGTTGTGCAGTTTCGGCGGAAGTAATTTTAGTTTTGTTGCGCTCGTGACCGCTGTCGTTGTTCCGCTAACGTATGTCACACGGTGTATACAACGAGTGCGGAGTCGCTCCACCCCACGTCATTCCAACCACGGTCGTGTAATCTCCTACTGAGCACCATACCCCGTCGTATGCCTATCCTGTGGCAAGCCGAGGGAGATTCCACGCTACGGTTGCCATCGCAACCGGCATGGAATGACGTGGGAGGGTGTTTTGGCGTAGGTATTGGTAGTGAATTACCGATAAACACTAGAGCGCCAATAACGTCGTTGTGATGATGGCGTCGTCACTCGGTGCCACCGCCCGTAGGTCGAGCCACAGGGCACCAGCTTGGATGCACCCAATGATGGGAATCGACGCATGGCGGAGTTGGTGGGCTAGGGCATCTGGGTGGGTATGTGGGCAAACTACGGCCCACGACGGGAGTGTCTCGCCGGGCAATGACCCGCCGCCGATCGTGCTGGTACTCGCCTGCACTTGCCATGGCGCCGGGAGCAATTGCGCAATGGAGGTGGCACGGTGATAGAGCGCATCACTACTCCGGCTAATCATCTGCCAAATCGGAATATCACTGGGCGCGCTTTGCGTGACATAACTCTGCAACGTCGCTTGCATGGCGGCTATTGCTAATTTGTCGAGCCGGATCGCCCGCATCAAAGGATGCTTGGCGAGCAACGCAATTGGGGCTTGTTTGCCGATAATAATGCCCGCTTGGGGCCCGCCAATCAATTTGTCGCCACTGAAACAAACCACGTCGGCGCCGGCACGAATGCGGTCGGGGATGAGTGGTTCGGTGGCTAGTCCATAGGTGGTGACGTCGATGAATGACCCGCTGCCGAGATTGTCGACCAGCAAAATCCCCCGTTGCTGGGCGAGCTCAGCGAGCTCACTCAGTTCGGCGTGATGCACAAATCCTTGCATACGGAAATTGCTGGTATGGACCTGCAAAATCATCGCCGTCCGCTCGGTAATGGCCTCGGCATAATCCCGCACATACGTCCGATTGGTGGTGCCGACCTCGACCAAGGTGGCGCCGCTCTGGCGCAACACGTCGGGGATGCGAAATCCGCCGCCGATTTCGACCGCTTGGCCACGCGACACAATCACTTCACGGCCGTTGGCCAACCCGGTCAGTGTCAGCAATATGGCGGCGGCATTGTTGTTGACGGCGATGGCTGCTTCGGCGCCACTAAGGTGACGAAGCAGGCCTGCCAGGTGCACGCTCCGTTCGCCCCGCTTGCCGTTGACCAGATCATATTCGATATTGACGGTGCCGGCGCCGTGCTGTAATGCTTGGCGAGCGGCCTGGCTCAGTGGGGCGCGGCCGAGATTGGTTTGCAAAAGCACGCCACTGGCATTGATGACGGGCCGTAATGACGGCGCCAATAATTGGGCTAGATCGTGCCGCAGGAGCGCCACAATGGTCTCAAACGCAGGCACTTCACCGGGGCGCTGGCGCATTTTTTCTACCAAAAGACGTGCTCGGCTAACCACCGTCGGGCGTGGGAGTGGTGAATCGGCTGCGACGGCACTGACTAAGCGCTCGATGGATGGTAAGTGACGTTGGGGTGTGGTCATGGTTTGGGGATACTCGTTGGTAGTGTGATTGCGGGTAAATGGGGCATTAATATCGACTGCCCACTGAGCAGGCGCCCGAGCAAAATCGCCCCGATGATGGCGGCGGCAATACCGACGACGGCTAAGGCGGCCCGCACCCAACTCCATGGGTCATGGGGTATGTCAAAGACAAATAAGCGCTCGGTGCCCGGCACGATGCGGAGCTGGGCCAGACCCCAATTGACATCACGGCGGCCGCTGGTGAGGGCGCGCCGGCCGCGGGTGACGGCAAGGTCGAGTGGGACATCTTCGATGATGGCGTTGTAGCACGTCGCGGCAAAGCGCACGATGGTGTCGGGACGACTAATCCCACTAAAGGTGATGGCGGCGTTGATGGTTTTGCTCATCAACAGCGCCGCAAAAATCTGGGGCATGGCGCGGATTTGCGGCTCACCACTAGCCGCCATCGTGACACAAATCAAGCCGATATCGGGGAATTGGGTGAGCAGGTCATTGAGATCGAATACGTCGATTTCGCTGCCAAAGGCAATCCGGATGAGGTGATCGGCATTGAAAAAGACATCAGCGACGAAATGCACAACGTGGTAGATTTTTTGGCTAAGGGCTTGCTCAATGTCGGCAAGCGTATGTACTTCGACGATCGAGATACTAATCCGCCGGGCGCTGATTTCGCTTTGGAGCATGGTATAAATCATGCTGAACTGGGGCGTTTGATCGGGGGGCACGAGTAGCAATACCCGCAATGGACCATCGACCAAAATCGGCGGGGCGGGTGCGTTAATCGACGATAAGCGCACCAGCGCATAATCATCGTTGATGGCTGGTGCCCATTGGCGGGTACCGTCAATCACCGCCCATTCCCATGGCAAAGCGGCCAATTCGGGGACGGCAATTTGGAGTTGGATTTGTAGGCGGCCGTTGTTGTTTTGAGCGGTGCGGGCTTGGGCAATCAACATATCGCGGATGGCCTCGGGGAATATCACTGCGCCCAGCTCGCGGCCTAACTCGGTGGCATCGCCCAATAATTCGGTATGGGTGGGTTGAAGCAAGCGCACCCCGGATTGAATCAAATACTCGGGAATATCGATGGGGATGGCGATGTTTTGTGATGCCGTAAAGACATACAACACAAAGCCACCTTGTTCATCGGCTCCAATCGAAATGTGAAATGGGGTGATTTGCATAATAACCGTATCTATAGTGCCTGGCGATAGGCTGCCATGGTTTGTTGGGCGACAACCGGCCAGTCAAATTGACGGCGGACAATCGTGGCACCGCGGGCGCCCCATTCGGCCCAATGCGCGTGCGCCTGGAGCATCCGTTGTAATCCCACATACAGCGCCTGCATGTTGTTTGGTGTTACTAGTATACCATTGACCCCATCAAACACCTTGTCGGGAATGCCCCCGGCGGCGGTGGCGAGGACGGGACGCTGGTGGATCATGGCTTCGAGGGTGACCAGGGATGAGCCTTCGTACAAGGTCGGATGGACAAAAAAATCACAGGCGGCGTACAAATTTTGCAGTTCGGCATCGCTCATCCGCCCGGCAAAGGTAACATGGGCGGCGATGCCTAGTTGGTGCATTTGCGCCGTCAACGCAGTGCGTTCTTTGCCTTCGCCTACCAGCACCCAGCGCCAGGTGGCGGGGAGTTCACCGCGCTGGTGTGCTTGGGCGAGGGCTTCGGCAAACAAATGATAGCCTTTGTTGCGTTCGAGCCGACTGACACTGAGCATCAACAATTCAGCGTGAGCGGCAAAGCGTTGCCGCAGGTCGTGGATGAGATTGGCGTGGATGGGGGCGAGGTTTTCGGCAGTATCAATCGCACTCGGTATCACCACCACCCGTTGCGGGTCAACCCCGAGGTAATGGGGTAAATCAGGGGCGGTACAGGCGTCGGTGGCGATGGCATAATCGGCCAAGCGATGCCCTGTACTGTACATCCAGCGAAAGGGCACATACGCCAACCATTTGCGCCAATCGGGGGTGCGATATTCTTCGAGTCCATGGGGGTTGGCAAAAAAAGGCACCGCGCGGAGTTGCGAATCATTGCGGCGCAACCAGCCATAGCCAAAGGCACACAGGCCTTGGCTATGCACCACATCGAATTCGCCGGCGCGGACAGTTGCAATCACTTGGTGACCGAGTGCCATGGTGTAGCGCGGGTAATTGATTTGGCGGCCAAGGATGGAATTGGGGCGCAGGTAGGGTGACGTGTAGTCGTAGCGCAAGGTACGTACCTGCATGTAGGGGGTGAGTTGGGCCAGTTGACTTGGGTCGGGCGGGGTTTGCACATAGAGGGTGACACTTGCGCCGAGCTTGGCCAAATAGGTGGTCAAGTGGTAGACGTGGCGTTCGATGCCGCCATAGCCGTGGAGTGGCCAAACCACCCGGGCCAGCATGGCGACGCGGATGGGTGGCGTCATGAGGAGCCCCCCACATGATCGTATAACCGGAGCATGTGTTTAATCACCGTGTTGGTGTCAAATAATTGTTGGGCCCGTAAGCGGGCACCGACTTGGATTTGTTGGCGCCAACTTGCATCGTTGTGCAAGCGCTGGGCGGCAGCCACAAAGCTGGTAATGTCGGGTGCGAGTATCCCTGAGCGCCCATCGACGATAATCTCAGGGGTGCCACCCGTAGGCATCGCCACGATGGGGGCACCACACGCCAACGCTTCGAGCAGCACACGGCTGAGGGGCTCATTCCACGACGACGGGAACCACAAGGCATCGCAGCGTGCCATCAAGCGCAATACGTCGTCGTGGTCGACCCAATCGAGTTGCAGGCAGGGGATGGCGGCGGCTTGGGCAGCTGCCGCTACGGCGTCGTTGAGTGGTCCGTCGCCAGCTACCACGATGGCAGGCGGGCGGATGCGCAAAATCAATTCGGGCAATAATTCTGCCCCTTTGTTGCGGGCTAATTTGCCCACAAACAAACTAAAGTGGTCCGGTACATTCGCCACCGTGAGGGGTTGGGCAATGGTGGTGGCAATCGCAGCACAGTCAACCATATTAGGGATGGCGACGACGCTGGCGGTCGGGACGTGTTGGGCGATGCGGGCACTCATATAATGCGACACCCCGATGACCATATCGGCTTGTGCCAACAAATGCGCCCGTTGGCGCATTTGCTGCATATAGGCGAGAGCAACGAGGCGTTGCATGAATGGCGCCTTGCGGGTGGTCATGGTCTGACGCATCCCCGCCCACGTACGTTGGTCACCCTGCATCTGCATGCCGGTGGCGCGGTAATCCCATGGCCAATGATCACGCACGGTCACGATGACTTTGGCTCCCAAACGGCGCAACGGCATGGCAGCCTGGGCGGCCAGCAGGTGCTGGGCATGAATGATGGTGTGGGCGGGATCGATGATGGCGCGCTGGATGGCGGTACGCAGGCGGGGGATGAGCAATTGCTGGCGCAAATAGGTTTGTAAGAACGGCAAGGGGATTTGGGGTTCGGCCACATCAATGGTTTCGATGTCGAGTACTTCATGTTTGTAGAACATGGTTGTTTGATTGGAGCGGGGGACGATGGCGGTGACATGTTCGCCACGTTGTTGCAACGCCAACGCGAGGGCATGAGCGCTCCAGCCTGCCCCGCCACATTTAGGGGGGAATACATCACTGGGCATGATGATTTGCCGGGGAGTAGTCATAATGCACCTCGGGCGGCGGCCACAAAACGGGTGACCCGTGCCACATCAACGGGGTCGGCTATTGCGCCACCCTGTTTGATGCTCGAGCCGACGATGACGCCGTCGGCGACGGCCATAAAGGCGGCGATATTGTGTTCGTCGGCGCCACTGCCAATAATCACAGGGCGGTCACCGGCAAGCTGTTTGGCCTCGCGTACTTTGGCCACATCAGGGGCATCACCGGTCATCCGCCCGGATACAATCAAGGCATCCGCCCCAAAAAAGCGTGTCCATTCGATGTGGGTGGCCAAATCGATACCGGGGAAGCGCACCGAATGTTTTTTGTCGACGTCGGCCAGGATTTTGATATGTTCGGCGTGTAATTCTTTGCGGCGGCGCATCAAATCTGCGGCACACCCTTCGTCGAAACTGCCGGCATCCCATACCCCAGCGCCGGTAAACATACAGACCCGGATGAAGTCGGCTTGGGCGGCCAGGGCGATTGCCAGCAACGCCACGCCACCGTTGTGCACCAAATTAATCCCCATCGGCAATGGGCTGACACTACGGATAGCGGCAGCCACCACGGCGTGGCTGGCGATGCTTTCGGGGGGGATGTGCGCGCCGGCGCGGAACGGGATGTCCCACATGTTTTCGACAATTAGGCCATCACAGCCACCAGCAATCAAGGCTTCGGCATCGGCTTTGGCGTGATCGATGATGGTTTGCATGCCATAGCCGGTATAGCCAGGGGCGCCAGGCAGTGGCCAGCAATGCACCATGCCGATGATTGGTTTGGGAGTGCGAAAAATATCAGCCAGTGAGGATATTTGCAAGTCATCGAGTTTTTTTTTCCAGGCAGGAGTCATAAAAACACCTCTAGCAATAGCACATACGCATGAAATTTACTGATGGGGGTATTGTACCATTGTCGCCAACCACGGGGGGATTGGCTGCTGGTGCTGGGTGAGCAAGGCAGATACTTCGGTGTGCGTCGGCACAATATCGGCGGCGCCGCGCCGGCTGGCGGTAATCGCCCCCGCTGCATTGGCCACCACCACCGCATCGGCCAGCGGTGCGCCGTGGCTCAGCGCCAACACACACACGCTGGCAAAGGTATCACCACAGGCTGTGGTGTCGATGGCGTCGACTCCAAATGCGGGGTAGTGGGTAATCTGGCCAGCACTCGATACGATCGCACCGGCCGCCCCTTGTTTGGTGATACAGATGGGGGCGGTGCTAGCGTGATATGCGGCGACGGCCTGCATTTCGGCCTGATTGCCGAGCAGTACGTTGAGGGGGTGGGGGAGTTGGCTGATGATTTGATCAAAATGATGAGTCAAGGGTGCGCACAAATCAATCGACGTCTGCCAGCCATGCTGTTGGGCGTAGCGCAGGGCGTGGATGGCGCTGGCCCGTTGCGGGTCGCTGAGCAGTGCGTGGCCACAGACATGCAGCCAGCCGGGGGTGGTGGGCCAGTCGCTGGGGCATTGCCAGGCTTGGTTGGCGCCCCGATAACTTAAAAACGTCCGCTCGCCGCCGGTGGTCACGGGGATGACACATAGTCCGGTCGGGATGTGGGGATCGTGTTGGATGTCTTGCAAATCGACGGCGACGGCGCGGGCGATTGTGAGCGCGTGGGCGGCGGCGGGGTCGTTACCGACCCGCCCCCACAAGCGCACGGTGCCACCCATGCGGGCGACGGCCACGGCGCTGTTGATGCCAGTGCCACCGCTACTCCAAGTGACGGTATGGGCGAGGGCATCGCCCCCTTCGTGGGGCCATTCGGCCAGCGCCATCAGCAAATCGACGTTGATATCACCAATAATCGTCAGCATATAATATCCATGACCGTCTATAAATGAATACTCTATTTTAGCCTGAGTTAATGGATGCATACGCATGAATTGCAAAATGATGGTATTGACAAAAAATACGATAATTTATATAATTCCGGTAATCCAATCGTGGAACAATTATCAATAGTCGCACCACCCACGTATCGGCGTTGCCGATTCGGGTCGCTGTTTTATTTTGTAATGAAAGGAATCGTTGCGTTATTCCGCAATCTCATCAATAGGTAGGCAATTTATTTCATTCCCCCAGCCAATACCTACGCCAAAACACCTCATCCCTAGCGTCATTCCATGCCGGTTGCGATGGCAACCGTAGAGACGCAGCAGGCTG
>JBBAWW010000031.1:11547-30406 GCA_040397035.1 Roseiflexaceae bacterium | reverse complement strand
CCACGTCATTTCATCACCATGCGTTGCATGGTGGAGACGCAGTACGACGCAGCAGGCTGCGGCTCTACTGCGTCTCTACAGTATTTTTCACTTCCTACTTCCTATCACCATGCGTTGCATGGTGGAGACGCAGTACGACGCAGCAGTATGTTGGTTACCTCGGCAAATACCATCACCACGTCATTTCATCACCATGCGTTGCATGGTGGAGACGCAGTACGACGCAGCAGGCTGCGGCTCTACTGCGTCTCTACAGTATTTTTCACTTCCTACTTCCTATCACCATGCGTTGCATGGTGGAGACGCAGTACGACGCAGCTTACTGCGTCTCTACAGTATTTTTCGTTTCACCAAAAACATCGTGACATCGTCGTAAATTCGCCCATCACTAAAGGTGGTCACATCGTCGGCGATGGCCTGGATGGTGACATTGGTGGGGTCGTGGCGGTGCTGGCTCATCATGTCGCGTAGGCGCTGGGTGCCGTATTGGTTGTCGTGATCATCAAACGACTCGGTCACGCCGTCGGTATAGCAGGCCAACAAATCCCCCGCAGCCAAGGTGATGTCACGGCTGTGCAAGTTGGCTTCTTCGATGACGCCGAGCGCAATCCCGGGGGTGCTGAGCTCGCTAAACGAGCCGTCAGGACGGAGCAGAATCGGCGGATTGTGGCCGGCACAACAATAGCGCAAATGCCCCGTGGCGGGGTTGAGGATGCCATAAAAAATCGTCACAAACATGCCTGATTCGGAATCGCGGGTAATCCAGCGATTGGCACGCATCAGCGCCAGCGCCGGGTCAGAGCCGTCCAGGGCAGCGGCCCGCACTAGACTGCGCGACAGCGCCATGAATAGTGCCGCCGCCATGCCTTTGTCGCTGACATCGGCGATGACAAAGCCAAACAGCGGCTGATTGTCGGCGTCGCGGAGCGGCCAATAATCATAGAAATCGCCGCCGATCACCCGCGCCGCCCGCCAGTGGGCGGTAATGTCCCAACCCGGCAGGATGGGCGCACGGGCAGGCAACAGCGAGGTCTGGATGTCACGCGCCACTCGCAATTCTTCTTCGAGGCGGGCGGCATTGGCCGCTTCTTGCTCCAACAAGGCGTTTTCGATGGCGCTACCGATCTGCCCCGCCAGCCCACTAAACAATTTTTGCTCGCGTTCGCCAAAGGTGCGCTCGGGGATGTCGTAATCGGCCACCAAAATCCCCGGTGTGCTACTGCGCCCGCGCGCAATCAAAATCAACACGTGCCGGCCGTGGAAGGGTTGCATGGCGGCATCGTGCCCTAGCGGTAACTCGCTCAGCATCACGTTGTGGGCGGGGTGGTGGGGCACTTTGAAGAACGATTCGGCGAATTGCACGCCAATCAATTCATCTTCTTCGAGTGGGGTTAGTCCGGCCGCCGCCGCCGCCACATACAGCCCTCTGTGGCGATCCCACGCCAGATAGACACAGCGCCGGCAATCGAGCAAGCGCAACGGCAAGCGTACCGCCGTGGTCAGCAGGTCGCCCAGCGCCGTGGGGCGGCTCAGTTCTTCGGCGGCTTGGAGCAGTACATTCAGGCGCCAGGCTTCTTCGCGTTGGGCGCTAAAGGCCCGCGCCCGCTCAAGCGCCAAGGCGATTTGATCGGCTAGGGTTTGCATCACAAACACGTCGGTTTGGTGGAAGCGCCATACATCGCTACTCTGCACGTCGAGCACCCCAATCAAGCGCTCGCCAAAGCGGATCGGCACGGCCAGCTCACTGCGGGTGTGCGGATCGTCTTCGACATAATGAATGTCGTTGCGTACATCGTTGACCAGCAGCATCTGCCCCGTGCGCGCCACATGTGCAATAATCCCCGTGCCAGCGCCTGCCACCAAATCGCGCATGAATTCAGCGGCGTCGTGGTCGGTGGTGGTGGCGCGGAACTGCAACGTGCCGTCGTCGGCAATGGTAATACAATGCACCGGGTGATAGCCGAAATGCTCACGAATCAAGCGCAACACTTCGGGCAACAATTCATCTGGCTCAAGGAGCACCGACAAATGCGCGCTGACGTCTTGGATTGCTTGGAGCTGCAAGGCCCGTTCGCGCGCTTCGTGGAAGGTGCGGGCTTTGGTGATGGCCACCGCCGCTTGGTCAGCAATCTGCGACAGCCGGCGCAAATCGTCGGCGCTAAAGGCGTTTACGCGTAGACTCTGTACTGAAATGCTGCCAATCACCTGGTCACCACTAATCAGCGGCACATAAATCCCCGAGCGGGGCGGGTTGCTACTCTGGTAGCGCGGCCGTGCCGGCAAACGATCCATTTCGGCCACGAAATCGGTAATCAACAGCGAGCGCCCGGTTTGGCGCATCCAGCCAATTAGCCCATCCCCCGACGGTAAATCGACCGTCAACGCCGGCAGGCGTTGGTTGTCTTGCACTCGTACTTTGAGGGTGTAGCGGTCACTGTCTGGCTCGAAAATCCCCAAGTGGAACGACGACGTGTCGAGTACATTGCCCGCCTCGTGATAAATCAAATCACACAATGAGTCGACATCGAGCTCCGCTCGGATAATCGCCCGGCTAGTGGCGTTGAGGATGGTTAGTTCGTTGGTGGCGGCCCGTTGCTGGCGCAGACTAATCGTCACTTGGCGCATCACCGCACTCGCCCCGAGCACCGCAAACCCGCCCAAAATAAAATCTACGATGCCCAAATCAGTATAAATGTGGGCACCGAGGATGGCCAGCGGTAGCGGGATGACTTCGGCAATCAGCACCGATACCACCACCGACTGCCACCATTTGCGCACGGCCGCTGCCCCATGATCGAGCCCGATGCGTGCCCAGCGGTTGAGCATGATACAGGCCGGGTAGCTGGCGATTTGCAGGGCGATACCCACTGGTCCGGTGATATGACTCGCCAACCAGACACCCGTATAAACGGCCAGTACCCGCACCCCCGCCCGCGTCCACGGCCGCACTACCACACTATAAAAGGTGGCCGGGCGCTGATCCACAAACGGCAACACCATGCCGATCAGGAAGGCGTTGATGGCAACCACCAAGGCGCCCGTACTAGGACCAACGGCCAAGGTGATGCTCAAAATAGCTACCCCGGCGAGGGTATGCGGGTCGGCAGGTGGCACACGAAAACCCACACTCTCAATTAAGAGTGTGGTTAGGATGAACACTGCGACATGCCAGAGCGGGATGGCTGGTGGCGTAAATTGCCAGGCCAACAAAACCCACCCTACCAAGCCGATACCGATGCTGTAAACGATGAGCCAGTGCTCTCGCTTCATTATCAGCCTCGCCTAACCGTTTGTACAAATGCCATTTGAAAATACGGGGGGGAATTACGCACTATTGCGCGACTCGATGCTCGCCAAGGCGTCACCAGCAGTGCGAAAAATTTCAAATACTTGGGAAAAACCCGTCATGGCAAAAACTTCTTCGACTTGCGGTTGTAGTCCACACAACGTGAGCACCCCGTGGCGCTCGTTGAGTTCGCGGCGTACCAACAGCAACGCCCGTAAGCCACTACTACTCAAAAACGTGACTTGTTGCAGGTCGATGAGGATGGTGCGTGCCCCGGCTGCCAGCGCCACATTGACCGGTGCCAGGGTGGTGGTCGTACTGCGCGCATCGAGCCGCCCATCGAGCGCAAAGCGTTGCACCGCCACCGCATTGGGTTCGGCAAAACGCTTACGCAACACTAACGTGTTGGCGGTAGCATCGAAATCAAATGCCACCGTGTCCATCAATTTGTGCATCAGATAAATCCCCAAGCCACCCGCTTGGCGATCTTCGAAAGGCGAATGGATGTCAGGCGCCGGGACTTGGGTGGGGTCAAACGGATGACCATTGTCCACCAACGTGATTTGCAGTTCACCTGCATCAATCAACCATTTGAGTTGAATCACTCCCGTGGCGACATCGGCATAGGCATGCTGAATGATGTTGGTGGCGGCTTCATCGACGGCCAATTGCACCTGCCACGCTTCACGTTCACTCATTTGGGCGCGATGGGTGGCAGAATTGACAAATTCACTAATCACGGCGAGTGAATCAAGTTGGGCGGGAACCGTCAATGAAGCGCTCGGCATAATCCTCTGACCCTCGTACTAAAACGATCCTACGGCCTCGGTGGCATTGGGGAAAATCTCGAACAACGACGTGAATCCGGTCAAGTCAAAGACTTCACGGATGCGGTCGGGTAATCCGGCGAGGCGGATGTCGCCACCCTCGAGGTCGGTCAACTTCCAGTCACGGGCCTTTTTGCGGGCCTCAATCAATACCCGCAAGCCGGGGCTGGCGATGTATTCGAGCGCACTCAAATCAAGCACGATGCGGTAACGACCCTCTGCAAACAGTTCTTCGATTTTCTGCTTGAGCTCAGGTGCGTGCATTGCATCGAGCCGCCCGCTAATACTCAGCAAATCGGCGCGATTCATGCGCTTGTGCGTAATCTCCATGGCGCATTCTCCTTGTGTACAATCAATGGCTGATTGCTTACTGTTAGAATTATACCACGAACAACCAAAGTTGCGTTAGCGCTACTGAATGACGTAATCAATCACATTATTCCCAACCAAGCACTGAAACGATGGGGCGATATGGGGCATAAATCACCGCATCTTGTGGGTGTGGACAAGGGACAATATTACAGAGTATAATTGCCCTAACGGTCATTTTTTACGATTATGGGACAACCATGAAACAACTCATCACTTTTTGTCTGCTCTGTCTCTTCACGCTCAGTGCCTGTGGCAGTACTGCGCCGGCGAGCGACAGCACTATTACCCCCGTATTTGCCTTTACCGAGACGGTGGTTGGCCCCAATCGCCTGCCCATCGGCCTCATCAAAGCCGGCTCACCCGTCAACGATCCCCAAGCCGTCATCACCCTCCGTTTTTTCAATCTCGATGTCGACAGCAAAACCGCCGTGGGTGACGCCACCGCCACCTATTATGGCAAAGGTCTGCCTGCCGCCGTCTATGTCGCCAACTTCACCTTCCCTAGTGCCGGCAACTGGGGCGTCGAAATCAACGTCCAGCTCGCTGGCATGACCACACCGAGCACGACCAAGTTGCAACTCCCTGTCAGCGAACGGGCCATTGCTCCCAAAGTAGGTGACCTTGCCATATCTGCCGACACCCTCACCGTCAGCGATACCCCCGATGTCAGCCAACTGGTCTCGATGACCGACCCCGATCTCAACCTCTACCAAGTCAGCCTGAGTGCCGCCCTCACTCAAGCCAAACCGATCGTCGTGCTCTTTGCCACCCCCGGGTTTTGTCGCACCGCCGTGTGTGGTCCCAGCCTCAAGGTATTTAGCGCGCTTCAGCGTACCTTTGGCGACAAAATTACCTTCATTCACAGCGAGATTTATCGCTTCCCCTTTGGTGATTCGTTTAGCCAACAAAACGCCGTCTTCCAAGCAGCTATGACCGACGGCCGCAATTTGACCAACACCGAGCGCAAAACCGGCGTCTCTGAGGCCTATTTCGCCTGGGGTCTGCAATCCGAACCATGGCTGTTCCTCATCGATGGCCAAGGAGTCATCACTGCCCGCTTTGAAGGGGGCCTGACCGCCGAAGAACTCACCCCGCTATTGACCGAATTGGCCAAATAACCTATCCCCATAACGCAAACACCCCCGCCACGCATACACGTGACGGGGGTTTGTTGGCTATTTATTTGACGGTTTTGGCTACTTCTTGGACGTAGGTGGTAAATAAACGGGCCCAGCGTGGTTCAGTCGTGTTCCATAATTCTTCGGGGTGCGACTGAATCCCTACTGCAAAGTGCTCGTTGGTCGATTCGATGACTTCGACCACACCGTCGCTACTTTTGCCGACGATGCGCATGTTGGGGGCTATGTCGCGCACCGATTGGTGGTGCATGCTGTTGGTTTTGATGATGGTCTGTCCCAGCGTCTCAGCCAACCAACTATCTTCGTCGATTTGGATGTCGTGGGCCAGTACCGTGCCATCGTCAACATCGGACGAGTAGGTATGGCTCAATGAATTCTCGATTTCAGAAGGAATATCTTGATAGAGCGTGCCACCCGCTGCCACATTGAGCATTTGGTGACCGCGACAAATCCCGAGGATCGGTTTGCCATCGGCAATGGCCCGCCGCGTCAGATAGAGTTCACTGCTATCTTGGAGCAAATTGTTGCTTCCCAGTTTTTCGTGGGGAGGATGATTGTATGCATCAGGGTGAATATCAACGCCACCGGCCAACAACAACCCGTCGATTATTTCATACAAGCCGTCGAGGACGCCAGTTTCATCGGACAAAGGCAGCAGGAGCGGTAAGCCGCCGGCCTTCTCAATTGCTTGCAAATACGTTGGTGAATTCCCTAATGCAAACCCGCCCCATTCGTTGAGCGCTTGGCGGCATGGAATGCCGATTACAGGTCGTTTGGTCATGATTGTGTGTTCCTTTTTATGATGAAAAAAATAACGCGGCACCGGTGAATACGTTCCCCAAATATGGTTCGGTTGCCGTCCCCTCCGCCGACATGATGGGCTCCCCGAGGGTGCGGATTAGGCCGTGGCAAAGTGCACACAACGCTGCACAAAGCGGTTAAACATTTGTTGCCAGCGCGGGTCGGCTGTCCCCCGCAGGGTCTCGGGGTGGCATTGGACCGCCACGATGAAGTTGGGACCCGTGCCCTCGACTGCCTCAATCACGCCATCTTCGGACCAGGCCACCGCCCGCAAGCCTTGGCCTACTTCGCCTAGCGCTTGGTGGTGGAGCGAATTGACGGCAATGGTAGTGGTGCCCAACATGTCGGCCAAACTCGAATCGGGACTGAGCGTCAACGGGTGCGCCATGTGGAGCCAGTCTTCTTTGAGGGCTGATTCGTTATGCACCAACGGCCCACCTACTTCGTCGGGCAAATCTTGGATGAGTGTGCCACCTAGGGCCACATTGAGCACTTGCAAGCCGCGACAAATCCCCAGAATCGGCTTGCCGTTGGCGGTGGCTTTGCGGGCCAGATAGAGCTCGCTATAGTCGCGCAAGGCGTCGATGTTATCGGTTTTGGGGTGCTTGTCGGCGCCATACAACACCGGGTCGATGTCGCCACCACCCGGCAACAACAAGCCGTCGATGTGGTCGTAGTAGGCGTCGAGTAAATCATGATTGCTGGCATCGACGGGTGGCAACAGCAATGGTACTCCGCCGGCGGCGATGATGGCATCGATGTACGAGCGCCGTGCACCGACTTGGGGGGGCGACCAGGTGCTGGTGTAGGCGTGTGACCCAGCAATCCCGATTAGTGGTTTGTGCATCATTATTTCCTTACGGCCATGGTGAGTATGGCTGAATTATACCGTAATCTACAAATGTATGCGGTTCGGATCGATAGCGCGGCCTGATGTGTATTGCCTCGGTCACATTCCATGCCGGTTGCGATAGCAACCGTAGCGACGCAGCCTGCTGCGTCTGTACAATAGCGTGGAATCTCCCTCGGCTTGCCATAGGATAGGTACACCACGAAGCGTAGCGCACCCATTGCGTACCCTATGCACCATACGCTGGCGGAAAATAACGACTGCGGTTAGTGTTGCACCAACACAAAACGACGTAGAAAACGTGAAGTCTGAAGTATGAAATCATCGCTACTAATTTGTATTGACTACCTTCGTTACTTCCTGCTGCCAACTTTATATTTCATCCTTCGTATTTGGCACTTGGGCGTATCAATGCACCGCCACACCACCAACGAGCCGCCTAGATTGGCGTAGGTATGGTAATCCTACTCGCATATTTAACACGCCGAAGGGATGCGCTATACTAGGGTGACAATTGGTGTGTTTATTAAATTTGGGCTGGGGTATGGCGTGCAGTTGGGGTTGCAAAAAATCCGTACCTTGATTTGATGGATGCGTGTAGAGGATCGTATGAAAAAATTTATTGTGTTGCTGTTGATATTGATTTGTTTAACTGGTGCAATGGCAGATCCGCAGTATATTCCGCAGATTCATGCGGCGGTGGATGTCAATCAAGCTAGCGTAGGTGTATTGTATTACCGTGAAACTGGGCAATACCTGCATGGCACATTTCGGCGATATTATGAAGAAAATGGCGGCACGGCGATTTTTGGGTTGCCGTTGACGCCGATTATTTCGGATGGTGGTTTGCGGGTGCAATATTTCGAGCGGGCGCGCTTTGAGGTGCCGGTTGGGCATGATGCTACCAGCGACGTGCACTTGACGCGGATTGGGGCGCATTTTGTCGATCAATTGACAGCCGAAGACCGTGCGTTGCCCCCTTTTGCAGGGATTCCCGACCCAAAGAATGATCTCGTCTATTTTGCACCTACGCAGCACACGTTGAGTCCATTGTTTCGTGATTTTTGGCAAAAAAACGGCGGGTTAGCTATTTTTGGGTACCCGTTGTCTGAAGATTTTGCGCAAAACATCGAGGGCGAAGCGGTGCAGGTACAATATTTCGAACGCGCGCGGCTTGAGATCCACCGGGCCCGTAATAAAACCACGATTGCCATCGGCCATCTCGGGAGTGCGTTTTTGCAAGAACGACCAGACCTGTTGCAATATACGGTGCATATGCCGGGCTTGCAACGGGTGGCAACATCCACGACATCGTATAAAGGTGCCGGCGTCGCCAAACAAACCAATATCGCTCGTGCGGGCGCCATGATTGATGGGACGATTGTACCGGCGGGAGCGGAGTTTTCTTTCCTCAAAAGTAGTAATTTTGTTGATACCGACTTTGTCGAAGGCTATGGCATCATCAACGGCCAATTAAGCAAAATCATCGGCGGCGGCTTGTGCCAAGTCTCTACCACGGTATTCCGCTCGGCCAGCAACGGCGGCTTTGCGATTACGTTGCGGGTGCCACATACCTATGTGGTGACAACGTATGAAGATATTCTCGGATTTGATGCCACTGTACTCGAACCCACGGTTGACTTCCGTTTTGTCAACGATAGTGCCAGTCTATTGTTGTTGGTTGTCCACAACGATCCCGCCAATATGCGCTTTACCGTGGAACTCTGGGGGGTGCCAGATGGTCGCACGGTGCACTATGATGGTCCTTTTGTGAGTAGCGTCACCAAGCTAGGCAAACCAATCTGGCAATATGATCCGACCATAAAGCGTGGCTCGACTCGCCAATTGGTGGTGGGGCGTGGCGGCATGAAGGTCAGCTATATGCGTACCGTGAACGATGCGAACGGGAATCTGTTGCACGATGATAATTTTCTCACCAGCTATGCCCCATGGTACAACTACGTGCTGTATGGACCAGGCGTGGTGCCGCCGGCAGGGGTGCGCGTGCGCTAGTAGGTGTGAGGCATGCCTCGCACCTACTAGCAGGTTTACGTCGTTTCATGGTTTACCCACATATCGTGAAACATTTCGCAATCAATATGGTATGCTATAAAAAGGGTAAAAAAGTGAACAGGAATCGGTATGAGTATGATTGTTGATTTGCGAAATGTCGAAAAATGGTACGACGAAGGTACCACCCGCCGTCAAGTGCTCCATGGCGTTGATATGCACATTGTGGCCGGTGAACGGGTGGCCTTGGTGGGCAAAAGTGGCTCTGGTAAAAGTTCGCTACTTAACATAATCAGTGGCATCGATTACGCCAATGCCGGCGATGTCATCATCGGTGGCAGCGATATCAATCAGCTGAGCGAAGCAGCTCGTACGCAGTTTCGTCGCAAACACGTCGGCTTCGTCTTTCAGTTTTATAATTTGGTGCCGACCTTGACGGTGCTTGAAAACGTGTTGTTGCCCCTCGAACTCAACGGGATTATGGGCACTACCGCCCATACCCGTGCCATGCAGATGCTCGACCAAGTGGGTTTGGCCGACCGCGCTGCCACCGCCCCCGACCGTTTGTCGGGTGGCGAACAACAGCGAGTGGCGGTGGCCCGGGCCCTCGTACATGACCCATTGTTGGTATTGGCCGATGAGCCGACGGGTAACCTCGATAGCGACACTGGTGAGCAGATTTTGCAGTTGCTGACCCACCTCACTGGTGCCGCTGGTCGGGCCTTGCTGATGGTGACCCATAGCCGTGAAGTAGCGGCCAGCGCCGACCGCGTGGTCCGCATCCAAGCGGGACATTTGGTTGATGATGCCACGGGTGTGCAATTATGATGCGCGTATTGTGGTTGAGTACCTTGCGCTGGCCGTTGCGCCGTCCGTGGCAAGCGTTGTTGGCGATTGTAGGGGTGGCGATGGGAGTGGCGGTGGTGATTGCCATCGACATCGCCAACGAAAGCGCCCGGCGGGCTTTTTTGCTCTCTACTGCCACCGTAACAGGCCGCGCCACCGACCAGCTGACGGGTGGTCCCAACGGCATCCCCGAAGAAGTATTTCGGCGGATCCGCGTGGATGTGGGCCTGCGTGAAAGTGCGCCGGTGGTAGAAGGCTATGCCACCAGTGTTACGACCCCCACCCACACCCTGCAAATCCTCGGGATCGACCCGTTGAGCGAAGCGCCCTTCCGTCCCGAACTAACCCCCGGTAATGGACTGGGTGGTGGCGTGGCGCAACTGTTGACCCAACCCGATGCGGTGCTGATGAGCCGGGGGACGGCGACAGTGCTGGGCGCTACCCTCGGGCAACCGGTGTATGTCACGATTGCCGGCGCCCGCCAAGCGATGGTGCTGGTGGGTTTGCTCGAAACCAACGATGCCGCCACCCAACGGGCTCTCGATGATTTGTTGATTACCGATATTAGTGTGGCGCAACGCTGGCTGGGTAAAGTAGGTCAACTCGATCGTATCGACCTGATTATCCCTACTGATGCCCGTGGGGCGGCGGTGCGCACACAGCTGGCCACCATCCTCCCTCCCGGCGTGCGCATGACCACCCCCACCCAGCGCGCCCAGAGCACCACCGAGATGACGGCCTCGTTTGAGATAAATCTCAATGCCCTAAGTCTGTTGGCGCTGGTGGTGGGGATGTTTTTGATTTACAACACCATGACCTTTGCGGTGGTGCAACGCCGGCCGTTGCTAGGGACGTTGCGCTGTTTGGGGGTGTCGCAAGGCGAAATCGCCCGCTTGATGCTCGTCGAGGGCAGCGTCATCGCCGTGCTGGGGACGGCTCTAGGAATTGGGCTAGGCATCGGTCTGGCCCAACTGTTGTTGGGTTTGGTAGCCCGCACCATCAACGATATTTATTTTGTGGTGACAGTCAATACCATCACCTTGACCTTTTGGCCATTGTTCAAAGGGGTGGTACTAGGGCTACTCGCATCGCTGGTGGCACTGGCCATCCCGACCTGGGAAGCAGCCCGCACTCCGCCTCGTACCGTGTTACGCCGCTCTTCGTATGAAGAGCAAACCCGCCGACTGGTGCCTGTGTTGGGCTGGTTGGGGTTGGCATCGATGCTGTTTGGCGGTGTGGTAATGTGGCAAATCCCGTTTATCTTGGCGAGCTATGTCGGCTTGTTGGCGTTGACATTGGGGGCGGCCATGGTCACCCCCGTCGCTACGGTGGCGGTGATGGCGCTCGTCCGCCCGCTGGCAGTGCGGTTGTTTGGTTTGATTGCGGGCATGGCCGTGCGTGACGTGGTGACCTCGCTCAGTCGCACCGCCGTGGCGGTGGCCGCCTTGATGATTGCGGTGGCGGTGACGATTGCAGTGGGGTTGATGGTGGCCAGCTTCCGGTTGACGGTGGTCGATTGGTTGACTACCACTATTCGGGCTGACGTGTTTGTGTCGGCGCCAGCGATTACCGCCAATCGCCTCGATACGCCGTTGCCGGCGGGGGTGTACGACAAGGTCTCTGCCTTGCCTGGCATCGACCGTGTGCGCCGCTACCGCAGTACCATGCTCCCCACTGACACTACGCCGGTGATGCAGATTGCCTTGGATGTGACCGAGGCCGACCATGCGGCCTTTTTGTGGGCCGAAGGCGACCCCGCCCAGATTTGGCCGGCCTTTAATCGTGACGCCATTATCATCTCAGAGCCGTTGGCGTTGCGTCACCGCTTGCACGTGGGTGATACGTTTACCATGCGTACCGACCGTGGTGATGTGGCGATGCCGATTGTGGGGGTGTTTTATGATTATGGCACCGAGCTGGGTGTGGTTATGCAACCCATCGAGCGCTACCAGCAGTTTTTTGATGACCCGCATCTCTCGTCACTGGGCGTCTATCTGCCGGCAGATGCCGATAGCGAGGCGATGGTAGCCACTATCCGTGATCAGTTCCCCACTACGGCGTTGCTGGTACGCTCGAACCGTACCTTGCGCGAATCGTCAGTGGCTATCCTCGACCGCACCTTTGCCATTACCAACGTGTTGCAACTGCTGGCGACGATTGTGGCCTTTGTGGGGATTTTTGCAGCTCTGACCGCCATGCAACTCGAGCGGGTGCGTGAATTTGGCATGTTGCGGGCGATTGGACTCGATCCGCGTCAGCTGTGGCAATTGGTGCTGAGTGAAACGGGCTTGATGGGATTAGTCGCCGGCCTAGTGGCCTTGCCGGTAGGTACGGCCATGGCGTGGGCACTGATTTTTGTGATTAACCGGATTTCGTTTGGCTGGACGTTGCAATTTGCCTTTGAGCCCCATATCTATCTCAACGCCTTGGTCACTGCGATTGTGGCGGCCTTGCTGGCAGGGATTGTGCCCGCTTGGCGGATTGCGCGGGTCGCGCCGGCGCTGGCATTACGTGAAGAATAACAAGGATACGCCGATGAAATCCTTTTGGATATGGCTGAGTTGTGTCTGGCTGTGTGTGGCCTGTGGTGCCCAACCGGCAGCCCCCCTACAAACCCAATTGACACTTGCCGAAAGCCTCAATCGTACCGACATGACGGGCTTTTTGCGGGCCGACAAACCGCGCCAATTTAGCTTCCCCGCTGACCATGGCCCCCACGACGGCTATGCCGTGGAATGGTGGTACTATACCGGCAATCTGCGTGATGTCAGTGGCCGCGAGTTTGGCTATCAGTTTACGATTTTTCGGTCGGCATTCCGTCCGTCCACGGTGAATGCCAGCGTAGCGCCGCAGTCGGCGTGGGATGGGGCGACGGCATATATGGCGCATTTGGCCGTCACCGATGTCGCCGGTCAGCAGTTTTTTGCCTACGAACGCTTTAACCGAGATGCACTGGGTATCGCTGGTGCCCAAGCTGCCCCATTCAAGGTCTGGCTCGATGATTGGCAGGTCGCGAGTAGCACCCCCGATGCGGCGCAAATGCAGTTGCGGGCTGCCCACGGGGCGGTGGCGCTTGATTTGCAGTTGGACAATCGTATGCCGCCGGTGTTGCAAGGTAACGCTGGCCTGAGCCAAAAATCTGCGGGAGTGGGCAATGCGTCGTATTATTATTCGGTACCACGCATGGCGACTACCGGCACGTTGACCATCGCCGGTCAGGCGTATCAGGTGACGGGGACGAGCTGGATGGATCGTGAGTGGAGTACGAGTGCCTTGGCCGCCGATCAAGTGGGTTGGGATTGGTTTGCCGTGCATTTGGACGATGGCAGCGATGTGATGCTTTACCACTTGCGCCGCCGCGATGGCAGTATCGACTCCTATAGTGGCGGCTCGTGGCGCGATGCCAGTGGCAAAGTCACTACCTTGAGTAGCGCCGATATTGGCTTGCAACCGGTTGGGCAATGGACCAGCCCGCATACCGGCGCAACGTACCCGGCTAGCTGGCAGATGACGATTACGCGTTTGGGGTTGGATGTGACGGTGACGCCGCTACTGGCAGACCAAGAATTAGCGGTCACGGTACGCTATTGGGAAGGGGCGGTAGCCGTCAAGGGGCAACGCGCCAATCAGCCGATCCAAGGGAATGGCTACCTTGAAATGACAGGATATGCCGATGGGGGAACGCGTCCGTAATTTATGGGCCCAATTTGGTGTTGGCATCATCGTGGTGCTGTTGTGCAGTGTCGCGACACTTGCCGTGTTGGGCTGGCGCATGCAGGCGGGGTTTGTGGTGGCAGTGGCAGCCCCGCGGGCTGCCACCGTGCTGACCGATTTCTATGCCCCTGAAACAGCGAGTGATGGCGTGCATTCACGCTGGACGGCTGGCACTGCTACTATTACTTTGGCCAATACGCCGTGGCAACAAATGCCACAAGTGCACTTGATATTTGCCGATTCGGCCCGTCCCGTCACCACTACTATTGAGTCCGGGCAGATGCTGGTGCAGGTGCCGATGGCGCAATCGACCCGCGTGGTGTCATTGTTGTTACCCCATACCGATATGCGCGGTAGTCAGACGATTACCCTCACCACCCCTGTCATCCAGCTGGCTGGCGACGAACGTGCCTTGGGGATTCGCATGCGTCAAATAGTCCTCGGTGGGCATGCGTGGGCCTGGCCGGCTCCGCTGTGGTGGGGACTGCTGGTGTGGCTGTGCGTGGTGGGTGCCGGGCTGGGGATGGTACTGGTGGGGGTGCGCTGGGCCTGGCTCGGCGCCCTCATCTATGGGCCGGTGGTGCTGTTGGCGATGACCCTGAGTGATATGGTCAATCTCGGCCAATGGTTCCCGGCCTGGGCCGGGATTGCGGTGCTGGTGCCGCTGGGGGCGTGGCTGGTGCGCCGGTTTGCGCCACTGGCATTGGTACAGGGTTGGGTGGTGGTATTGAGCCTACGCCTGATTGGCATCACCTACCCCACGTTTGCAGGCCACGATTATCTCATCCATTTGCGCCGAGTTTTTTTGTTTCGTGATGGCAGTTGGACGATGGCGGCGCACCCCTATGAATTCGGGCGCCGGCAGTCGTTGATTTTGCCGTTGTATTACCGGCTGGCCGATGGGGTAGGCAGTCTGCTGGGCTACCACCTCGCCATGCATCTGATTATCGTGCTGTGTGAAACTGGCTTGGGGCTGGCGGTGTGGGCCTTATTGCGCCGGAGCGGGGTTACGCCGTTGCTGGCGCTTTTTTCGGGACTCTTAGTGCTCAGCGTACCGATTTCGTCGGCGGTGTTGTGGTGGTCGTTCATGCAACAAATCACCGCCCACGTGTTTACGGTGGTGATTGCGTACGCCGTGGTGCGCCGTGATCAACGGGGCGCCTATCTGGCGGCCGGCGTGTTAGCGGGGGTGGCGTTGACGCACATCGGCGAGGCGATGATTGCGGCGGTGTGGTACGGATTATTGCGGCTGTGTGAATCCGATCGCTTTACGCGGGCGTGGTGGCTCCGCACCTTGCCGGTGCTGGGTGCCGGGGTATTGCTTATTCCTATTTATGCGTCGTTTTTTTTCAATAATGTCGGCAATGGCCAGGCAGGACTCATCAACCCCGATTTGGCAAGTGTCTGGCCGCGTATGCAAACGGCCTTCATGGTGGGATTTGCGCCATTCCCGTGGCTGGCGGTGGTGCTGTTGGTGGTGGTGGCCGTGCGGGTCGCGTGGCGGACAACGCTGCCGTGGCTTTTGACGGCTGGGCTCTTTTTTGGGGTGGAATTAGTCACCCAAGCCCAAGTACGCTACATCTATACGGCGGCTCCCCTGTTGGCGACGGGGCTTGCGAGTGTGTTGGTGCCTATCTGGCGCAAAGGCTGGGCCGGCCGGGTGTTGGTGGGGGTGTGTATCGGCTTTGTGGCATGGGTATCGTTGAGTTTGTGGGTGGATGCGGTGTTGGGGTTGCAAAAACCACGTATCGATGGACTGACGCATTAATGAACGCAAATGAGACATTATCTGCCGCGGTAGGGCATATAAATAAAGGTTTGGTATGCAACAATTGCGAAGTCTCATTTATCCAACCATGACGTGGCTCGTCATGGTGATGGCGGTGATGGTGGTGTGTGTCGTCGGTTATGGTGCGATATGGCCTACCAAAATGCTGTTACCGTGGGGTGGCAATGGATTATCGCCTCTCCAAGGGTTTTATGCGAGTCAAACTGATGATGTCGGATTGTATCATTGGAGCAAAATGAATTCGACCATCCGTATCGCTGGTGTGGCCGCACATACCATGTCAATTATGCAGATGATTGTGAGTGATTCGGGGCGTACGGTGCCTGTATCATTGCAAAGTGGCTCGGTTATGGTCAAAACAATCGTTGCGCAACAAACGCGTCATATTTCGCTATTGTTACCACTCATCCAATCCAATACAGACACGACCGTCCACATGCATGTGCCCCCATTTAGCCACCCTGCTGACGAGCGTCAATTGGGCGCCCGAGTGCGGTCAGTGACGTTGTTGATGACTTCCGCCAATACTCTCGCATTGTCATGGCTGGGGGTGCTTTTGTGGATAGCGTTGATTATATGGGTCAGCGCGTGGCTGTTACGTGTCCATGGGGTGGTTGCGTGGTTGAGTGGGGTGATTGGGGCGCCGCTGGTGTTTGCCGGCGCCATCATAATCAATGCAAGTATGACTGCGGCCTGGTTGACTGCCTGGGCATTGGTTTTGCCGCTTGTCCCGTTATCGATTGTACTGATGCGCTGGCTACGCATCCCAGCCTTGGCGCAATTTGGCGTGGCGGGTTGGGTATGTATGCGCCTACTATTGGTGGTGTATCCAGCTTTTGCTGGCCATGATTTTTTGATACACGCCAAACGCTTAGGCGAGTTTCACCGCTTACAATCATTTACGTTACTTGACCACCCCTTCGAATTTAGTGGTCGGCCGGCCTTGATTTTGCCCTTGTTTTATTGGCTAAGTGATGCGCTGGCAGCCGTCGTAGGACTCGATCTCGCCATGCATGTGGTGATAGTGTGCGCCGAAAGCCTGCTGGCAGTGGTGGTCTGGCTCAGCTTGCGCCAGTTGCAGGTTTCCGTGCGCACTGCCACACTGGCAGTACTACTAACTCTCGCCATGCCTATCGCCACCGCGGTGTTGTGGTGGGCGTTTATGCCCCAAGTGCTGGCCCATCTGTTGGCGTTTGTGGTGGTCTATGCCACGCTCCGCCGCGATCGCTGGGGGGCGGTGTTGGCGGGGGTGGCCATGACCGGGGTGGTTTGGACGCATATCGGCGAAGTGTTGATTATTGCAGTGTGGTATATCGGCCTGCGGGTCAGCGAAGCAGATCGCGGGAGCTCGGGGTGGTGGTGGCGCTGGCTGCCGGTGGTGGCGTTGCCGTTGTCGGCCACGTCGCTCTATCTCAATTACCTACAGACACTACTCCACACGGCGCCCACCGTCGCCCGCGTTGTGCCGTTTCGCTTTGCCAACATGCTGGCGCAAATCAAAGAAGGCCTGGCCGTGGGCTTTGCGCCACTTGCGTGGTGGCTTACACCCCTCTTGATGCTGGTGGCTTGGCGGCGTCTGCCACAACTAGCGCCGGCCTGGGCCGTGACGGTTGTTTTTTGGTTGGGCGTCGAACTTATCACCGGCTACCAAGTACGCTACGGCTATCTAGCAGTACCGCTCATCGCCATTGGGCTGGCATATTGCCTCGCACCCCTGACCCGCTATGGCCGAGCCGGCTGGGTATTTGCTGCCACCATCGTACTGTTTGTGACCTGGGTTTCGCTGGCACTATGGGTCGATTCCACCCTGCTGGGCGTGCATCCCCGCGTCGATGGCCTCAGTCATTAGGTGGTGCTGGTGACTCGTGATATGATGACGTAACGCTGAAAATACTGAGGTGTCATCATGACCAATGACCCATATTACGCCATGCGCCGGTTGATGGCCAATGCCGTGATTGCCCAAGCCGCCGAGGACGAAGCCGCCCACGAAGCCGAATCACTCGCCGACGCTGAAGCCGAGGACGAAGCCGCCCGCTATGCCGCCGAATTAAACGAATTATTGGCCGACGACGATGATGATTACGCCAATCAAAACGACGATGAGCCACCGTACGAGGATGACGACCAGTACGACGATGACCCGTCGTACGATGACGAATAATCAGTGACTACCCGCTACGATTGATCCATGGCGCGGCGCAGCGCTGCCGCAAAGGGATTATCGTCGTCACTGGTGTCGCTGGCATCGTGTGAGGTATAGGTGGTAGGGGCGGGGGTTTCGACTTCTTCGGGATCTTCGTCTTCGTCGCTCCAATCGAGGTGCAGTTCGATTGCTTGGGTCGCGGCCAAGGCACAAATATCGGCCAGCGGGAAGCGTACCACACTCACGGCCACCTGGCGGTCGGGCTGGTAATCAGCGCTGTCAGCGAGCGGTATGTGATTATTTTCTACAAAAAAACTGCGTATGGTGGCAGGGGCGTGAAATGGCGCCTCATCGGATTGCATCAACGCCACGACTTCTTCGTCGCTAATAATCCCCGTGTCAATCAAAATCAACGTCCGGGCCACATGGGGCACCACGGTGCGCAAAATGCTGTGGGTTTCGCTGAGTTGGCGTAACCCGCGCCCAATACTGCGTACCTGCGAGGTGGCTTTGACTTCAAACACGTGGTAATGCTGGGCATCGTATTCATACACCGCATCGAGTTCGCGGTATTTGCGTTGCAGTTGTTTGCCCATCCGCTCGTCGTATTCGACATAACGACGATTGCTCAAGGGATGGAATTGCGCCAACCACTCCCGCACAATCAATTCAGCCTCGCCGCCAAACAGCGAGCGGTTGCTAGCGGGGCGGGTGGCTTTGTGATTGGCTTTGCTGGCCATGATTTTGGCGATATAGGCTCGGTATTGGGGGTCGTCGACGGCGTGGATGCGGACACGATGGTAACGCATAGTGGATCTTTCTGGGAATAACGGTGCGAAATTCACTTGATTTTGCAGGAACGGGCAAGAATTTGATTTTGGGGGTTGTCGTTGCGGCAGGTATTTTCTATTCTAGCACAGGTCATTTGTGGTACGGGGAGGGCATACGAGGATTGTCATTTGTCTCGCACAGAGCACACGGAGGGCGCAGAGGCGTATGGGGCGATTGTCCACGGCGAGTTGACATGTATCTGTTGTAAAAATCGTTGCATATACGCCGTGGAGTAATCGCCCTTACGT